>JBAXTB010000635.1:0-2054 GCA_037130425.1 Bacteroidota bacterium
GCGGGAAAGTTTCGTTGCCGATGGTCACCTGGCGTTCCTGCATGGCTTCCAGCAGCGCGCTTTGTACCTTGGCCGGCGCCCGGTTAATTTCATCGGCCAGTACAAAATTGGCAAATATTGGTCCGCGGCGCACGGTGAACTGAGCCAGGGCCGGATTGTATATGGTGGTGCCAACTACGTCGGCTGGCAGCAAATCAGGTGTAAACTGGATGCGGCTGAATTTGGCGTCCACGGCCTGTGCCAAGGTCTTGATAGCCAGCGTTTTAGCCAATCCGGGCATACCTTCCAGCAGGATATGTCCCTTGGTGAGCAGCCCGATAAGCAGACGTTCTAGCATGTTGTGCTGCCCGACAATGACTTCAGCGGTGACGGTATTCAATTGTTCGATAAATGCGCTCTCGGTGTGGATAAGCCGGGTGAGCGCTTCCATATCTACTTGCTTTTGCATGGAAGAAGGCGGATTTTCATTTTTAAGACCGTGAAGGAACGAAGGAATGGGGAAAAAATGATAAAGGTTAAACGCCTAATCGCGCGTTTGCGTATAAATTATTTTGTAAAATATTGATTGTCAGGAAGTTTGGATGGGTGGGAAATATTAAAAAAACTTTGGAGGGGTAATGAGTTTCGCTTGTCGGGCAAGCATTTGCAAAACAAGTTCCTGAAATAATCCGCGATTTTTTCGCCGAATAAAAAGTTGAGATCATGCATAATTGTCGGGTTGACTCGCAGTCACCCCGACAATACGCGCGGTCATTAGAATAAGGTTTTGAACTGAAGCGCTCACGTAATCTTCGTTCTGAGATGTCACCTCCTCCTTTGGTCGGAGATGACACCTCAGAACTGACGCTTTAAGTTGACGACATTAGGCGCGCCCTCATCCCGACAAAGCTTGTTATGATATAAAAGAAACCTCTCGGATATTCAAAATCCTTTCAATGCTCCGTATTTGTGTTTTGCTCAAATATGCAACAAAGTCGCCCGGTTTTCCGTCATCCGCTAATTCAAGGGATTTAAAATAGCGCACTTTGACCTCTTCTCTCAGTACCGTGAATGGGAAAAAGCCTGCTTTTATCAAGATTAAGCTTGTTAAAAGTCGTGATACCCTGCCATTCCCGTCTTGGAATGGATGGATTGTTATAAAAGCGTGATGTACCCAAGCCGCAATAATCAGCGGATGAATGTTGTCATTTTCCAATTTGCCCAATATTTGAACCAGGTTGTCCATCTCCGCCTCCACATGTTCCGGCGGGCAATACAGAATAAGGGTTCCGTCTGCTCTTGTCGGGTTGTTTTCCCGGATTTTAAAAGCCCCTTTGAGCAGCGGTATCTTCAACTTATTGCCAAATTGATCTCGACCTTCTGCGGATTCCTGATGCCGAGTTACTAATTGATGGACTTGCTTGATGAAAGAAACTGATAACGGTCTTTCATTTATAACCGTATCAAAAATGAAATCAACTGCCTCCAAGTGGTCATTTAAATGATTCATGAGTACTGGCGTTGGTACGTCGGTATCACCATGACTAACCAAATTGCTATAAAAACCTTCTTTAATCAGTTTCTCCGTCACGCCCGTACTTAGGCTGTAAAGGCGTTCAATAATGCCGGTTTCAATGGCATGTTCTCGTTTTAATCGTTCTATAAACTCCTTAAAATCAATTGAATTCGCTTGTAATGTACTTCTGCGCGCAAACCATGATGCCGCAATATCGTCCAGCGAAGACGTATCGCAATCTTTCCAATTTTGTGAAAACTCTATATGCCTCCAAATGCGAAGCACTTTATTACCTGTGTTCATCCTATTCAATAATTTTACCCCATAAACGTAGCAAATCCGCAATCATTATCAAAGATAAAGGTTCGGATTTGTAATTAGAATTTAAAAGCGAACTGAGATTCGGAGGACAAAAAAATCCGCACCCCATTCAAAAAACAAGGTGCGGATCTATATCTCTAAAAACAAACTCAATTCAACGAAACCTCAATTCCCAGCGCCACCTCATCGTTCAACTCGATCTTTTCCCCGCCAACAGAATCCGACATAATCAGTGACT
>JBAXTB010000636.1:0-2053 GCA_037130425.1 Bacteroidota bacterium
TTTTACGACTTCTATTCGAATTAGTCATGTTTCCAAAATACGATGTAATTGTAGTCGGCGCCGGCCATGCCGGTTGTGAGGCGGCCGTAGCGGCTGCCAACATGGGCTGTAAAGTCCTGCTGGCCACCATGAATATGCAAACCATTGCACAAATGAGCTGCAATCCTGCCATGGGCGGGGTGGCGAAAGGCCAGATTGTGCGTGAAATAGACGCCTTGTGCGGGTATTCGGGTATTGTCACCGACCATACGATGGTGCAATTCAGGATGCTCAACCGCTCCAAGGGGCCTGCCATGTGGTCGCCGCGCGCGCAAAGCGACCGGATGCAGTTTGCCCACAAATGGCGCATGATGCTGGAGGCGCACCCTAACATCGACTTTTGGCAGGATATGGTAAACGGCCTGATTGTAAAAGACGGTCGCGTGGGCGGCGTGCGCACGGGCATGGGACTTGAAATAGAAGGCCACGCCGTGGTGCTCACCAACGGCACCTTCCTGAACGGCATTATCCACATCGGCGAAAAACAACTCGGCGGCGGCCGGGCAGGCGAAAGCGCGGCAAAAGGCATTACGGAACAACTCGTTTCCCTTGGGTTTGAATCCGGGCGTATGAAAACCGGCACCCCACCCCGCGTGGATGGCCGATCTTTGGATTATAGCCGTATGGAAGTGCAGGCGGGCGACGAACCGGCAGGCAAATTCTCCTACACGGATACGCCGGCCTTGAAAAAACAATTGCCGTGCTATATCACACATACGAACGAAGAAGTACACGATATTTTACGCACGGGATTTGACCAGTCGCCCATGTTTGCGGGCCGTATTCAGGGCCTTGGTCCGCGGTATTGCCCCAGTATTGAGGATAAAATTGAGCGTTTCAGCCATAAAGACAACCACCAGTTGTTCATTGAACCGGAAGGCTGGGAAACTTGCGAAATTTACATCAACGGTTTTTCTTCTTCGCTGCCGGAAGACGTGCAATTCAAGGCGCTGCGCAAGGTGCCGGGCTTGGAAAATGTAAAAATGTTCCGGCCGGGTTACGCCATTGAATATGACTATTTTCCGCCGACCCAGTTGAAACTGTCGCTGGAAACGCATTTGGTGAAAAACCTGTTTTTTGCCGGACAAATAAATGGCACAACGGGCTACGAAGAGGCTGGTTGTCAAGGACTTATGGCGGGGTTAAACGCGGCCCTGGCGGTAAAAGAACAAGATCCGCTGATCCTGAAACGCTCGGAAGCGTATATCGGGGTGTTGATTGATGATTTGGTGAGCAAGGGCACGCAGGAGCCGTACCGCATGTTTACGAGCCGTGCGGAATACCGCATTTTGCTGCGCCAGGACAATGCTGATTTGCGCCTGACGCCCATCGCGCATCGCCTTGGTATGATGGGCGCGGATGTTCGGATGGATCGGGTGCGCCGCAAAGAACAGGCCGCTGTTGAAATCGAACATTTCCTGCGCAACGCCACCGTGAGTCCGGATGAGATAAACGGCTATTTGAAACAAGTAGAATCGGCGCCGACGGTGCAAAAAGTGAAACTGTACAACATCCTCCTGCGCCCGCAAGTAGACCTGAAATCGCTGGGAGACGCTTTGCCCGAACTCGGTCGTTTCCTTGCGCCTTACGAACAGGAATTTGTGGAATTAGCGGAAATCGGCCTCAAATACGAGGGTTATATCAAAAAAGAAGAGGAAATGGTGTCCAAAATGAACCGCTTAGAAGACATGCGGCTTCAGGAAGACTTTGACTACCGTTCCATCGGCGCACTGAGCAACGAAGCCCGCGACAAACTTTCGCGTATGCGCCCGCTCACGCTTGGGCAGGCGAGCCGCATTTCAGGGGTTAGTCCGGCGGATGTGAGTGTGCTTTTGGTACACCTTGGACGGTAGGGAATATCGAATATCGAACAGAAGAATATCGAATATCGAACAGAAGCGTTTCGCCTGGTATCTTCGGATACTAAGCCCAACGCCCCCGTTCGATATTCGATATTCTTCTGTTCGATATTCGATATTCCTCTGTTCGATATTCGATATTCCTCTGTTCGATA
>JBAXTB010000637.1:0-2039 GCA_037130425.1 Bacteroidota bacterium
ATCAGCACTACATTAGTTTCACAAACACTCGATTGTGCTTTCTGCACGATCCCTTTGTCCGACCCCGCGTATGCGCTCCCTGCGCTGCCGCCACGAACCATGCCGAATTCAATGATTTGAATCCCGACAACGGATTGAGCGGCAACCGTAGCGAATTGCAAAAACCGAGAATCAAGCCTTGTTCCAACAAGTGAAACAGTTTGGTTCCAGTCTCTGCGCGGAGATTTGGGATTAGGGCGCATTATTTTCAGGCAAACACAAACACCGCCAGTCTAATCAAAAGACGGTTAACCGAATGCAAACGTTGAACGACAACGTTGCGCACAGGTACTCCTTTTAAAAAAAATTGCCGATCACCACGTCGGCCCTTAAATCCTATTGCCTTTAATCCACCTGTCAAATCGATTCCAATGCGCTGTCATAAGCGGAATCCCCCACTTGAATGAATTAGTTTGATTTCTTCACTTCTTAATCTTAATAAACATGCTGAATTCTTTTTTAACCACAATCCGCACCTTCATTACCCTGCTGGTATTGAGCTTCCTGCTCCCGGCGGTTTCTTCGGCCCAAAACACCGGCGCCGTCGCAAAATGGCTGGAAAGCTATCGATCATCCGGTGATTTCCAGCCAGTCCAATTGTTCGACAAGGTACAAGATCGTTCCGACCTTAAAACCACTGTCGATCATGCTTCCGCCCTGAGCCTCGACCGAAGCCAACTAAACCTACTTCTGGAAACGGCCCCCCTCACCCTTCAATTTCAAATCCCGACCAGCAACGGCGAAACCTACACCCTGGAAATGGCTCGGGTCGACATTCTGGCGCCGGAATTTTCCTTCGGTACTTTGGGGGAAAACGCTCGCGACAATGTGCCCGTTTCACATGGGTTGTATTATCGGGGTATTATGCAGGGCAATGATTATTCCCTCGCTTGTTTGAGTATTTTCCCAGAAGGTTTGGTCGCAATGGCCACCGACGAAAACGGAACGTACCAACTCGCCCGAATGGAAGACGGCTCTGAAAACTACGTGTTTTACAAAACGGCCGATTTACATGCCGCTGCACCCTACTCCTGCTTCACGGATGAAGACATTCACACGATTGGAAGCCCTGAAGGATCAGACGACCGCAGCGTAGGTTGCAAAACCGTACAGATTTATTTTGAGTGCGATTACCAATTGTACCTGGATAAAGGCTCTAACGTAACCAACGTAAACAATTATGTTACAGCACTTTTTAACCAGGTAGCCACCCTTTATGCAAACGAGAACATAAGCGTTTCCATTTCACAAATCTACGTTTGGAACACACCCGACCCATACATTTCCCAAACCAGTACCAGCGGCGTATTGAATGCTTTCCGTACCACGCGAGGCGCCAATTTTAACGGAAACCTGGCGCATTTTCTTAGTACCCGCAGTCTCGGAGGGGGAATCGCATTCGTGGATGCTATTTGCGTCAAAGAATATGCGTTTGGCGTGAGCGCCATTTACAACAGTTACCAAAACGTGCCGACTTATTCCTGGACGGTGGAAGTGGTAACACACGAACTCGGCCACAACCTGGGTTCCTGGCACACCCATTCCTGTAGCTGGCCCGGCGGCGCACTCGACAATTGCGTAACGCCGGAAGGTTCTTGTCCGCCCGGCCCCGCGCCCGTAAACGGCGGCACCATCATGAGTTATTGCCACCTGACCAATTACGGCATCAACTTCAACAACGGTTTCGGGTCGGTACCCGGCAACTGGATTCGCTCAAAAGTATTAGCAGCCTCTTGCCTAAGCCAAACCGGCAATGCGCCTACCGGATTGACAACCACCAATATCACTAGTACCTCGGCTCAATTGAATTGGGGCGCAGTAACAGGTACCACATCCTACTCGATACAGTATAAATTAAGCACAGCAAGTACCTGGACCAGCGCAGGCAGCACAAGTGCTACAACTATGACAATAAGCGGTTTATCCATTAATACCGCTTATAACTGGCAGGTCAAAACCGACTGCTCCAATTTTTCCGCAACAGCCAACTTTACTACCAG
>JBAXTB010000638.1:0-2035 GCA_037130425.1 Bacteroidota bacterium
GAGCGAATCCAAACAAATTGAATACACCAAAAAGGAGATCGAGGCGCCCATCCCTATTCCAGAAAAAATCGAAGAAAGTATACCCGAACCAATTAAAAAAGAAACTTTCAAATTACCCCAAGCCGGTAAATACGCCGCCCTGTTCCTCGTTTTTCTCATGGCCGGCACCACAGGCGCCTGGGCGCTCACGCCCCCGCCCGTACGCGACTGGTGGAAAGCAAGTATTATTGACACCGCCGATGCCTACCAGAAATACATTGATACTTGGGATAAAACCAAAGCCGAGAACCCGCGCGTAGACAAGGCCTATTATTTGCGGGCCGAAAGAAGCGGCCGACTGGAGGATTTACGGGCCTACCAAAAGGAAATTGGGATACGAGGAATTTTTAAAGAAAAAGTACGTGAACGCATAAGAGAACAAGAGACAAAAGCCATAGAAATCCTTGAAAAACAGGCAGATCTACCGTTGCTCCAACGTTTTCTAACGGATTATCCGGACGCCACTCAACTGCCCCGTTTAAAGTCAGTTGTAGAACAACATTTGCCGGAAACTCAAAAAACCGAAGCCCTGACCTTGCTGGAGCAAGCTTATGTGCGCTCCATGAACAGTGATCCCCAGCCGCAAAAGTTCAAACAATATGTACAGGATTTCCCAAAATTAGCCCGCCTCAGCGATATAGTCGCCGCTGCCGCGAACGACCGTAAAGTTTTGAACGCCGTACAATCGGATATAGACCAGGCCATTGTGAAAAAAACAGTAGCCGCCGAGTCCCCGGCCCAAACGTATGAGGCTTTGAAAACCTTAGAGCAATACGGCAGCGACCATGCGGTTAAGCAAGTTACGGAAGTCATTGAAAAGAAACCGGCGCCCATTCGCCGGGCGGTGGCTGAGCGCTTGAATACGGCCACCATAGCCGTACAACAACGCGTCGCCGAACACAAAGAACAGCAAAAGCAGGAAGATCGGAATCCCGGAAAAACCAGCGCGGTAGAACAAAATACAGCGCAGGGAAAAAACCTTGCAGAAACGCAGGTTCAAACAAGCCCAACTGTGCAAAATGAACCTGCGCAGAACAAACAGGAACCCGCTAAACCCGCAGATATTTCGGGCGCGCCTGCCCAAAACGAACCAGCACAGGACAAGCAGGAGGCCGCCGCCCCCACAGATTTGCCAGCCGCAGCAGCCTTATCCTTAGAAATGGCGCGCGTGCCCGCAGGCGATTTTAGGATGGGGGATTTGTTTGACGAAGGTGCAACATATGAAAAACCCGTACACCAGGTCAGCCTTTCTGCCTTTGAAATTGGGAAATACGAAGTAACCCAAGCCCTGTGGTTTGCCATTATGAACGAACGTCCTTCCAATCATAAAAACTGCGATGATTGTCCGGTGGAACAGGTATCCTGGAATGACGTACAGGATTTTCTGAAACGCCTTAATGATCGTTTCCCTGGTAAAAACTACCGTTTGCCCACCGAAGCCGAATGGGAATACGCCGCCCGGGAAGGTGGAAAAAAAGTACGCTTCGGCAATGGGCAGGATATTGCGGATCCGGCTAAAATTAATTTTAACGGAAGCAATTCATACAAACAAACATACTCCTTATCCGGTCTTAATCGAGGCAAGACAGTCGCGGTAGGCAGCCTGCGCAACCCGAATGCCTTGGGCTTGCATGATATGAGTGGAAACGTACGCGAGTGGTGTAATGACTGGTATGGAGACTATACAACTGAAAACCAGAAAAACCCACGCGGGCCTACATCTGGCTCCTACCGTGTTATCTGCGGCGGGTCGTGGTACAGCTACCCGCAGAGTTGCCGTGTGGCGGTTCGCTACAGCGGCACGCCCACGGATCGCGACGACGACATCGGTTTTCGTCTAGCCAGGACAAAGTAACCCTTTGGTTCTTTTACCCTTTTACCCTTTAAAAAAGTGGGCCGCGTGTGGCCCACTTTTTTATTAGTGGGCGGAAAGGTGTTGTTTGGTGGGTAGGGATGATGGGGCGTTTTGTTTTGGCCACCCCAAACCCCTGAAGGG
>JBAXTB010000639.1:0-2022 GCA_037130425.1 Bacteroidota bacterium
GATCGTTTTAAAAATCCGCACGCGTACACGGTCGTATTTGATGCCGACAACCTGGCGCATCCGCAGTTTTTAGAAGTGATAAATCGCTATACCACAAGCGGTTATGCTTGCGTACAAGGTCAGCGCAGCGCTAAAAATCTCGACAGCAGTTACGCTGCAGCCGATTCGCTTGGAGAAATTTATAAGAACTATATTGAACGGTATGCGCCTTATTTGCTGGGCGGCTCGGCGGTCATCAGCGGTTCCGGTATGGCGACCCGCAGCGAGGTGTATCGGGCGTATCTGGATAGTCCGGAGATCATGGAAGGGCGGCATTTGGGCAAAAAAATGTTGCAAGAGGATAAAATTTTACAAAATTTCCTCCTGCGCCGCAATGAACGGATTGCGTTTGCGCTGGAAGCCATTTGTTACGATGAAAAAGTGAGCAGCGGCGAGGCCGTGCAAACGCAGCGCAGTCGCTGGTTGTTTTCATATTTTCAAAACATTCCGAATGCTTTGGGTATTTTGCGTCGCGGAATTACAGGGCTGCGCGCCAACCAGTTCTTTTTTGGGGTTGTGACGCTGGCTTTGCCGATGTTTATCCAATTGGGAACGGCTTTTGCGCTGGCTTTGGCAGGTTTATTCTTGGATTGGCGGATTTCCTTGGCGTTGACGGTTGCGGTGTTTGTTTTTGCCGTTACGGTTTTATGGACGCTGCGGCTTTCACGGGCGTCGCGGGCGGTGTGGCAGGCGCTTAAAGCAGTGCCGAAGTTTATTTGGCGGCAAACGCGCGGGTTGTTGCGGATGCGGGATCCGAATAAGTATTTTGCGCCCTCGGTGCATGAGAAGGTGGTGTATATGGAGGAGGTGATTACGGCGGAAATGGCGCAAAATCGGGATTTGAATAAGGCCGACTATTAAATTAACCGGATCATGCGAAAAATCGAATTTCTTGATTTTGCCAAGGGCTACGCGATTTTCACGATCGTGTGTTACCATGCCTTGCAGCGGCTGGATTTGAGTCCGCTGTTGCAAAAGGCCATTATTTTCGGCGGATCAGGGGTTCATTTGTTCTTTTTGTTGTCGGGTTTTGGGCTGGGTTTGTCTTCTACGGTTGGTTCGGCGGGGGCGTTTTACCGGCGCAGGGCGGTGAAGGTGTGGCTGCCTTATGTGCTGGCGCTGAGTTTGAGTTTGGTTGCTGCTTATACCGTGCATTTGTTTCAAGATGGTTGGGATGCCTGGCTGGCGGGCGTGGGTTTGTACCAGATGTTTTTTGAACGGTACATCCATAGTTTTGGCGGGCATTTTTGGTTTATCAGCGCAATTATGCAGTTTTACTTAGTATTTCCGCTGCTGCTATGGTTGAAGAATCGGTTTACGCAACCCTGGATTTATTTTTGGATCTGTTTGGGCATTTCCATCGGCTGGTGGTTGGTGGTTTTTGTCTTGGATAAAGGTGGTATGCGCACCTGGAATAGTTTTTTCCTGCAATTTTTATGGGAATTTGCACTTGGGCAGGTGTTGGCGGATTTGTACAAAAAACAAACGACCGCGCCGCCTGTTTCCACACCGCGCATTCGTCCGGATTTTTGGAATTATCCCTGGGGCTGGTATTTACCGGCGGGCCTTGTTTTTACGGGCATTATGATTTTGATGATCCTGAAAATGGGCGACGCTGGCAAGGTTTTTAATGATATTCCGGCCTTATTTGGCTATTCTGCCCTTTGTATTTTTCTGTTTCGGGTGGGTGATTTGTTTTTTAGTCCGCTGAAACGGGTGTTTTTGTGGATCGGCGGGTTTTCGTATTCCTTGTATTTGGCGCATGTGCTGGTGCTGGATGGGTGGTTGATGTTGCTGGAAAGTCAGGGGATTTCGGTGAACGCGGCGGTGCTGGCGGCGTATTTGCCCTTGGCGTTGTTGGGGGGGTATTTGTTTGAGAAATTGAGCGTTTGGTGGGTGGGGGTTGTGGCACGGGGAATTAATTAATCTGCGCGTTTAATCGGGCGTTGCACGGTTTTGTTGTTTTCGCCTTTCATCGGGCGT
>JBAXTB010000064.1:0-20307 GCA_037130425.1 Bacteroidota bacterium
AAAATCGGTTTTTGGGATGGCCTCTCTCCTAATAGTAGGAGGGGGGCTTTTTTATGTTCGCAAGCAGGGAAATACTATGGCCGAAAAAGGCATTGCGATTCGGTTTGTAAAAAAATCATACCTTCGCATACCTTTCAGGGGATGAAGGGGCTTGAATCAATACTTTATGCCGGAATGACCGGTCAGAACCATGCGTGATATCACCGATTTGATCGGCAGGATTTTTCTTTCTGCGATTTTTATATTTGAGGCAGTAGACTCAACGATTTATTTTGATAAGACCCAGCAGACAATGTCTCAATATGGGCTTACCTGGAAGCAGGATTTATTGCTTTATGGCGCTATCTTTTTCCTGATAATGGGAGGAATGATGGTTTTGTTGGGCTATCGCACCAAGCTGGGCACCTGGATGCTGTTATCATATTGGGTACCAGTTACGTTTTTAGTTCATGCTTTTTGGAATGCTCCTAAAAGTGAAATGCGTATGCAAAGCATCCTGTTTATGAAAGATATTGCCATCATTGGCGGCTTGCTCATGCTGGCAGGTAAGGGTAGTGGTCGTTATAGCATAAAGCGTTTATTAGCAACCACCCGCGTAAGGTAAGCGTTACCGAACTTTTGCTTTTCTGATTACTTTTGAAAAATAAGCGGGGAAAAAGCGTTTTAAATAAACGCCTAATACCTCTTTGCCTCCGAAATAGATTTCTTCCCGACCCAGTTCAACGGCGCGCAAGATTTTATACGCCACTGTCTCCGGCGACATGCCTTTATCTGTCGCATCATCCATCGTGCCCAATTTAGCGCCGCTGCCTGTTAATGCGTTGATACTCACATTGGTACGCACAAAACCTGGACAAACCAGCGTTACTTTTATATGCGAATCGCTTAATTCAGCCCTTAAGCTATCAAAAAAACCGTGCAGTGCGTGTTTGGCTGCGGCGTAAGAGGAACGGTATGGCGACCCGAATTTGCCGGTTAGACTCGTGACGGTAACAATATGTCCAAGTTGATGGGTCAACATGCCGGGCAATACGGCTTTGGTCAACGCTACCGTTCCGAAGTAATTGACGTCCATGATTTTTTTATCCACCTCAAGACCGGTTTCAATGGCTAAGGAACGTTGAGAAACGCCACCATTGTTGATTAGAATATCAATTTTCCCAACTTTTTTGGATACGATTTCCACGATTTCGGGAATGGAATCGTGTTTAGCCAGATCAAGGGGCTGCACGATGACGGAAGCCGCGCCAGCTTGGGCCGCAGCAGCAGCCACGCGGTTGAGTTCCTGTTCGTTTCTGGCAGAGATAATGAGATGCGCTTGCTTTTGGGCAAACGCATACGTTAACGCCTCGCCGATTCCGGAGGATGCGCCGGTAATCCAAACCCGTTTATTTTTAAAAAAATCAGACATTTTGATCTGTTTTAAAACTGCATGTTGAAAGACAATCTACTTCTTACGTTCGCAAAGATAAAAATGCCAAAGCATTCTTGAGCCAACACTTCTCCAAGGGCGCCAGTGCTCGGTGGCGGATTCAAAATAGGGGTGGTCCGGCCGTTCGTTTAGTTGATTGAGCACACGAAATGCCTCCAACATCGCAATATCCCCCTTGGGAAGAATATCGGTGCGCAGCAGACATTCGGAGAGGTAAATGTCGGCTGTCCAAACGCCGATTCCTTTGAGGGCAACCAATGTCGTTTTTACTTCGGCGTCAGACAATTCATCTAATTGACTCAAATCCAGGTGTTTATGAATTAAAGCCTCCGCAAGTGCGCGCGCGTAGTTTATTTTTTGACGACTGAAGCCGATCGTGCGCATAGATTCATCCGACATTTGGAGCAAATGTTCCGGCGTAATTTGCCCCGAAAGGTGTTGACTCAAGCGGTTAAAGGCAGCATTTGCAGAAGCAAGTGAGACCTGTTGCTCCAGAATCATGTGTACCAGCGTGGCAAAACCGGGTTCGCGCGACCAAAGTGGCGGATATCCATATTGCAGGAATACCTTTGCCATGGTTTCATCGCGCTCTGCCAATAAATGCGTCGCTTCTCTCAGGTTAGATTCATTAAGTTTGAGTATCATTGTCGGCGCAAAACAACAAATAAATACCTTATGTTTCAAAGAGAATGGCTGTAAATCAAATCAGTCTGCTCGGATACAATTAAAATATATACAATGAACATCGTAACGCTTACCCTAAACCCTGCATTGGATAAAAGTACGGTTACCGAACGGCTTATACCAGAACAAAAATTGCGTTGTGAAAATATGCAGGTAGATCCGGGCGGTGGCGGTATTAATGTCAGCAAGGGCATTCGCAAGCTGGACGGTGAAAGTGTCGCCGTGTTTCCGTCAGGCGGTGCAAACGGCCGGCTTATGCAGGATTTATTAACAGAGGCCGGGATTCAGATTTCCGTGCAATCAATATCGAATGAAACCAGGGAAAATTTTTCCGTAACAGAATCGGCGACCAATATTCAATATCGGTTTACCATGAGTGGAGCGCCATTGCGGGAGGAGGATGCAGATGCTTGTTTGAAGTTGATTGAACAGCAAAATCCGGCATTTCTGGTGGCGAGCGGTAGTTTGCCCGCTGGTTTGCCAACCAACTATTTTGAAAAAGTTGCTGCGTTTTCCAAGAAAATCGGCGCTAAATTTATCCTCGATACTTCCGGCGCGGCTTTGCAGGCTGCCGCCGATGAAGGTGTGTTTTTGCTCAAGCCCAATTTAGCCGAACTTAGCGCCTTAGTTGGTGTGGAAACATTGGCATTGAACCAAGTGGATGATGCTGCGTTACAGATTATAAAGGAAGGAAAATGCGAAGTGGTGGTGGTTTCACTCGGCCCACAGGGCGCCTTGTTGGTCACAAAAGACATGCTTGAACACGTTCCGGCGCCGCCAATTGTGAAAAAAAGTACGGTGGGTGCAGGCGACAGCATGGTTGCCGGGATGGTTTGGGCATTGCAACAACAAAAGTCGTATCGTGAAATGGTCCAAATCGGGGTAGCCTGCGGATCGGCGGCAACCATGAACACCGGGACGCATTTGTTTGAGAAAAAGGACATGGAAACGCTGTTGGATTGGATTTTGCAATATGGCGAACGGTACCGCATCACCAATTTTGACTGAAAAAACCGGGCGCACGCACCCGCGCGCTATTTGTTGTTGCAAGGGACTGGACAAGTGTTGTTTTTATTTTTAAAATAATATTTTGCTTTCGTTCTTTCAACAACAAATGTATTCGGAAAAAAGCGACAAATCTTTGATTATAAACCGTTTGAAATTCCTTTTTTGAAAATGCGCTTTAAAAATCAAGCCTTTCTAACTTTGCTACCGAATTTCCCAATATGATTTTAACTTTTACAGAATGATAAATCTAATTCTTTTTGGTCCTCCGGGTTCCGGTAAAGGCACGCAGGCTGCCAAACTTGTTGAAAAATACCAGTTGGTGCATATCAGTACAGGTGATTTGTTCCGCTATGAAATGAGCAATGATACACCGCTTGGGCAACAGGCCAAAGCGTACATCGCGAAGGGCGAACTTGTTCCGGATTCTGTGACCATCGGAATGCTAAATAATAAAGTGGAATCTCATCCGGAGGCAAAGGGCTTCATTTTTGACGGCTTTCCGCGTACCATCAACCAGGCAGAAGCGCTGGACGAATTGTTGAGCGGCAAACAGACGGCGGTTGCGGCATTGATGGCCCTTGAGGTTGGTGATGAAGAAATTGTGACCCGTTTGACTTTGCGCGGCGAGACTTCCGGCCGGGCCGACGACAGTGATGAGGCTGTTATCCGGAAAAGAATTTTGGTGTACAAGAACGAAACCACTCCCGTGTTTGAACACTATAACAAACTGCATAAAAGTCACACAATCAATGGAATAGGCTCCGTTGGAGATATATTCGATCGTTTATGTGCAATCGTCGACACGGTAAATTAATCCTGCTTTTCAAAAAGATCATGCCCGGGTTTCGCATTTATGCGCCAAAGCAATCGGTTTTGTACAATTGGAATTGAGCGGTCAAAATAATTTGCACAAAACCTATTGCAGCGGAGTATAATTACGGGAAAGGCTCTAATTTTGAGCCGCAAATGCTCATGCTTTCACCAAACGATGTGAATATGGCGCTTTCTTCCAATCCCTGGCAATCTATATGGCAAAGGCTGCCGGCTCCCCTGCAAAACCGATATTACCTTACGCTGCTTGTCTTCTTTTTTATTCTGGTATTTCTGGACCGGCATAGCATTTGGACCCAATGGCGCTTATTCAGGGCGCAACAACGCCTTGAAACAGATAAAGCGTTTTATCAGGACAAAATCAAAGAAGCGCGCGATGAAGCCGAGGATTTTGATTTGACCAAAGAAAAATATGCCCGCGAACACTATTTTATGAAGCAACACGACGAGGACGTATTCATCATTCAAGAAAAAAAATAAACGGAGGCAGTCGTAAAAGCCGGTCTCCACGCCTTTCCAAATAATTCCACTCATCTTTCAATTCATTTTTCCGAATGTCTGTCTTAGTAAATAAGCACTCCAGAATCATCGTACAAGGTTTTACAGGCAAGGAAGGCAGCTTCCATGCAGAACAAATGATTGCGTATGGAACGCAAGTTGTAGGCGGCGTAACACCCGGCAAAGGTGGACAAATTCACCTCGACCGTCCGGTTTTCAACACCGTTGAAGACGCTGTTCGCGAGGCAGGCGCTGATACCAGTATTATCTTTGTTCCCCCTGCTTATGCCGCCGACGCGATTATTGAAGCGGCCGCATCCGGAATTAAAGTCATCGTTGCCATTACGGAAGGTATTCCG
Organism: Bacteroidota bacterium; assembly: GCA_037130425.1. Lineage (GTDB taxonomy): Bacteria > Bacteroidota > Bacteroidia > Chitinophagales > Saprospiraceae > M3007. The sequence continues at coordinate 4,813 of JBAXTB010000064.1, forward strand.
ATCCAGGATATGGTGCGCGCAAAGGCTTATATTTCAGACAAAAACTGCCGCCTGATCGGCCCGAACTGTCCTGGTATTATCACGCCTGATGAAGCAAAAGTTGGTATCATGCCGGGTTTTGTGTTCAAACGCGGCCCAATCGGCCTGGTGTCTAAATCTGGAACCCTGACATACGAAGCAGCTGATCAAATTGCTAAAGCCGGTTTGGGCATCACCACAGCCATCGGTATCGGCGGTGACCCGATCATCGGAACCACCACGCGCGAAGCCATTGAATTGTTCATGAACGACCCGGAAACGGAAGGCATCGTGATGATCGGTGAAATCGGCGGTGGCTTGGAAGCCGAAGCAGCGCGCTGGATCCGCGCCAATGGCAATAAAAAACCGGTGATCGGTTTTATTGCCGGTCAAACGGCGCCAAAAGGTCGCAAAATGGGCCACGCAGGCGCCATTGTCGGCAGTGCCGATGATACAGCAGAAGCCAAAATGCGCATACTTGCTGAAAGCGGAATTACGGTGGTGAGCTCGCCTGCACAAATCGGCGCGACGGTTAAGCAAATTATGGGACGCTAATGAGCGCGAGGTTTTTATAAGTAATAGGCTGTTTCACAATTGGTTGTTGATTCAGCGAGGTTAAATTTTTTTTTTAAAAAAGCCGCTACGCATCAAATGGGTAGCGGCTTTTTTAGTTTATCCCTTCCCCCTAATTTCATTTTTTATAAGAATTTATTAGGAAAATGCGTAAAAAAAGGTAATTTTAAGCCTCAAATGCAATATTTACCAACAGTTTACTTAATGGAAAACCTGGTAATTTCGACGTAAGTCGCTGAATTTGAATTTCATAACCGATCAATATTTTTTTAATAATTTATCCGGCAAACGCTCATGAGAAAACCGATTTTGGGTTTCGCGCTACTATTATGTACCGCCAGCCTACTTGCTCAACAGTGCCCGATCCTACTCAATTGTCCACAAGGCCTCCAAACTTTGTGCGATCTATCTTCCAACGACACGTCTTTCTGGAATAACCCGCCGCTGACCTGGAGCAATTCCAGACAATCGGCCGATTTATTTGAAGGCTCCGCTGATTTAGGGCTGAAAATACTCAAATGCAACGGCGGCGGTACCCTCACGATATCCTACACCATTTTCCTTGATTTGGACAATGATAATCTGGAGGAAACGGTGATTCAAAGTCAGAATCCGCCGCCGCCAGGGATCGTTTTTGCCAACAATGCCTTCAATCCGAACTATGTGGGCGGCGACACACTTTTATACGATGGTAGGCATGTGCCCGACTCCTTGCGCTTCCGTTTTACCCTGCAAGTTGAAACCATTGGAGATACTGCTTTTGCCAATGTGATGTGGCATTCGCCCACCAGCCCGGCAACGTATATTTCTCCAAGGCTTCCGGAGGGCAAACACCGGATTGTTTGGTTGGTGAAACAAGACAACGTGACGAGAAACTGCCAGTATCCGTTCAGAATCAAGGATTGTTTAGCGCCAGTGGTGTTTTGCAAAAATGGCGTGACGGTTCATATTGATACAACAACGGCCTTGGCTACTTTATATGCGCAGGATTTGGTTCAATCGGTAGAAGACAACGCAACACCCGTTCCGTTGCTGCAATTGGCCATTCGGCGGGGTGGGGCAGGCGCCGATTTTCCGCTCGACAGTCTTGGGCAGTCGATCCAACAGATTCTGTACCATTGCTACCAGGGCGGCGCGGCAGAACCCGTCGAACTCTGGGTGCGCGATAAAGCCGGCAACACTACTTTTTGTGAAACCACGATTACGGTATTGGATAACCCGATTGCCTGTCCGACGATTTTGCCTAAAATATGCGCGGCCCCTTGTTGGAACCCGAATGGGAATTTGTTGCATACCATTTTCCGGCAATCCTGGGCATATTCGGATTCACAGGCATATACCCGACTTTTGCCAAAATTAGACGGTTGCGGCACCTTAGATAGTATTCCAGGAGCACCGACATTTACTTTGGCGCCTAATTGCCCGGACATTCCGATAAATGGCATTTCCACGTTTGATTTATTACTCATTTCCAAACATATCCTGGGTGTAACGCCATTTGACGCACCCTGGAAAATGCTGGCGGCCGATGTGAATGGCAGCGGTTCGGTGACAACATTTGACATCGTATTATTGCGCAAGTTGTTGTTGGGTATTATCGACACGTTGCCCAATGATGCTGGCTGGCATTTTTATCCTGCCGATTGCCAGTATCCGACCAATCCCTTTGCAGGCTGGTGCCCCTCGGTGCTGACCTTGAATTCCATGCCTTTGGGGAATTATGAATCAAAATACCTGTTTTACGCCTATAAAACCGGGGATGTAAACGGCAGCGCAAAAACGGATTCTCTTGCGCTTGCCGATGATCGGGCCTCCATAGCATTGATTGATTCAGATGTTTCAATGGCCGCTGGCCAGGTTACAGATGTTCCAGTTTTGGCAAACACAAATGCGCTTGCAGAAGGCTTTCAATTCGCCCTTCAATACGATCCGGCACTTATGGAAGTGCTGGAAATTGTTCCAGGCGATTTGCCGGGCATGGATGTGACGAGTTTTGGTCGCCCGAAGCCGGGTAGTATTACTGTGAGTTGGTTTAATACCAATCCGGTTCAAATTACGGCTGGTCAGACCTTGTTTTACCTGCGCATTCATACGCGCGCAAAGGTGGATCAAGCCCAAGCGTTTGTTTTGCAAAATAGTCTGCTTGCACCGGAAGTTTATGGGGTTACGGACGAACGCATTCCATTGCAACTTAAAGTCGGTCAAGCAGTTACGGGCAGTTCCATTTCTGATCCGCAGCCCAATCCGACCTCGGGTGAAACGGCCATTATAGTGCAAACAGCCGATGCGGTACAAGCGACGATTGAATTGGTCGATTGTGTGGGACGTACCGTTTATACAAACGAGGCATTTTTAGCGCCTGGCCAGCACAAGTTGACTGTACCGGCTACCTCGATGTCAATGGCGGGCGTCTATTTTTGGCGCGTCAAAATTGGGGCGCAAAGCAAGTCGGGGCGCTTGGTGAAATTCTAAGAAAAAAAACATTTACAAAGTTGTTATTTGAAACTACCACAAACCCGGTAAGATGTCACATCTGTCGGGTTTGTACATTTGTTTTGCTTTGGTATCCAAGAAAAAATTAGATATATTGCACTAAATATTTGACGTTGTTATGTTTGTGCATGGCCTTCGGCCTATATTATGGTTCGGCGCTCGATATAACAGACGGTACAGACACTATGGATTTAAGTAACCATTCAATGATCGTATCTTAATCTTTAAATCTCATGAAGAAAAAACTGACTTTTTGTGCCCTGCTGATGTTGGGCCTCCTTCGCGTTTCTTTTGCACAATGCCCCGCTTTTGTCCATTGTATTACGGCGCCGGATACTGTTTGTGCCAACAATCCTAACAATCAGGAATTATGGAATGAATCCTATTATTGGGATAATGTAAACTGGTTGCACGATTTATTTGAAACCCAGACGGATCTTCAAATTTCGGCCAAAGACCATTGCAACTTCAACAATCTGCGTATTTCCTACGTGTTGTTGCTAGATTTAGATGGTGATGGCGCGCAGGAAACGGCAATCTGGAGCGATAGTTTACCGCCTGCCAATGCTGTTTATTTCGGCAATGCCGCAAATCCCGGTTACAGCGGCGGAACCCTGCGGCATTTTGATGAACGCGCGGTGCCGGCCAATCAGAAATACGGTTTTGCCCTTGAAACAGAAACGCAAGGAGATACTTTGTTGACTGCGCGCGTGCGCTGGAACACGCCAGAATTGCCCTTGCAAAATCGAAACCCGTATTTACCGGTTGGTACGCACAAAATTCGCTGGTTTTTGGAATCTGGCGCGGTGCGGGATACTTGCGAGCATATTTTTACAGTAAAAGATTGTAAAAAGCCGACGGTAAATTGTTTGAACAGTTTGAGTGTGAATATTTACCCAAATGGTACAATTCAACTTTATGCGAGCGATTTTTTGCAAAACATGGAAGATAATATTACGCCTGCAAACCTGCTCAGATTAGGCGTTCGCAAAGCAGGATCCGGTAATGGTTTCCCTTACGATGCAAACGGTAATCCACTGACTTCTATTCCGTTTATGTGCAGTGAACTCGGCACCCAAATCGTAGAATTATGGGGAATAGATAAAGCGGGTAATGCGGGTAGTTGCGAAACGCTGGTCATTGTACAAGATAATAATGCTTATTGTGAGCCTGAGTTCCCGCACCTTGGGGTATGCGTAGCAACAGAACAGGCGCAACCAATTGAAGACGCGTCTATTACGATTAGCGGCGCCGGCAATTCGATACCTTCATTTACATACACAGGACAAACAAACACGGCAGGCTGCTACAACTTTAATTACGTTCCTTTAGCCTCCAATTCTACGATCACGTCGACCAAAGATGATAACCCGCTCAACGGTGTTTCCACCTACGATTTGGTGCTGATATCAAAGCACATCCTCGGCGTTGAATCCCTTAATTCGCCCTATAAAATGATTGCTGCCGACGCCAATAAAAGCCGCTCAGTAACGACATTTGATATTATAGAATTGCGCAAATTAATTCTCGGTATTTATACAGCATTACCTGCAAATACCTCCTGGCGATTTATTGACAAGAGTTTTGTATTCCCCAGTATTCAAAATCCGTTTCAAACGGTGTTCCCCGAAGATATAAGTATTCAAAATTTGAATGTAAATAGCATCGGGCCGGATTTTGTAGGTATAAAAGTAGGCGATGTAAACGGCACCGCAATTGCTAATTCCGTGACCAATTCTGTAATAGATGACCGAAATGCCGAGCATATTTTATTGCCTGATATAAGCGCGACAGCAGGCCAATCACTTGACATCCCAATTACCGTTTCCGATGTAAACGCCTGGCTTGGGTTTCAATTTGCCTTACAATACGATGAAAATCAATTGAATATAGAATCCATTGAGCCGGGCGATTTGCATGATTTGACGGCTGAATCATTTGCAAAAACAGGCGGCGAAATCCGTTGCAGTTGGTCGGACGGCGTGGCGCACACGTTGTTGCCGGGCGATCGTTTGTTCACGTTACATGCGCGCGCGCTCAAGCCCCTGCGCTTGCGCGATGCCGTTACATTGACCGATAAACGTTTGCGGGCAGAAGCGTATAAAGATGACAATCAAGCAATTGTGCCGTTGCAACTTGCTTTTGGTGCGATTAATGCAACAAACAATCAAACTGCTGTTTTTGCGCCGCAACCAAACCCGACAAACGCAGGTGCGAAGTTGCCGGTACAATTAATAGAAGACGCTTCAGTGCGCCTTGAAATCCGAGATGTTTCGGGTAAATTAGTATATCAGTCCGAACCGTTTTTATCAGCGGGCCGCCATTTGATGGAAATTCCTGCTGAAGTTTTACCGAATGCGGGTTGTTATTTCTGGACAATAAAAACCGGAAATTTAATTCAGAGCGGCAAATTAATTCGTCAATAATCCTTCAAAAACACCGCCATGCGCACTCGTCTATTTTTATTAATTCCGGGTTTAATGTTGTTGGTTTTTTTTAATTCCAATGCACAATGCCCTGTGTTTCAATGCCCTGTACAAGCCCAAATGGTATGCGACAGCAGCCTGAATGACACCCTGTTTTGGAATGAACCCAATTATTGGGATCACACAATCGGGACGCATGATTTATTTGAAGCCGAAACCAATCTGGAGTTTTCCGTAATTGATTCCTGTAGTTTTGCCGGACTTCGAATTTCATATTTATTGTTGCTTGATTTAGACGGCGATGGCGCGCAGGAAACGGCCATTTGGAGCGATAGTTTGCCGCCTGCTGATACAGTTTATTTCGGCAATGCCGCCAATCCGATTTACAGCAGTGGCACCGCGCTGCATTTTGACAAAAGGCCCGTTGCCGCAAATCAGAAATACGGATTTGCGCTTGAACAAGTAGCGCAGGGCGACACTTTAACGGCCAAACTGCGTTGGAATACCTCGGCTAATCCTTTGATTTTCAAGCAACCACAACTTCCGGGTGGTACCCATAAAATTCGTTGGTTTATGGAATCCGGCGCAGTGCATGATACTTGTACGCGCATATTTACGGTGCAGGATTGTAAAAAGCCATTGCTTAAATGCGTTGATACCATTCATGTGAATGCTTTTATTAATGGTATGATTCAATTATGGACAAGTGATTTTTTGAAGCAAGTTGATGATAATATTACACCTGTTTCAGAAATTGAATTGGGATTGCGCAAAGCAGGCGCTGGAACGGGTTTTCCGTATGATGCCAATGGCGATCCGCAGACTTCTGTTCAATATCTTTGTAACGACCAGGGGACACAATTGGTTGAATTATGGGCGAAGGATAAAGCCGGAAATACAAGTAATTGCATCGGTACCTTAATTTTAATCGATAATATTGGAAATTGTGAACCAGAACTACCGAGTTTTTTGATTTGTATCAATACACAGCCAGGAAACGGCGTAGAAGAAACGACGGTGAGCGTGCGTGGCTCCGGCAATGGGTTGCCTAATTTTCTTTTTACAGGACAAACAGATTATACGGGGTGTGTGAATTTTCATATTCCATTGACTTCAAATTCGACCATTACGGTTGAAAGAGATGATAATCCTTTAAACGGGGTTTCTACCTACGATTTAGTATTAATTACCAAACATATTATTGCTCAGCAAGCGCTCAGTTCTCCTTATTACATGATTGCGGCCGATGCGAATAAAAGCGGTTCTATTACGTCATTTGATGTTGTTGAATTACGCAAATTAGTGTTGGGTATTTATTCCGAACTGCCAAACAATAAATCCTGGCGCTTTATTGACAAAAATTTTGTTTTTCCAAACATGCAGAACCCCTTTGAAACGGGTTTCCCGGACTCATTGAGCGTTTTGAATTTAATGCATAATTTTTTCGGAGAATTTGTCGGCGTAAAAGTAGGCGATGTAAACGGCACCGTAATTGCCAATACGTTTACCGAACCCAAAATAGACGATCGCAGCGCCGAACATATTTTACTTCCGGATCTTAGCGCCGAAGCCGGTCAATTACTTGACATTCCAATTACAGTTTCCGATGTAAACGCCTGGCTTGGCTTTCAATTTGCTTTACAATACGATGAAAATCAATTGAATATAGAATCCATTGAGCCGGGCGGTTTGCCTGATTTGACGGCTGAATCATTTGCAAAAACAGGCGACGAAATCCGTTGCAGTTGGTCGGACGGCGTGGCGCATACGTTGTTGCCGGGCGATCGTTTGTTTACGTTACATGCGCGTGCGCTCAAGCCCCTGCGCCTGCGCGATGCCCTTACGTTGACGGATAAACGTTTGCGGGCAGAAGCGTATAAGGATGATAATCAGGCAATTGTGCCGTTGCAACTTGCTTTTGGTACAATAGATGCTGCTAATAATCAAACTGCCGTTTTTGCACCGCAACCGAACCCGACAAACGGCGGGACGAAATTTCCGATTCAATTAATGGAAGACGCGACTGTGCGCCTTGAAATTCGGGATATTTCGGGCAAATTATTATATCAGTCCGAACCGTTTTTAACAGCAGGTCGCCATTTGATGGAAATCCCGGCTGAAGCCCTGCCGAACGCGGGTTGTTATTTCTGGACAATAAAAACCGGATCATTGATCCAAAGCGGCAAATTAATACGTCAATAACCTTTTAAAATATCAGTTACCATGTTTATTCATTTACGCCTTATTGCGGCCTTTATTTTGGCTGTTGTTTTCCAAGCCTCCGCTCAATGCCCGCAGGTTCAAAATTGCCCGGCGCAGCCTTTATCTATTTGCGATAATAGTACGAACAACGCCCAGTTTTGGAATGAATCTTATTATTGGGACAATGTGCTTGGCTTGCACGATTTGTTTGAAGCCGAAACCAATCTGGAGATTTCGGTACGAGACAGTTGTAGTTTTGATAGTCTCAGAATTTCATATATATTATTGCTTGATTTGGATGGCGATGGCGCGCAGGAAACAGCCGTTTGGAGCGATAGTTTGCCGCCTTCTGACGCCGTTTATTTCGGCAATGCCCTGAACCCGAATTACAGCGGCGGAACCCTGCATCATTTTGATGAACGCAGCGTAACAAACAATCAGAAATACGGATTTGCGCTTGAACAAGCAGCCTACGGCGATACCTTGACGGCTAAATTGCGCTGGAATACGGCTGCTGCGCCGAACCAGTATCAATTACCGCAATTACCGGGCGGCACGCATAAAATCCGCTGGATCATTGAATCCGGCGCGGCGCATGATACTTGCGAACAAACGTTCACGATCAAGGATTGTAAAGCGCCAACGGTTCATTGTTTAGGCGGCTTGAGCGTAAATATTACGCCTTCGGGTATGGTACAACTTTATGCAACGGATTTCCTTTTGAGTAAAGATGATAATATTACGCCTTCAGATCAATTATTATTAGGCGTTAGAATAGCAGGCAACGGTACCGGATTCCCGGTTGATGCGAATGGAAACCCAATGTCTTCAGTTACCTTTAATTGCGACCATATTGGCACAAATATTATACAACTGTGGGTAAAAGATAAAGCAGGTAATTCAAATTTTTGTGAAACCTGGATGATAGAGACGGACAATTACAGCAATTGCGGGGGAAATCCGCCGCCACAATACAGTGTTTGTGCCTATACTGAAGATAATAAGCCTATAGAAGAGATTTCAGCGTCGCTTAGCGGCTCAGGCAATGGAATTCCGAGTTTTATCTTTACCATACAGGCTCCGACCTATGGGTGCATTAGTTTCAATGGCGTACCAATCGGTTCATCCATTGTAATTACCCCTGCTAAAGACGATAATCCATTGAACGGCGTATCCACCTACGATCTGGTTCTGATTTCCAAACATTTGCTTTCACAGGAAGCGCTGAACTCTCCTTATAAAATGATTGCAGCCGACGCCAATAAAAGCAATTCTATTTCCACGTTTGATATTGTTGAGTTCCGCAGACTTATTTTGGGTATTTACACTGAACTGCCTGCAAATACTTCCTGGCGATTTGTAAATAAGGCGTTTGTATTCCCAAATCCATTAAATCCATTTCAGACAACATTTCCTGAAAATGTATTGCAAACAACCCTGCAAAGTGGCCAGGCAATTGATTTTATCGGCATAAAAGTCGGCGACGTAAACGGAACAGCAATTGCAAACAGTTTGACGGATGAACACGCTGACGAGCGTGCGCCAAGTTCTTTACTGTTGCCGGATCAGACATTGGAAGCAGGCCAAACCATTGACATCCCGGTAACAGCGGCGAATGCAGAGGCCTGGTTGGGATTTCAAATGGGCTTGCAATATGACGCACGTTCGTTGGAAATTGAGTCGATTGAGCCGGGTAATTTGCCGGATATGTCGGCGGAGTCCTTTGCTTCCTCTGCGGATGAAATTCGTTGCAGTTGGTCGGATGGCATAGCGCACACCCTGTTGCCAGGCGACCGTTTGTTCACGTTGCGTGCGCGCGCATTGTCGCCCATACGCCTACGCGATGCTATTTCATTGACAGACAAGCGTTTGCGTGCTGAAGCATATACGCAGGGCGATCAACCGGTGATTCCTTTGCAACTGAATTTTGGTAAAGTTCAGGGTGTTAATAACGGTGCGTTCGTGTTTGCCCCGCTGCCCAATCCGACAAACGCAGGCGCCAGTATTCCGCTGCAATTGACAGAAAACACGGCAGTTCAGTTTGAGTTACGCGACGTTTCGGGCCGTTTGTTGTACGATTTTGAACAAACGCTTGAAGCCGGTCGGCATTTGCTGGATGTTCCGGCTGCGGCCATGCCGGATGCGGGTTTGTATTTCTGGAGGGTTAAAGCGGGTGCATTTCGGGAGAGCGGTAAACTTGTGCGGGAATAATTTTTATAGGTTGATTTAAGATTTCCGATTACATGATTTAAGATTTAAGATTGAATTTGAGATTGCCTAATTTGTGATTTACGTTTCAGACTTTGTATTGCGTTAAATTACAAGGTTTTAATATTTCAGAAATTAGGCTTAATGTTCTATCAATCCTAAATCGTAAATCTAATCTTAAGTCTTAAATCATGTAATCTTAAATCTTAAATCAATAAATTTGTTTTGTTATGAAAAAATTTAAACTACTATACATCATAGCATTCCTCGCGATCAACCACGCCCAGGCCCAATGCCCTGTAATCCAAAACTGCCCTGTACAACCCCTAATAGTGTGCGACAGTAGTACAAATAATCCCTTGCTTTGGAAAAATACTGCGTTTAAAGATTCCTTGCATGGAATTCAGGATTTGTTTGAAACGGCTTATTTGCCGGAAATAACGGTCATTGATCCTTGTCACCCGACAGATCGGCGTATTTCGTATGTTTTATTGTTAGATTTAAATGGCGATGGCGTGCAGGAAACGGCGGTTTGGAGCGATAGTTTGCCGCCAAACAACCGGGTAATGATGGGAAATGCCGGAAATCCGAATTACAGCGGCGGCACACCGGTAGCATTTGACAATCGCGGTGTTTTGCTGGACGAACAGTATCGCTTTGCGCTGGAACAGGTTGCTTCGGGTGACACGCTCAAGGCGCGGGTACGCTGGGTGACAAATGCAGCGCCTTTGAATTATATTATTCCGCAAATTCCGGGCGGGCGTTGTAAAATCCGCTGGTTTATTGAATCGGGTGGGGTGAAGGATACTTGCGAGCAGGTGTTTACAGTGAAAGATTGTAAAGCGCCGTCGGTGAGTTGTATCTCCGGATTGTCAGTAAATCTTTTGTATAATGGTCAAGTGCAAGTCTGGGCAGGCGATTTTTTATCGGATATTGAAGATAATGACACTCCTGCTAATCAAACCCGGATTGGACTTATAGAGCAAGAATTTAGCACGGTATTCCCAGTGGATGCTTACGGTACTCCTAAAACAAGTGTAGTCTTTACTTGTCAAACCTTAGGCCAACGAACCTTGGTGCTTTGGGCAAAGGATAAAAGCGGCAATACGAATCATTGTGATGCGCTGATAACGGTAAAAGATCCTAATTGGACCTGTGGCGACCCGATAATATTAAATACTTGCATACAAACTGAACTGGAGCAATATATAGGGCGTGTTAAAATTCCTTTGGCAAGTGGCATAATAGAAACACCTTCACTGGGATGCCGCTCTTATATTGCTTCGGAATATGAATTTGACCTGGTTCCGTACAAAGAAGACAACCCTACAAATGGTATCTCCACCTTTGACTTACTACTTATTTCAAAGCATATTTTAGGGGTTCAACAATTGAGCAGCCCTTATAAAATGATTGCAGCCGATATCAATAAAAGCAATTCGATCACCACATTTGACGTTATAGAATTACGCAAATTAATTCTGGGCATTTATACTGATTTCCCAAATAATAAATCCTGGCGATTTATTCCTAAAAATACCGTATTTCCCAACCCGGCGAACGCTTTTCAGGCGCCATTTGAAGAAAAAATTCATATTAATGCCGGAATTGCCCCTTCATTTTCTCAATTCATCGGCATCAAGATTGGCGATGTAAACAACACCGCGATTCCGGATTCCCTGACGGCTTCCGACACCCGCGCGGCCATTCCGGTCGTGATTCCTGACATTGCGTTAAACGCCGGTGAAACAATTGATATTCCGATCGAAGTGTTGGATCCAGCGCAATGGAATGGATTTCAAATGGACTTGCAATACGATGAAAATCAATTGGTTGTGGAACAAGTTTTGCCCGGTGACTTGCCGGAAATGGACGCAAATTCATTCGCACTTCATCGTGGTTCGGTGCGTTGTAGTTGGTGGAATGTGGCGCCGCAGGCGGTTTTCCCTGGCTCGCCTTTGTTTCGCTTGCGGGTGCGCGCGCAGGAAGCGCTTCGTTTGCGGGATGTACTGCGGCTTAATAATGCACAATTAAAAGCCGAGGCTTATGATGAAGCCGATCAGCCGCAAGCGCCGCTTTCTTTGGAATTTCGTGCGCCCGTGGAAACGCCGGACGAAAGCACGGTGTTTGCGCCGCAGCCCAATCCGACAAAAGCCGGTACGACTTTTCCAATCCTTTTAACATCAGACGCAAGGGTTCACCTCGATTTGTTTGATTCGACCGGGAAAGCGGTGTATCAGGTTGATGTAGAAGCGAATGTGGGTAATTTGATGCTGGAGGTTCCGGCGCACGCGATGCCTGGAACGGGGCTTTATTTTTGGAAAATGGAAGTTGGGGGGAACTTGTGGAATGGGAAATTGGTGGTGGTGAAATAGGGCTGAAATTCCCGATACTGCCGAGCGCAATGTGCATAAACATCTAACATCTTGTAACCGCCGGTTTTAACCGGTGGAATTGTAAGTAAACCCTCCATCACATCTGTCTTCCTTACAGAAGATCAACATAATCAATCTGTTAGATGTTGATGTTTTGCAAAGAAGACAGATGTAATGGCGCGATACCCTTGGCCCCTCGTTAAAACGAGGGGTTACAAGATGTTAGATGTTTATGCACATTGCGTTCGGCAGTATCGGGATTTTTTGGCCATTGTTGGTGATGACACTATTCATAAAATGAACTAAAACAGGCAAATAGTGCGATATATTTTATTTTTCTTAATCATTATTACGTTCTCAACCAATGTTGAAAGCCAGATAGATTCGGTCTCTTGTTTTTACGACCTTAATGGGGATTTATACAAAGTTCGATGCCTGAAAGGCGACTCTATATTATATAGCCGCTATTGGGCAAAAGATAAATTAAGTAGTTTTGTGTTGCAAAATGATAAATATGATTTTGGAGCATTACAAGAGGAAATTGCGCGGGAAATTCACAGGGCCTTGCCTGAATTAAAGTCTGAATTGCAGTGTGAATATCGAAGGTTTATGTATAGTGTGGTGTTTATTCAGGGGAGGTATCTTGAATCATGCATCATAAAAAGTGACTTTTATTGGGATAGTAACCTTAAAATACGTTCAGTGATTGATGACTTTTTCAAGCAGCATGAAGTGTCTGTGATGTTGAATGTTTGCGGTGAAATGGTGTATTTTGAGTATGTTTATTGTACTGATGTACGAAAATCTGATTAGGGGGCAGCTATTTTTTATAGTTTTTGTTAACAACGACTAAGGCTTGATTTGCCTTTTTAATTCATCAATTTGTCTTTGCAATTCAAGGTTTTTTTGGATTTCTTCTTCTGCACGCTTCTTCTCTTCCATTAGCAACTTATCCTTTTCAGCGATAATTTCATCTTTTTCAGCGATAATCTCATCCTTCTTTCTCATTGCTTGCTCAAAGATTCGATCCAATTCATCCTCCACATCCATCAGGTCTCGAATTTCTTCGCTGGCAATGGCTCTTCCCAAGCGATCCACCATTTTTTTGACCAAGGGATCATCCGTGTTTCCCTGAAAATCGAGTTGATGTTTGTCCGTAGTGCTTTGGTAAATCGGACTGAAAATGTGCAGTACCCGCTCTAATTTGTTCCGGGCTGCTTTGGCGAGTTTACGCACCTGTATCAAATACAAATCGTGGGTCAGCAACTCAACGAAATCCTCTTTGATGTCTAAAATTTCCTGGGTCACTACATCACGGTACTCCCGATTGATTTTGACCACTCCCGATTGAATGTTGTTTAATGGAAACGCTAGGAAATAGATCGTGATGATGGGCAAGGGGCGCGTTTCCGACAGCCCATCCTTATTAAGCACGGTATCTTCTTTGCGGTAATTGTCGCCAAGATAGCGCCGAAAGCGCATCACATCAAAGGCTTGTTTTGCCTTCTGTAATTCTATGAGTACTTTGTTGATCTCTCCATTTTTCTTCTTGACAACTGCCTTAAAGTCGAAACGCAGAATCCGGATATCGCCGGCTGTTTCAGTGGCGGTTTCCTGAGGCTTCAGTTCCAAACTTTGTACTTCCTCGCCCAAGATCGTGGACAATAATTCTATGGCAATCTCTACGTCTTCCAGCAGATATTTGAACACTACGTCATAGATGGGATTGGCAATGATCATATATGGTCGTTTTTGATGTCAGCGAAATCCATAAGTCAAACTTATGTGCAAAGATACTTGAATCAGGGGGAAGTAGCAAATTTAAACACAAATAGTTTTATTTTTGTTTTTGCCGCGCTTGGTCTTCGTTTTTCCCTACCTTTCTTTTGATGAAAATTACCGTAGAATTAACATGGGGATTTCAAAATCACTTGATTATATCGAAGTGATTCCTTCAACTTTGTCCAAAACAAACCGATCCACCCCTTATGCGTAAAATTACGCTTTTAATAATCTGTTTATATTGTTATAATACCGTGTCGGCTCAATTTTTGCGTCAAAATCGACACTTTCTTGATTTTGGTGTATTATTGGGTGTCGCCAATTATTCCGGCGACCTTGCTGAACCCAATATTGAGTGGAATCAAACCCGTCCGGCCATTGGTCTTTATGCCCGATACCAGATTTCAGAGGTTTTGTACTTAAAAGGGCAACTTAATACAGGCGTTATTTTTGGCGATGACAAGAACTCCGACACGCGGACTTTTCGAGAATTTCGCTTTAAGGGGCCATTGGTTGAATTGGCCGCCATCCTTGAATACGCACCGTTCAATTTTGGATTTGTGACTGGCAACGCGGATGAACTTAATTTTTTCCCTTACGTATTCGCTGGTGTGGGGGGCGCTTTTTCCAAACCAAACGCAAGATACTACGGGTCGACTTTTCCTTCGCCCTTTGTAAAAACGCCTTTTCCGGAAGGCAACCGATCGAAACATTTATTCCTGAGTACGCCTATTGGTATCGGTGTGCATGTCAACATAAACGCCCGCGTAACCGTAGGTTTTGAAACAGGCTGGCGACCCGTATATTCCGATAAACTTGATGGGATTTCCATTAATGCCAACCCAAAAGAAAATGATTGGTATTATTTCGGCGGAGTTACCGTATCTTATTACTTTGGTATACCATGGAAAATTTCGAACTGATTTGGGATCTTACATGATATAGCCCAAGCAAAGTGTTTCTAAAAATGTGAGTCTGGCAATCCATTGAAAATCAATTTAATCCATCCTGAAAATCTTCAAATCCATTTTAATCTTGTATAGTTCATGGCATCGCAGTTTAAAATTCCCGAAGGAAATACGAAGGTTTATTTTTATTGTTTTTGTTAACGGCGGCTAAGGCTTGATTTGCTTTTTTAGTGCTTCAATTTGCCTTTGCAATTCAAGGTTTTTCTGGATTTCTTCTTCGGCACGTTTCTTCTCTTCTTCGGCACGTTTCTTCTCTTCTTCGGCACGCATCTTCTCTTCTTCGGCACGCATCTTCTCTTCCATCAACAACTTATCCTTTTCAGCGATAATCTCTTCCTTTTCAGCGATAATTTCATCCTTTTCGGCGATGATTTCATCTTTTTTTCTCATCGCTTGCTCAAAGATTCGATCCAATTCATCCTCCACATCCATCATGTCCCGAATTTCTTC
>JBAXTB010000640.1:0-2001 GCA_037130425.1 Bacteroidota bacterium
CCCGTTATATATCAATGATTTCTACCAATATTTGACCTCTCCGAGGTCAGGCATCAAATTAATTAAAATCCTTCGTACACGCCTAATTCTTCTATTCGTTATTCCAAAACGACCTTCCCTATGTACCGATTTCCTTTTTCATCGCGAACCGAAACCTGGTAAAGCCCCCGTGCAAGGCCCGCCGCATTTACCGTAATTCCACTGCCGGAAGCGCTTGTTTTCAAAACGGCGCGGCCGGTTAAATCAAATAATTGCACGGTAGCCAACGTGGTTGAAACCGGCAACACAATCTGAAAATCGCCCGCAGCAGGATTCGGGAAAACGACAAGCGGATAGGGCGTTTCCGGATTTTTTGTTCCGACTATCGTGGTAAAATCTTTACAAATCTGGTCATTGAGCGTGTTTCGATCAAGGCTGTCATTCGGCAGCGTGGTCCAAAAACACAAATGGTAAACCGGCGGAACCCAACTTGCATACGTCGCAGTCAAGTCGCCAACCGAAAGCGTAATTGAATCGCCGGGCAGTAAATTAACAGCAGGAAACTGTTGTTTATACGTTGTTTCATAAGGGCCGCACAAATAACTATCGTATGCAATTACAGCATTCAGGGTAACGGAATTCAAAACAGCGTCTCCGGCATTTTGAATCGTTACCTTTACATCACTTGCCTGAATGATTCCGCCCTGCGTTCCAGGAAAGTGAGTGGCAATCGGCGCGGCCTGCATCATTATATTTGTCACTAAAGCATCTGTCGTAGCGCCATAAGCCGGTTGATCAATTGGCAGGGAACGCACACTGATCACCTGGCTGTTGTTTAATTGATTGAAAGGCTTGCTGTTACCCGCCAAAATCAACCTGTTGTGCTGAATACACATAAATTTGGGCCTAAATGGATCATTTGCAGGCAAGTTCTGCGTCGCAATCAATTGAAGATCAGCATCATAAACACGGATAGCCGGATTTGTATTGCCCGTAAGGACGCGGATATAATTCCCGTCAGTGGCCATATCTTTTATTCCCAAGCCGAATAAATTGTGATCAATTACCTTGATTACGTCAAATGCCGCGTCGAGGATATATAATTTATGAGAAGTCAGCACGGCAGTTCGATTTTCCGAAAGTGTATCGGCTTTTAGTACCTCAAAATCCAGGTTGGTCGATTGTATTGTGCTAAGTGATTTATTGTATTGATTCACCCCAAGCGGCCCATACGTGAGCAATTTACCATTTGAACGTTCCACATAATGATCCATGCTTTTGAGCAAATCACTACCATATCCAAGCAAATTGCCATTTAGATCAAACCTTACAGGCAATTCGACGCCATTAACTACCCAAAATGAACTGTCAGGGCCAGGAAGTAAGCGATGGTAGGTGCTCTGCGTCTCTAATGGAACTTCCCAGATCAAATTGCCTTGAAAATCATAACGTTTAATCATTCGGGGCAGCCAATAATCGCAGTCAAATGCTAAATAGGCAACGATATAACCATCTTGAATGGGCAGGAAATCAAAATCTTGCGTTTGGCCCGATAGAAATGAAAAAAACTGACTCACACCTGTAGAATCAACCCGGTTAAATCCGTAAGTAACTTGGTAGAGCGTAGGATCACTTTGTTCAAACAGGATTACGCCACCTGTAGCATCACCACGCAATTGGATCAGGTTGTTGTTAAAAAAAGACTGGTAATTACGCTCAAAATAGGCGCTTTGGGCGTGAATAAGTCCAGCCAACAGTAAGCAAAGCAGTAATAGGCAGATTTTTCGCATAGTAGATATATTTAATAGTTACGATGCAAAAGTAAAGACCTACGTTGTTCCATGTCGGTTTTTCAGGTCGCTTTGACAGAATTAGGCGAGCGTTATGTATGGGATTTGCATTTGGCGCTTTAAACCGAGCCGTACAGATAAGCAAATACGCCAAAAGCAAGCGTGCCGATTAAAACGCCGATACCAAGGACGCGGTCGCCATTCATTTTCCAGAAAAAAAGCGAACCTAATA
>JBAXTB010000641.1:0-1992 GCA_037130425.1 Bacteroidota bacterium
ACGCCAGCGGTTGATAAACCTAAAAAAACTTCGCACCAGCGGCTTTTAAACCTTGACGCCAGCGGTTAGTAAACCTAAAAAAACTTCGCACCAGCGGCTTTTAAACCTTGACGCCAGCGGTTAGTAAACCTAAAAAAAACTTCACACCAGCGGCTCAATAGATCTAAAAAACTTATTATAGTGCAATTTCATAGACCTGTTGAGACAATCTTTCGTCTCAACAGGTTTTCCTAATTTACTTAATCATCTTCTGTTCAGACCTAAATGCAATAGCCAACGCAAAGTGGTTCTAAAAATGGATGTCTTCTAATCCATTGAAAATCAATTTAATCCATCTTGAAAATCTTCAAATCCACTTTAATACTTGTATAACTTTATCCTAATCAATTCTTCTTTACTCCAAACTTTTCAAAAATCCCGGCGCCACCCGATTCCTCGATACCTGCTCATACGCGTACGCGATCCCAATCAAACCACCCTCATGCCAGGCTTTTCCCAAAAATGACAGCCCCACCGGCAAGCCATTCACCAAACCCATCGGCACCGTAACGGACGGAAATCCCGCCACGGCCGCCGGACCGTATGCGCCGTAACCTGGCCAGAAATCGCCATTCACCAAATCCGTACACCAGGAAGCGCCGGTGGCTGGGCCGCAGAGCGCATCTAAATTATTGTCTTTCAGTAATTTATTGAGAATACCCTGCATGGCGGTATGCGATTTTTTTAAGGCTTCCAGATATGCCGGTTCCGTCAGATTACCCAGGGCCTGGCATTTTTCGAGGATTTCCTGCTTGAAAAACGGCATGGCGCGCGGGGCATTTTTCAGGTTAAAATCAATGACGTCTTGCAAGGATTTTACAGGCGTACCGGCGCTTGCGAGGTAGCGATTTAACCCGTCTTTAAATTCGTAGCAAAGCACCGTAAATTCATCGTCGCCGATCTTCTGGTTTTCCGCCATAAATTCCACTTCCACAATGGTAGCGCCTGCGTTGCGCATTTGATCTAGCGCTTTTGCAAGCAGGCTGTCGATGCCTTCATGGTGTTTCAGGAAGGTCTTTTCCACGCCGATTCGCTTGCCGTTCAAGGCTTTAGCATCCAAAAATGCAGTGTAATCGGGTTTGATGTCGGCGTTTTTACATGCCTCGTCATTGGGATCGGCGCCGGCGAGTACGGTGAGGAGAAGCGCCGCATCGCGCACGCTGCGCCCGAATGGGCCGGCGGTGTCCTGGGTTTTGGAAATGGGAATGATACCCGCGCGACTCAGCAAACCTACGGTCGGTTTGATGCCTACCACGCCGTTGACGGAGGCCGGGCAGGCAATGGAGCCGTCGGTTTCCGTACCAACCGCCACGGCGCATAAATTGGCCGAAACAGCCACGCCCGAACCGGAACTGGACCCGCAAGGCGAGCGATCAAGAATATAAGGGTTTTTTGTTTGTCCGCCCCGGCTGCTCCAGCCACTCGAAGAACGGGTGGAACGGAAATTGGCCCATTCACTCAGGTTGGTTTTGCCTAAAATTATGGCGCCCGCTGCGCGCAATTTTGCCGCAATAAAGGCATCTTTTGCCGCAATATGGCCTTCCAACGCAAGTGCGCCTGCGGTCGTTTGCATTTTATCGCCGGTGTCAATATTGTCTTTGATGAGGACGGGAATGCCGTGCAGCGGGCCGCGCAGTTTCCCGGCTTTGCGTTCCCCATCAAGAATATCCGCGATGGCGAGCGCATCCGGGTTAAGTTCAATGACGGCATTTATTTTCGGACCGCTTTTGTCGATTTTGGCAATGCGGTCGAGGTAGGCTTGGGTGATGGAACGCGCCGTGTATTGGCCGCTTGCCATGCGTTTTTGCAGTTCGTCGATGGAAATTTCTTCGAGTTCAAAACCGGTGTCCGTGTTTATGGCATTGCCCGATTCCAAGGGTTTTCGGACGCAATTTTCAAGGGAGAAAAAGGACAATGAAAGTCCTGCGAAAACGGTGTTTTTAAAGAAATTTC
>JBAXTB010000642.1:0-1971 GCA_037130425.1 Bacteroidota bacterium
ACTTTGTCCTGCACCTGCACTTGTATCATACAATCATTGGCATGATCCTCCAGCGTGCTTGTGGATACGCTTCCGCTTCCGGGCGACTGATCGTATGCGCGCAAGACAACCATAACCGTTGTGCCAACATCGGAGCAACTGAATGAAACCTGATCAGAAAAACTGCTTCCGTTGCTTCTGCGCGCTTTGATAAACACCTGTCCGCAGTTGTCATAAGAGCCGTCATCAAAAGTAATGGAATTCACTTGGGCCTGTCCGTTGGCGCCCAATGCAACAACGGTCGTTTGGTCGCAAACAGCCACGGGCGGCACCTGGTCTTCCACTTTCATTTTGAAGGAGCAGGTTTTGGTATTGCCGCAATCGTCGGTTGCGGTGTAAACGACTGTGTGGGTACCAATTGGCAAACAAGGTGTCCAGCCCCAATCGCCGAGGGTATCCGGGTTCCAGGTGATGTTGCCAGGGAAAGTAGTTAAGTTGCCGCCAACGGTGTACATGCCGGTTTGCAGGGTCGGAATGTACTGATCGAAGGTGGTTACCATGGCGCTGATATTGTTGAGGCGCGAACAGTTATCGGTCAAAATTAAATCCGGCAGGTTGGTCGTGGCGCAGCAGGCAAACGGGTCGGTTGATACCGTGATGTTGGCCGGACAGGTCATGGTTGGCCCCTGACTATCCATAACATTGATTACCTGAATATAATATTGCGGATTTTGCGTTGGAGGGTATGGGGTTGTCGGCAAGCACCAATCAACCACGGTCCAGGTACGGAGAATTTTATACGTTCCATCGCAAACTGGCAGGATTTGATCGGCATAAACCGTTTGCAATTCACAAAAACCAGGATCAGGGAATAATTTCCAGTTGATGTTGAATTGTTTGTAATATGGAGCGCCAGTAGCGGCGGGATCGGTGTTCACATTGGAACCGCAGCTGACCGTCACATCGGCCGGGAAAAGCACATCGGTTACATGCACGCGGTGGAAATAGATATATTGAATGCAGGTGCTGGTGTTATTGCCTGCATCTTTGGCCGTCCATTTGCGGGTAACATAAGCGCTCAAATCGTTTACCCCGTTGAAACCCTGGTTGCAAGTGAGATCATGCCAGGTATCAATATAGGTAAGTGTGAATGGCGTGCAATCAATCACCGTAGGATAAGCGGTGGTGAGGTGTAGCGTATTTTGAATGTACGCCGGATCATAATTCGTGATTGGGCAGGACAAATTGATATCCGTGCAATTAATTTCAGGCGCAAGTTTGTCTTCAATTTTTACTGAACCCCAGCAGCGGTTGCCGCTTGCCGTTTCGGTTACGCGTACCTGATACGTTTGGCCGACGTCATTGGCATTCACGGTTGCCGGAACCCAAGGCCCGTTGCCGAAAGGCGCAACTTCATCCAGTTCAACGACATAATTTGCAGCGTTACCAAAATTGCCTTCCAGAATGTCCGCAGGTTGGATTTCTGTCACGCAGTCAATATCAAGGGAAACATATACCAAATCATTGCAAACCAGGGATTGGGGCTTGGCTGTGGTCGATGCTTCTGGATCTGTGTGATTGTCCCCCTTTGAAATTGGGTAAGTAGGTGATGCCTGAGCCGCCATCTGAAACAGGCAAATCGCGAGCAGCAGCGCATAAAAAGGCTTAAATTGTACTAATCGCTTGTGCCGATTAGTGCCTTTGAAAGACAGGTGAAAACTTTTCATGTAACAAAGATTAGAAACTTAAACTATAGGCGAAATGTGCTGCAAATAAACGAAAAATTACAGTACGGAGATTAAGAAAATTGTAAATTGTCTTATTCAATCAACTTTTACAGGGCAGTGTGAAATTAATGTTATTTTGATTGTGCTAAAGTGTTTATCATAAATAAAAAAACCGAATACCAAATATTGAACGGTTAACAAAATACCTCAAAAAATCGGCATTTCATCGTGCGTTCAATATTCGATATTCGGCGTTCTTTATTCG
>JBAXTB010000643.1:0-1967 GCA_037130425.1 Bacteroidota bacterium
TGCGTGGCGGGCAAGTTGTTCGGTATTGCCGTTGCGGCGGGCACTGCCGAGGAGAAAGAGGAATTTACGTTTCAAAATTGTGGTGTTTATACTGAGCGCCGCCTGAAAGGCAGCATTAATTGTCACACTAAGCGCTGATTGTCAATGGCTTATGCCGGAGGTCATGCACAAAACTATCCAGCGCGAAGTATAGGAACTGAACTTAGATACAAAGAAAGCAATTATTCACAAACACTTCATAATATTAATTTTATATTAATTTTTAACTAAAGTGATA
Source organism: Bacteroidota bacterium (assembly GCA_037130425.1). Lineage (GTDB taxonomy): Bacteria > Bacteroidota > Bacteroidia > Chitinophagales > Saprospiraceae > M3007. The sequence goes on from JBAXTB010000643.1 coordinate 278, forward strand.
CTGTCACTAATTTTTCAACTTTACATTTACATGGATTTTGAAATAACTTTTTAGTGAATTATTAGATTTCAAAATCTATTATTTTTCCACCTTCAGTTTTTACTATTATGTTAAACGCTACACAACAACAAGCTTTTGAACGTTTATTCAACATCTTCGACAAAAACGGCAACGGAAGCGTTGATGAAAATGATTTTGTGAAGGCATTTGATGACATTAAAGCCGAATCAAGCCCTGCTAAAATTGAGAAACTTGACAAATTGGCTCGTCGCTGGTTCCTGTCTATTTCATTATTTGCCGATTCTGACAAGAGTCGTTCTGTAACGAAAGAAGAATGGATGAACTGGGCCGCTATTATTGCAGAAGATGCAGAAGAGGCGAATGAAGGAGATAGAAGATATGACCATTTTCTCAATGCCGTTTTCGCAGGTATTAGTGTGAACAGCGACACGACCATCACAGACGAAGAATACGCTGCATGGTTCCGCTCGTTTGGTTTGGTTGGCGACAAAATGGCTATTTTCGAGCGTCTTGACACCAATGGAAACGGCAGCTTGTCTAAAGATGAGTTCTCCGACCGTTTGCTGGAATTCGTAAGCGGCGACGCTGCTTCACCTGGTTTCCACCTGTTTGGCGAATAAAACGCCATTTGCAATCATAAAAACGCCCGGCTGCTTAAAAACAGTCGGGCGTTTTGTTTATCCCTTATGTCAAAGGACTAATATATACTTCGCGCCGGATAATCTTGTGCATGGCCTTCGGCCTAAGTCATTGACATTCAGCGCTCAGTATGACAATTAATGCTGCCTTTTCAGGCGGCGCTTAGTATATATAGTTCAGCGCTACAATATCATTTGCATTGAAGGGGCGATCTACGCCGTTACCGATGCAAGCAAGCATCCATGAATTCGGATCAGCCGTTGAAGGCGTGCCAGGGATCAGAATTGCACCTACGCCGGCAGAGCCTTCATTGGTATACGCGCCGCCGCAGCTATAAGAGCGGTCCATATAATCAGTATGACGGAAACCGATGCAGTGACCGATTTCATGCGCCATTACGGAAGCCATGGTGTTGGCGCCGATATTGGTGTATTGCAGGTTATATTTAACGCTGTTGTAAGGGTTTCCAGCGGATGGGAAGCCTGAAGATGCGATATAACTTGCGCTGTTTACAGTGGTAACGACGATATTACCGCCGCTGGTAACACGCGAAAACGTGATTTGCAAACCTTGTGCATTGTAACGCGCAATCGCGGCATTCACAGCATTGCTCAGGTTTGTGTTTGAACCGGAGTAACGAACGGTAATGTTGCGTGGCAGGCCGGTAACAAGGTTGGTTGTATGATATTGTTCTGTATTTCCTACAATAAGGCTTTGAATTGGATCTACCGTATTCAAATCAGCATCTGTAAGGAAAATGTCGCCTTCAACAATGTAACCGCCATCTGCGGTGTAAGCATCATCTGAACTAAAACCAAGCGCTTTGATTTTGGCTTTGATGTCTTGAGAAAGTTCCTGATCGGCGGTGGAAACCAAGGTAGTCTGATCTTTTTTGGCGCAGCCGTTGAGGCTGATGAGAAGGGCAGCAAAGGCAGCAAGAGCGAAAATTTTCTTCATTGGAAATAATGTTTGAATTTGATGAACGTGTGTTTGCAATAAAGCAAATGTATAGGAATGAGTTTTATATTTA
>JBAXTB010000644.1:0-1955 GCA_037130425.1 Bacteroidota bacterium
TTGGTCTTATTCCTTCTTTTAATCCGATTATCTGAACATTAGTACAAAATTTGCCTTTGAATGCAGGATCTGATTGAATTGGTCAATCTTTTCCAAAAGACGAAATTTCGGTCCGGTGGGCTGAAAAATCTCGTATTGGAACAAGGTTCACAAATGGAGCGGCTTTACGAAGCCATTGCCGATGGAAATTTGCGCAGCGATGAAGAAATTGTGCGCGTTTTACCCGAAATAGCAGGCGCCCACTCAAAAATGTATGCCGTTAAAAACAAATTTAAGGAACGGCTACTTGACTCCCTTTTATTACTTGATTTTAAGGAACCGTCTTTTTCCGACCGGCAAAAAGCCTTTTACGAGTGTTCTAAAAAATGGGCTTCCGCCATGGTGTTGTTCTCCAAGGGCGCTCGGAGCAGTGCATTGGACTTGCTGGAATCGTTGCTGCGGCACACCATTCGATTCGAATTTACGGAAATTACCCTTGATATTTTGCGCGCACTGCGGCTTCATTACGGCCTGTTGTGCGGTAATGAGCGCAAATTTGAACAATTGGACGCCCAATTGGAGGAATATGAAGCGCAATGGATGACGGAACGCAAGGTGGAAGGCTTATACCTGCGTTTGGTGACACGTTATGTAAACAGTAAAGCGGCAAAAGCGGCAATTGCCGAAAAATCGGAAGAATATGTGGCGCTCATTGCGGCAGATATGCAAGAATGCCGGAGTTTTAAAACGCAGTTTTACGGTCGAATGATCGAAATGGTTCATTATGACAGCCTAAGCGACCATGCCGGTACGATTCGATGTTGCGAAGAAGCCTTGATTTTTTTTGATCAAAAATCATATAAAAGCGCCATGGCGCGGCAGGTATTCGGGTACAACTTGTTTGTTTCGTGGTTTTACCTGCGCGATTTTGAACGCTGCGGACAGGTTGTTGCTGAATATGGTAATCTTTTTGAGGCGGGCAGTTTCAACTGGTTCAAATTACAAGAGATGCAATTGTTGGTCGAACTGCACCGAGGCCAATATGAAAGCGCTGACCGCATTTTCACGGAAACGCTGCGGCATCCCGGCTTTAACGATTTACCGCAACCAACGCCCGAACTTTGGAACATTTTTGAAGCCTACCTTCATTTGCTAAAAGTTTCAGCGCATTTGAACGATCCTGCTACCGATCAGAGGTTCAAAATCAATAAGTTCCGGAATAGCGTGATGGAATTCTCCAAGGATAAAGCGGGTATGAACATTCCGATCATCATTATTCAGTTCTTGCTTGATTTATCAGAAGGGAAAACGGATGAATGTGCCACGCGGGCTGAAAATCTGGCCAAATATCGCACGCGTTACCTGACTGGCGATTCGGCGCCGCGCACGCGTTATTTTTTGCGCATGTTGGAGCAAATACCTAAATCGGGGTTCAATGCCAAACTGATCCAACAAAAAACTTCCGATATTTTTAACGCCTTGAGCAGTTCCCCGCTTGAACAATCCGATCAAAACCATGAAATCGAAATCATTCCGTATGAAGTGCTTTGGGGAATTACGGTCGGGTTGCTGAGTCAAACAGCGTCTACCCGGCGTCTGTCGGAGCAGGGGTAAGCCCCAAACCCCTGAAGGGCAATGTCGTTGACTTAAGGATTATCACAGCCCCAAAGGGGCGAAATCATCAAGGCAGGGTAACACCCTGCTATTTGAGGCAATGCGAGATCCAAGCCCTGAAAGGGCGAAATCATCCGACGCTACGTGTGATTCCGCCCTTTCAGGGCTTCTCAAAAATCTTGGCCATTTTAAATTGGGCGTTGCCCAATTCTAATGATTTCGCCCTTTCAGGGCTTTAAAATCCTTAAGTCAATGACATTGCCCTGAAGGGGCCGATTGCGAATAGGGGAGAATAGGCGCATTTCATCTTGCCTAAAATCTTTCGTGCCATAAACAACTGATTATTCGTTCCTTGCGATCGC
>JBAXTB010000645.1:0-1955 GCA_037130425.1 Bacteroidota bacterium
TTCGTCCTTTCAGGACTTTGGTAACCCTTAAGTCAATGACATTGCCCTTCAGGGGCTGGGGGCGGGCGGCAAAGGTAACGCTTCGCACAAATTCACAGAAAAATTTGCTGCAAGGCTTTCCACAACAGCCCTTTGCGGTTTTTATCCGGTTCCAGCACCGACAGCGGCTCGGAAAAAAGCCAGGTGGCGCCATAAAAGGCAACCGGACGATACAATGGCGCGTCAATTTTTAAACCGACTTGTTCCGGGGTAAGACCGAAAACCAAAATGTGATCCGGGTGTTTTATACTAAAGGTAGCAGCTGGCGCCGGCGCTTCCATCGCTGACACTTCGGCCCAAAGCGTATCCTTTTCAAGGTTCACTTGTGCCGCAGCCAGGATTTTAGTCAAAAAATCGCGGTTTCCAGGCGCGTCCGGCTCCTTCAGAACCAGCACAAAAACCTTGCGCGCAAACCCGCCCGAGGCCATTTCCGGAAAACTGCGCTCAGGGGTAATGAAAATCAAATCGTCGGGTGAATACATATCATTTAAGCCTGAATCGGCAGGCATTTGCAAATATAATTCGGTTCAGACGAAAACAGTTTCAAATAAACCATATAAAATATTTTTTTGGCCAATTGAGCGTATGGCGATGCCCGCAAATTTGAATAAAACAAATAAAAAGCAAGAATAAAACAGAATAAAAGGTAAATATTTGTAAGTGCGGGGTCATTTCTGACGAAAAAAAAATAAAATTTGCAAAGATTAAGAAAATGTTACTTAAATTTGCCCCATCCAATCAAAGGTTTTCATCCTTGTCAACACCCACCACCATGGCTGTAAAGTATCCAATAACAGTCTCCCTGACCAAATCATCACGACTTAACAGCGTCGATTTTACTGACCTTCCATTTGGCAAAGTAATTTCCGACCACATGTTCGTTGCTGATTACGAAGGCGGACAATGGGTTAACCCACGCATCGAGCCGTTCCAGAAAATGGAAATCTCGCCCGCAAACTTAGCATTGCATTACGGACAAAGTATCTTCGAAGGCATGAAGGCCAGCAAGCGCAACGGCGAACCGGTTCTGTTCCGGGCCGATATGCACGCACGCCGTCTGAACATTTCTGCCGAGCGGATGTGTATGCCCAATCTCCCTGAAGATCTTTTCTTGCAGGGCCTCAAAATGCTGGTCGACCTCGACCGCGCATGGATTCCCGACATGGAAGACCACGCCCTGTACATCCGTCCCTTGATGTTTGCGACGGACGAATATTTCGGCGTACACGCTTCTGAAAGTTACCGCTTCATCATTTTTACCGGTCCGGTTGGTCCTTACTACCCGAAACCAGTGAAATTGTGGGTGGAAGAAGTATTCACCCGCGCTGCCCAGGGCGGCGTCGGCGAAGCCAAATGCGCAGGCAACTACGGCGCTTCCCTGTTACCGGCTCAACGCGCGAAAAAAGCGGGTTACGACCAGGTGATGTGGATGGACGCAGTAGAAAAGAAATACGTACAGGAAGTAGGCACCATGAACCTGTTCTTTGTGATGGACGGCAAAGTGATTACGCCGACCACCACCGGCACGATCCTGCGCGGCGTTACCCGCGACAGTTTCATCACGCTGTTGAAAGACTGGGGTTACACGGTGGAAGACCGCCTGTTGAGCATTGCTGAAATTGCCGACGCGTACTGGCGCGGTACCTTGCAGGAATGTTTCGGCGCGGGCACGGCCGCTGTGGTGAGCCACGTGAGCGATATTACCTGGCGCGACCGCAAATTAGAACTGCCGCCGGTAGATGACGCACACCGCCCGGTCGGCACCCGACTGAAAAAGTACCTGAACCGCCTGCGTATGGGCCAGGAACAGGATACGTTCGACTGGATTGATACTTGTGCAAATTCCGGTGTAATGGAATTTGTAAAAGAAGAAGAAAAGGCATTGTTGCTGCCGGCATAAGGCTTGGTAGCGTTTA
>JBAXTB010000646.1:0-1948 GCA_037130425.1 Bacteroidota bacterium
TTAATTTTTTACCATGCAACTTCTCCGTAAACCGTAGCCCTTCGGGATTTTTTAAGATGCTAAATTGTCAGGATAACCAAATATACGAGGCGGGGGCTTATTTAGGTTTTTTCAACATAAAATTTTGCCTGAAAATAAAAACGCCCCGAACAAGATAAACTTGTCGGAGCGTAACTATATAGGTAAGTTAATAGGTTCAAATACAGGCTTTTACAAAAGAAACAAACAGTGGGTGCGGACTTTCCACGGTGCTTTTTAATTCCGGATGAAACTGTACGCCCACAAACCATTTATGGTCTTTCAACTCCATGATTTCCACCAAATTGGTATCCGGATTAAAGCCGGTCGCTATCATGCCCGCTTTTTCAAATTGTTCCAAATAGGCGTTGTTGAATTCCCAACGGTGGCGATGGCGCTCGCTGATTCCCGTTTGTTTGTAGGCTTCGTAAGCTTTTGTTTTTTTCTTCACATCGCAAGGGTAGGCGCCCAAGCGCATGGTGGCGCCTTTTTGGGTCAGCCCTTTCTGGTTGGCCATCATGTCAATCACCGGATTGCTTGTATTGGGATTTACTTCTGTGGAGGCTGCATCTTTCAGGTCAAGGACGTTGCGGGCAAATTCAACACAGGCGGTTTGCATACCAAGGCAGATGCCAAAAAATGGAATATTGTGCTCGCGCGCATACCGGATGGCGCTCAGTTTGCCTTCAATACCGCGCTCTCCGAAACCAGGCGCGACCAAAATTCCGTTTAGGTGCGCAAGGGCGTCGCCGACCGATTTGTAACTGCCTTCTAATTGTTCGGCATGGATGGGTTCCACTTTTACCTTACATTCGTTTATGGCGCCGGCATGAACAAATGCTTCATAAATAGACTTATACGCATCGGGTAATTCGTTGTATTTGCCAATTAAACCGATTTTGACCTCGTATAGCGGATTTTTCAGTTTACCTAAAAATGTTTTCCAGGAATTCAAATTTGGTTCCCGGCGATCATTCAAATGCAGTTTAGAAATGACGACGGCGTCAAGTCTTTCTTTGAGCAATAACAATGGCACGTCATAAATACTTTCGGCATCCATAGCCTCAATCACCGACGACATTTCGACATTGCAAAACAGGGCTAATTTACGGCGCAAATCCGAACTTAATGGATGTTCAGTGCGGCAGGCCAAGATGTCGGGCTGTACGCCAAGGCTCAATAACTCCTTCACGGAGTGTTGGGTCGGCTTGGTTTTGAGTTCTTTGGCCGCTCTAAGATAAGGCACCAGCGTGAGATGGATCACCAAACAGTTGTCCCGTCCCAGTTCCCAACGCACCTGCCGAACGGATTCCACATAAGGCAAGGATTCGATGTCTCCAACTGTGCCGCCAAGTTCGGTAATGACGATGTCGTAATTGCCGGATTGACCCAATAACATCATTCGGCGTTTGATTTCGTCGGTAATATGCGGTACAATCTGTACGGTTTTGCCGAGGTAGGCGCCTTCGCGTTCGCGTTCTATTACGGATTGATATACAGAGCCGGTAGTTACATTGTTGGCACGAGAAGTGGGCGCATTTAAAAAACGTTCGTAGTGCCCTAAATCAAGATCGGTTTCAGCGCCATCGTCGGTAACATAGCACTCGCCGTGTTCATACGGGTTCAGTGTGCCGGGATCGACATTGAGGTAGGGATCAAACTTTTGAATGGTGACAGAAAAGCCGCGGGCCTGAAGTAGTTTAGCAAGCGATGCACAAAGAATTCCTTTTCCAAGCGATGAAGTGACGCCGCCCGTAACGAATATGTATTTGGTCATGAATTGTTTGAATTGTTACGGGATGCAAAGGTAGTTCGCTTTTTGAAACGGGGGTGAAAGCGCGCAATTTTATTTTAAAAAAAAATGAATAAATACTATAAATTTATTTTAAAGAATGTTTTTATATTAGTGCGCGCGCTCGTTATTCACCAC
>JBAXTB010000647.1:0-1938 GCA_037130425.1 Bacteroidota bacterium
ATCCTTTTAAATCTGTGTCCTGACAGGATCTGCGACATCCGCGTCCCATCCCCTCGCAAGCGGAAAATCCTTCTAAATCTGTATCCTGACAGGGTCCGCGTCATCCGTGTCCCATCCCCTCTCAAACGGAAAACACTTTTAAATCTGCGCCCGAAAGGCCCGCCTCATCCGTGTCCCATCCCCTCTCAGAGCAAATTTTATGTTACCAACCGCAAAGAAATACCCTTCCAACCAAAATTTGTTTTGCCAATGGTTAAAAAAACTTAAAAAAACATACATAAACCTAAAATTAGATCGTCGCACTACAACCAACAATTCCTTACCTTTGCGGCGCTTTAACCAAACCTAAATATTCGATATGGCTCGCGTAGAACTCGTGATGCCCAAAATGGGCGAAAGTATCATGGAAGCCACCATTCTCAAGTGGCGCAAAAAACCGGGCGACCGCGTCGAACTCGACGAAGCGGTACTGGACATCGCTACCGATAAGGTGGACAGTGAGGTGCCTTCTCCAATTGCCGGCACCTTAGTCGAAATCCTGTTTCAGGAAAACGACGTGGTGGCCATCAATAAAACCATTGCCATCATCGAAACGGAAGTCTCCGCATCTGTTCCGGCCGCTTCACCTGCCGTAGCGCAAACGCCTGCTTCCAACGGAACTTCCGTGGAGGTTCCTTATGTACCCGCCGCTTCTACCGCCGTAGCCAACGCCGAAATCGTGAGCACGGAATCGCGTTTTTACTCGCCGCTGGTACGCACCATCGCTAAGGAAGAAGGCATCGCGCAAGCCGAATTAGACCGCATTGCCGGCACCGGACAAGACGGCCGCGTGACCAAAAAAGATATGCTGGGCTATTTGTCTAACCGAGGCGCAACACCGGCCCCGGTTCAAACGCCTGTTGCAACACCCGTTTCGCCTGCGCCGGTTCAAACACCGGCCGTTTCATCGCCTGCCGCCGTATCCGTAAGCGGAAATTCCGAAATCGTGGAAATGGACCGTATGCGCCGCCTCATCGCCGACCACATGGTGATGAGCAAGCACACCAGTCCGCACGTGACCTCGTTTGTAGAAGTGGACGTAACCAACCTCGTGAACTGGCGCAGCAAGGTAAAAGACGAATTCAAGAAGAAATACGGAGAAAATATCACGTTTACGCCGATTTTCATCGAGGCCGTAACCCGCGCCATCCGCGATTTCCCGATGATCAACGTGTCGGTCGACGGTACGCGGATCATCATCAAAAAAGACATCAACATCGGCATGGCCGCCGCGCTGCCTTCAGGCAACCTGATCGTGCCGGTCATCAAAAATGCTGATTTCCTTAACCTTGTCGGCCTGACCAAATCGGTGAACGACTTAGCCAACCGCGCCCGTCAGAATCAGTTGAAACCCGACGAAATTCAAGGCGGCACCTTTACGCTGACCAACGTGGGCACCTTCGGCAATGTCATGGGTACGCCGATCATAAACCAGCCGCAAGTGGCCATCATGGCGGTCGGCGCGATCCGGAAAAAACCGGCGGTACTCGAAACGGAATACGGCGATGTGATTGCCGTCCGCCAAATGATGTTCCTGTCCATGTCCTACGATCACCGGGTGGTCGACGGAATGCTGGGCGGTTCATTTATCCGCCGGGTAGGCGATTATCTGGAGCAGTTTGATGTGAATCGGGCGATTTAAATATACCCCTTCATTGCATACACCACGTACCCGATCCACTCCTTGATCAGATAATCCCATTTCATGAAAGCCCGCCAGTCGGGTTCGAGCCATTTAAGCGGATTTCCTCCGCTGGTTTCCGTGATAAAATCGGTTCCGAAAGGTGCGCAATACAGGCCGACCTTTTGGAAACAGGGTAATGCGCGTCGTAAATGCCAAGCCGAAGAGATCACGAGGCAACGCGCATTGGGCATGATGCTGTCGATTAATGCTTTTGA
>JBAXTB010000648.1:0-1934 GCA_037130425.1 Bacteroidota bacterium
GCCCAGGTGTTCACGTTTACCTTGCCGTATTTGTTGTACAAGGCCGTGGCGCCGTTGGCGGTGGTGCCGAATTCGCGGTTGTAGGTTTTGGTAAATTCCCGCCTTGGAGCATCTGCAAAGGCACTCCAAAATTGACCGAGCATTAAACCCAAAACCAACAATACCCGCAAAAAAGGCGCTGTTGTGTGTTTAAATGTTCTTGATTTCATGTTTTTTCCTGCTATTATTGGTTTCCGTTTTAGATGATTCCAGCCGTTCGAGTACGCGCTGTAAAATGGCCGCTTTGGCCTTATAATTGTCGATCATGGCCCGCACCACCTGTTCACGTTTGGCTTCCGGCACGTCTGCCAGTTCCTTGCGCAGGTCTTCCATCATACGATCCATTTCATCCAGATCCTGGTGTACTTCAGTAGATTGGTTGCCTTGGAATGAGGCTAATTTTACTTGTTTTCCCGCAATATCCCGCTGATAATACTGTTCCAGCTCGGCATATTCCTTTGAAACGTCGCTCATGGCCATACCGGCTTCGGCTTTTTCGCCATGATGCGCGTACCACAAACCCATTCCCACGCCGGTAATCAGCAATGTAATAGAGGCGGCGATGCGCAACAAGGAGCGCTGCCAGTTCATGGGTATGGCTTTGGCTTTGCTGCTGGATTGCCCGGCTACAGATTGTTCGATGCCCGCCCAGACCCGCAGGTCGGGCACTTCGGAATCCATCGCTTCCCGGTTTTGCTGAATCCAGTGTTCCAGTGTTTTGGGCGCCGCCGGGGTGTCTAATTCCCGTTCGATGGCCGCCCACACGCTCGCCGACGGCATTTCGGTGTCCAGCAGCACCCGGTCGAGCAACAGCGTGCGCTCCAGGCTGTCGGCGTGAACCAAGCGGTCCAGCGTTTTTTCCACGCCTTTCCAGTGGTGCGCATCCGGGGCGGCCGCATCGACGGCGTTGCGGTGTTGCTGTAGAAACTTTTTAATCTTGTCGCTCATGACATTTTTAAGTTACGTGTTTGCTTTGGCAAAGCAGGATTAAGGTTTAAGTCGCCTGAAAGGCAGCATTATTTGTCATACTGAGCGCTGGTTTTCAATAGTTTATATACAAAAATCACTTCAGCGCGAAGTATCTACGAGCACCTCCCGCAGTTTGGCTTTCGCTCTGCTGTACTGCGATTTGGAGGTCGCTTCGGTTACACCCAAAATCTGGGCAATTTCTTCGTGGTCATAACCTTCTACCGCATACAAACTAAACACGACCCTGTAACCGTCGGGCAACTGGTGTATTGCCTTCACGATGCGCTCCACGGGCACGGCAGGTTCGTGGTCCTGCTCGGTCGTTTCAACGCGGTCGATATTTTGCGTCAATTCCTGAAAAGTGATGCGACGGCTTTTCAAAAAGTTGATGCATTTGTTGATGGTAATCCGTTTGATCCATGCTCCAATGCTACTTTCGTAGCGAAAGGAGTCGAGTTTTGTAAAAACCTCGATAAAAACACTTTGCAGCAAATCCTCCGCGTCGTGGGTATTTTGTACCATGCGCAAACTTGTGTTGTACATGGCCCGCGAATAAAGGCGGTACAACTCAAACTGGGCATCGCGGCGACCTTCCCTGCAGCGTTCAATCAGGTCACGGTGCGTAAGTGTGGCGTCCATTTCGTTATTTGATGTTAATGACAAACGGAATCATAGCGGGTTGCAGCATTTTAACATTATTTTGTCAATTTTCGGTCAGGAACCTGTCGGACAGGGCAAGATCGGGCTGATTCGTCCAATTTTGTAGCGCTGTTTTCAGGCAAATTGAAAAAAACTGACCATTCATGCCCCATTACTCGTTTTCAGCTCGTTTTTTTGCAAAAAATATTCCCATGCGTTTACTCCGTCTTTTTATTTGCCTTTTTATCGGCTTCGCGCCGTTGTGTCTTTCTGCTCAGGTTGATCCG
>JBAXTB010000649.1:0-1924 GCA_037130425.1 Bacteroidota bacterium
AGTACAATAGGCGCAACCGCCCCCGTAAGTGCTTGAATTTCATCAGATTGCAATTCAACATCGGCTGCCAGCATTTCTAAATTGGCGTATAGAACGGCAAATGGTTTGGAAGGCCGGTGCTTGCGCGCGCGCAGCGTACGCACGGACGAAGCGTTGGTCGCATCGCACATTAACAGGTAGCCGCCGATGCCCTTGACCGCAAGGACTTTGCCCGCGCTTAATTGCCGGATTGCAAAATCAATGGCTGTTTCTTTCCCCAAATCCGCATCAGGAAATACCGACAATTGGATGCCGCAATCCGGGCAAGAATTTGTTTGAGAATAATAGCGCCGATCAAGTGGGTCATTATATTCTACCTGGCAAGCCGGGCACATTTCAAACGGCTGCATGGTGGTCAGCGGCCGGTCGTAGGGCAGTCCGTTCACAATGGAGTAGCGCGGGCCACAATTTGTACAAGTAATAAAGGCGTAGCCCTGCCGCCGATTTTCGGGCGACTGTAATTCCGCCCTGCAATCGGGACAAAGGGCAAAATCGGGCGTGAGCAGCACTTCCGGCGCGGCTTGTTCGTCGCTTTCCGCAATGCTGAAATTTTTAAATAAACGGGCAGTTGTTTTTGAAAATGTTGCCGCCGTAATGAGCGACAAACGCGGCGCCTGTTCCAGCAAAGCCTGGTAAAATTTTTGGGCCGTTTCCTCCGGCGCATCTAATTCAATATGCACCCCGTCGGGCGCATTGCACACCATTCCATTCAAACCCCATGCCTGGGCAAGACGGTACACAAAAGGCCGAAAACCGACCCCTTGTACGCGCCCGCGCAGGTGGATGTGAAAGGAGTATGGTCCGCTGCTCATACCGTTAAAGTCGCTGATTTTGCTTTTTTCAAGGCAATACGCGCCATCAACCAGTCGCACCATTCGTCGAGGCCTGTGCCGGCGGTACTGGAAATTGTAATTACCTCAATATCAGGGTTTACATCGCGGGCGTCCAAAATGGCGGCGTCTACTTTAAACGGAATATACGGCAGCAAATCAGCCTTGGAAATCAGCATCAATTCGCTGGTCATAAACATGCGCGGGTATTTCTTGGGCTTGTCGTCGCCCTCGGTGGAAGCCAGCAAGGTAACGCGGTAATCTTCGCCAAGGTCGAACGAGGCCGGACACACGAGGTTGCCTACGTTTTCGACAAACAGCAGATCGACCCCATCAAGGTTCATTTGGTGCATGGCCTGCCAGATCATCTGGGCTTCGAGGTGGCATATACCGCCGGTTACGATTTGCAGGGCGTCGATGCCGGTTTCGCGGATACGGTCGGCGTCGCGCTCCGTATCAAGGTCGCCAACGAGCACCGACATTTTGATTTTATCAGACATGCGCTTGGCGGTTTCCTGCATCAGTGTGGTTTTGCCGGAGCCTGCCGAAGAGGTAATATTGACCATCAGGATGCCGCGCGCAGCCACCTCTTTTCGGATGGCATCGGCGACAAAATCATTGGCCTGAAGCAGATGCATGGTCGTGTTGTCGCAAGCAACGGTGCCGCGGGCGTTTTTGTTGGACTTAGGTGCGTGGGTGAACATGGGCGGTGGACGGTGGACGGGAGACGGTGGACGGTGGACGGTGGACGGTGTGCTTCGGGTTTGGGATTTTGGTGGAATGAATGAGTTTTGAATTAAGTTTTATATTGATAATCAATTAGTTGCAAGATGGTTAGATCGGGCATTTTGAGGTTTTTCGCCGATTAAAAAGTTGGGATCATGCTCAATTGTCGGGTTGACTATCAGTCACCCCGACAATACGCTCGATCATCAGCATCAAATATGATAATCAATCGGTTGAGGTCAATTCTAAGGTGATTTGATCGCGCATCTTGAGATTTTTCGCCGATTAAAAAGTTGGGATCATGCTCAATTGTCGGGTTGACTATCAGT
>JBAXTB010000065.1:0-20208 GCA_037130425.1 Bacteroidota bacterium
ACACCGCTGGCGCGAGGTTCCAACCTCGTGTTTCCGATTGGTCGGGTTCCACCCGACAACGGGTAAAACCCGCAAGATAGCAGTCACGAGGTTGGAACCTCGCGCCAGCAAAAAATGAAAAGGGCGCTGCCCAAGCCTCCCCAAAAAGCCCGGCCGCAGCGCCCCCTTCGATATTCAGTGTTCGATATTCTTTATTCGATATTCTACAAATCAAACTTGATCCCTTGTGCCAACGGAACCGTGGCCGAGTAGTTGATCGTGTTCGTCTGCCGGCGCATGTACGCTTTCCAGGCATCGGAGCCGGATTCGCGGCCGCCGCCGGTTTCTTTTTCGCCGCCGAAAGCGCCGCCGATTTCAGCGCCCGAAGTGCCGATGTTGACGTTGGCAATGCCACAGTCGGAGCCGGCAACGGACAGGAAGCGCTCGGCTTCGCGCAGGTCGTTGGTCATAATGGCCGACGAAAGTCCTTGCGGTACCCCGTTTTGCAGGGCAATGGCTTCCTCAATCGTGGAATATTTCAGCAAATAAAGGATCGGCGCAAAGGTTTCGTGTTGCACAATGTCCCAGCTGTTATCGGCTTCTGCGATACAAGGTTTCACATAGCAACCGCTTTCGTAACCAGGCCCGCTCAGTACGCCGCCTGCTACGACGAATGTGCCATTTGCTTTTTCAATTTCCTGGATGGCGTGCAGGTAATGCTCCACCGCTGTTTTGTCGATCAGCGGCCCGACGTGGATGTTCTGGTCGAGCGGATTGCCGATGCGGAGTTGCGCGTAGGCGTTTGCGAGGATCCGTTTTACCTCTTCAAACTGGCTCTCATGGATGATGAGGCGGCGGGTAGACGTGCAACGTTGGCCTGCCGTGCCCACTGCGCCGAACACCGCGCCGGTGAGTACGATTTTGAGGTCGGCAGAAGGCGTAACAATGATGGCGTTGTTGCCGCCGAGTTCGAGCAGGGAGCGGCCGAGGCGCTCGGCCACAGTTTTGCCCACGATTTTGCCCATGCGGGTGCTGCCCGTTGCGCTGATAAGCGGCACGCGGGTATCTTTCGTCAGGTATTCGCCCACCTCGTAATTGCCGTTGATGACGGCGCAAATACCTTCCGGTAAATCGTTGGCTTTCAATACTTTTTGAAACAACATTTGGCAGGCAACGGTGCAAAGCGGCGTTTTTTCAGAGCCTTTCCACACGCATACGTCGCCGCATACGAGCGCGAGCATGGCGTTCCAGGACCAAACAGCGACCGGGAAATTGAAGGCCGAAATAATGCCGACGATGCCCAGCGGGTGCCACTGTTCGTACATGCGGTGCGAAGGGCGTTCGGAGTGCATGGTAAGGCCATAAAGTTGGCGGGACAGGCCGACGGCAAAATCGCAGATGTCGATCATTTCCTGTACTTCGCCAAATCCTTCCTGGAGGCTTTTGCCCATTTCATAAGAAACAAGGCGGCCGAGCGGGTCTTTATAATCGCGCAAAACCTGGGCGTATTGGCGCACGATTTCGCCGCGTTTTGGCGCAGGCATTTCACGCCAAACCTTAAAGGCGGCCTCAGCCTGTGCGATCACGTGGTCGTACTGTGCGCGGGTGGTGATGCTTACACTTCCGATAAATTCCCCGTCTACAGGGGAAAAAGAATCAAGGTAGCCGAGGCTTCCGGAAATGGCTTCCTGACCCGTCCAAGTGCCCTGATTTTGGGCCTCAAGACCCAGTTCTTTTAAAAATTCTTTTGGTTGCATTTGATAGTATCGTGTTAAAATCGGACGCAAAGGTAGGGGTTTGGCTGCTTGTTTTTGCTTTAACCAGGGCCGAACTTGATTGCATTTCACTGGAAAATGAACAAAAAACGTATTGGAAAATTATAATAAACTTCCGTTTTCTTTGTACCATCAAATAGTATGGGTTAAAACCAAAGAAAATAAAATGTTATGCGCGTTTTTGAAGTGAAAACAAATCAGTAGCGCAATTAAAATTATAAAATAACCCTTTAAGCCGTATTTTGAGCACGTAGTTGCCGTCCTTTGACGTAAGTTGAAGGACGGTTTTTTTGTGCCTTCCAATTTTTTATGTAAGATTTTGCTACTTTGCTCCATAAATATCGGTGTTAAAACACTTGATATTGGGATAATCATTTCTATTTTTACCCTGCTTTAAAAGCAAAACAAGAATTCTTCACACTGTCAGAAAATTCATGAAAAAAAACTACTCACCGCGTACGCTCCAAATCGCAGGCTTGCTTCTTGGGAGTTTGCTCTGGCTTGCAAACAATAGCAACCCCCCAAACGGCAATACAGGCGCTCCGTTTGACAGTACATGCGCTTCTTCCGGCTGTCATGGAACGAGCAATGTTAATGGTTATGGCGGCACTGTCACAGTGGACGGATTGCCTTCAACGGTGTCGGCTAATACGGTTTATCCACTTACCATAACCGTGACTGCCACGGCCGGTAGCCCGATAAAAGCAGGGTTCCAATTAGTGTCTGTAAGTTCTGCCAATAACCAAAATGCGGGCGATTTAGCCACAGTAAACACTGAAACCGGCACTGAAACTTTTGGCGGGCGGGAATACATCGAACACCGCAATGGTAAAGTATTTTCCGGCGGCGTCGTTTCCTGGAACTTTAACTGGACCTCGCCAGCCTCAATTACCGGCACAAATATTACGTTTTATTATATTGCTAATTTCTGCAATAACAACAACAGCTCAAGCGGCGACTTCCCCTTGTCGGGTAGCCTCACCGTCGGTTTTAACGGGCCGCCGCCTTTAAGCGCTACGATTACGGACCAAACCAACGTGACTTGCAACGGTGGCAACAATGGTTCGGCTACGGTAACAGGTTCGGGCGGCCTTACGCCTTACACCTATCATTGGTCGAATAACCAAACGACCCAAACGGCCATCAACCTTGCTGCGGGAAGCTACACCGTAACCGTGACAGGCGCAAGCAACAGCGGAACGGCTACGGCGGTGGCGACCATCACCGCGCCGCCAGCCATCACCCTGACCTCCCCTCCCGGCGGCACGATCAGTTGCATCAACCAAAGCGTGAATGTAACAGCGACCGCAGGTGGTGGGACTCCGCCATTTACATACGCATGGTCGAACGGCCAAACCGGAAATACGGCAACCTATACTGCAACCGGGCCATATACCGTGACAACCACCGATAATGCGGGATGCACAAAATCGGCCACCGGAACCATTACCGGAAATACGACGCCGCCCAATGCAGTCGCTTCCACAAACGGTAGCCTTTCCTGCACAAATACCAGCACAACGCTTAGTTGTACCGGTTCTTCAACCGGCGCGAACATCAGCCTGCTTTGGACGACAACCAATGGCAATATTGTTTCCGGTCAAACCACCTGTAATCCGACGGTTAATGTAGCCGGCGTTTACACGTTACGCGTTACCAATACCATAAACGGTTGTACTGCAACGGCTACCACGACCGTCACCTCTTCTGCTACGCCTCCGGGCGCGAGCGCAACGGGCGCGACGATTACCTGTAGTTCGCCAAGTGTAACGATTTCCGCCAGTTCGCCTACGCCGAACGTGACCTATTCCTGGAGCGGTCCGGGCGGATTTACTTCAGGCATCCAAAGCCCATCGGTCAACACAGCAGGTACTTATACCGTAACTGTGACCAACCCGGCCAACAGCTGTACCTCAACGGCTTCCGCCATCGTAACATCCAATACCGTAGCGCCACCTTCATCAGCTACTGCGGGCAATGTATTAACCTGTGCGACAACGACTTCCCAGGTGTTTGGAAACTCCGGCGTAACCGGCGCAACATACCACTGGACCGGTCCGAACAGTTTCGTGTCCAACCTGCAGAACCCGACAGTAAATGCCCCCGGCGCTTACCTGCTCACCGTAACCAACCCGGCAAACGGTTGCACCAGCACTGCCACGGCTACTGTTCAACAGGATATTTCAACACCGAATGCGAGCGCGAGCGCAGGCCCAACGCTTACTTGTACGGTGTTATCAACAACGATTTCGGCCAACTCAACGACACCGGGCGTAACGTACGCGTGGTCTGGTCCGGGCGGGTTTATTTCCCAACTGCAAAGCCCGTCAGTCACTGTCCCTGGTACTTTCACGGTAACAATCACCGGCGCCAACGGCTGTACCAGCACGGCCTCCGCGACCGTTCAACAGAATATCGTCCCTCCCGGCGCTACGGCAAGCGGCGGCGTTATTAACTGTACAAACGCCAGCGTGACACTCAATAGTAGCAGCACAGGTAACATGCCAAGTTATGCCTGGAACGGTCCGGGCGGTACTTCTTCAGCGCAAAACTTTACGGTAAACGTGGCCGGCGCATACAACCTGGTTGTTACCGACGGCGTAAATGGTTGTACCTCAACGGCTTCTGCCACTGTTTCCAGCAACCTCACGGCCCCGACCGCCGCAGCCGCCGCGCCGAACAACCTGAACTGCAACAACAGTTCGGTTCAAATAAACGGCTCCGGTTCTTCGCAGGGAACAACATTTACCTACAGCTGGACAACCGCAAACGGCAACATCGTTTCTGGCGGCAATACGCTTACACCTACTGTCAGCGCAGCGGGTACCTACACGATTTTGGTGACCAATACAGACAACGGTTGTACCAATACGGCTTCAGCAACCGTAAGTCAGACGCCGCCGCCGACCGCCTCCGTGAGCAACACCATTAATGTCTTCTGTAACGGCGGAACCAACGGCGCAACGACGGTAACTGCAAACGGCGGAACTGGCGTGTACACCTACGTGTGGAGCAATGGCGCCACCACTTCTACGATTTCAAACCTAAGCGCCGGTGTTTACATCGCTACCGTAACCGACGGTGATAACTGCACCGTAACGGCCACGGCTACCATTACACAACCCACTTCCTTGGTTGTAACGGTCAGCGCTACCGGCGAAACAGCCTTGGGCGCCAACGACGGCACGGCTACGGCTGCCCCCGCAGGCGGCACGCCCGGGTACGCGTACCACTGGAGCAATAATGCTACTACGGCAACGATAACAGGCTTAATGCCAGGTACTTATACCGTTACAACAACCGATGCAAACGGTTGCACCTCGGTTCAAACGGCTACGGTAAACAGCTTTAACTGCAATGTTTCGGCTACAACGACCACTACAAACGTAATATGCAACGGCGCCAACAACGGCACGGCTACGGTTAGCCTGAACGGCGCTATCAACCCGGTACAATATGCCTGGAGCAACGGCGGCACCACCGCTACCATTCAAAACCTGGCGCCCGGAACCTATACCGTACAAATTTTGGACGGCGCAGGTTGCCCGCTCACCCGCAGCGTAAGCATCAGCGAACCGACGGCCCTTGCGGCCAATGCTTCGGCTACAAACGAAACGTCCATCGGCGGCAACAACGGCACGGCTACGGCTACACCAACCGGCGGCACCGCGCCTTATACTTATTTGTGGAGCAACGGCGCTACCACGGCTTCGATCCAGAACCTGGCGCCTGGCGCCTACACCGTGACCACTACCGACAGCAATAACTGCACGGCGGTACAAGCCGTAACAGTCAACGCCTTTAACTGTGCCGTAACAGCCGACATCAGCGGCGCCAATGTGAGCTGTTATAGCGGCACGAACGGACAAGCCACCATCGTATTCAACGGCGGTACTTTGCCTAACACTTATTTGTGGAACAACGGCGCAACCACTGCCACCATCACCGGACTTGCAGCGGGCGTTTACACGGCTACTGCAACGGATGCGGCCGGTTGTTCGGCCACCAGAACGGTTACCGTTACGGAGCCGACCGCCATTGCAGCGGGCGCGCAAACCACCAATGTTCCTTGTCCGGAAAGTCAAACCGGTTCGGCTATTGTTTCCGTAACCGGCGGCACGGCGCCTTATCAAATCAGTTGGCCAGGCGGTTCAAACGGACAAAACTTAGGCGTGGGCAACTACGCGGTCAGTATTGTAGATAACAACGCTTGTACCCTGACCCTGAATGTGCCGATTCTTTCAACGGATACGCAGGCGCCTGCCATTTCCTGCCCCGGTAATATTTCGATTTGTGGCGCCGATGCCGTGAATTACGACCTGCCAACCATCAGCGATAATTGCAGCGTGGCGGGTATTACGCCGAAACTGCTCAGCGGTTTGCCAAGCGGCGCAGCGTTTAACGACGGCGTTACGACGCAAGTATATCAGGCAACCGACGCTTCGGGCAATACGGCAACTTGTTCATTCAACGTGACGGTAAATCCATTGCCGGATGTATTAGTGAACAGCACCACCAATGACATCGGGAACAGCGGCGTAGGCTCCATCGACATTACGCCAGTGGGCAACAATGGCCCGTATGTGTTTATCTGGAAACGAAACGGCGTGTTCTTTTCAAACTCAGAAGACCTAAGCGGATTAACTGCCGGCGCCTACACTTTGTCGATGACGGACGTAAACGGTTGCGGTGTGGCTGTTGCGCCAATCGTGATTACCAACACAGTTGGAACATCCGCGCCTGCGGCAAACGTGTCTATTCGGGTCATTCCGAATCCGGCGGTTGCGAGCATACGAATTGAAATTGAAGGTTTTGAACCGGTTTCGGCGCAAATATTTGATTTGCGCGGCAATTTGGTGCAAGAACTGAACGCAACTGATATTCAAACTTCCGTACCGGTACAGGAATTACCAACCGGAATGTACTACTTGCGTTTGTTGACCGAAGCGGGTCAATGGAAAGTGGTGAAGTTTGTGAAATCGGGTTTCTAGTTTTAGAGGCATTAGCGTTACTATAGCCTCGAATGGGGCGGAATCAAGCGGCGATACGTTTGATTTCGCCCCATTTGTGTTATGGTTGCTACACATTTTCACCAATGCCGGTAAAATGGAGGCAAATATTGATTGCCGATTAGTTGTGTACGTGTATTCGGCCTTTGTGTCCTTTGTGAAACCTTCGTGATCTTTGTGTTTCCCCCCTCTTAACCAGGCCAAAATCTTAAAACTAATACATTATAATTCCCTGTTTCAGTAAATACTGGTTAAGTGGGAGGCTTGGTTTAGCCGATTCAGAGGAGAAAACACAAAGAGCGCGAAGGTTTCACAAAGGACACGAAGGCCAATTAAGCGTACACAGATTCAGCTCCTATGCCAACGGCCCTAAAACCCGTAATCCGCCCGTTCATTATACACAAGATCCTTCAACGTAAATTTTCCATACGTAAACGGGCCATCCGGGTAATGCCAAACCGTTTCACCGTAGGACATAACATTGTAGCCGTGAAAATTTTGGTAAGCGCCCACCGGCGTTGAAAAACGATATTGCTTTTTGTCGGGAAGCGCATAGCGGTCGTCGGAAACAAAATCGACCAACTGATCCTGCGCGTTAAAATACAAAACGGCGCTGATGCTGATGTTATTCACCGTAAACGTCGCTTTAACCGAACGATCATCAATAGTGTCCCAATGAATGGCAGGGCTGATTAAGGTAGCCGGCGCCATCAGGCACATGTCATTAAATATCGTTACTGTTTCGGCTTTATTCAGAATATCTTCCTTGAGATCAACAATCGGAAACAAGCCGAATGCCTTGATTTGCATGGTGGCGACGCCGTTTTTATAGGCGTGATAGCCCGGCACCGTTACGCCGAACATGTTTGCTTTCATAAAAAACAAGCGCGTAGGCACATCAAAGAAGTTGTATTGTTCTGATTTGAAAGTAAACCAATCCTTGCCTTTTTCCCGCATTTCGCCATCGAATACCACGCGCATTTCATACACTTTGGGCTTGTTCAGCACGCCAGCGTAACGCATGTAACGTTGCACCGGCGCAGGTAAATGCCGAATATCCGCTTCTGTCAACAAGGCAAGGTTTAATGATTTAACGCGGTCAATATTGGCTTGAACATCTTGTTGATAGCCGCGTTCAAAACGCCAGGCGCCGAATGCCAATACAAGGACTACGGCGATGATTACATTGGCCACAGTTCCGAATTTGGCATCTTGCCAGGCCGTCATAATCAGGATTTGCGACAGCACCACAGCGGCTAAACCGGGTTGCCACCAAGATGTTTTGGTGTAAAACATCACGGCCGTCGCGATAAACAACAGTGCCGCAGCCAGCCAAAGCACACCGAGTGGTTTCGAAATGTCTTTTTGAAGTTGCGTAATATTTCCGAAATCAAAGGCTTTGGCAAACCCCATCACGTGAATCAAGCCGTGCAAAAGCAAAAGGGCAATAAAAAGGAAGCGTAACATATCTTGAGGGTTTAGGATAACTTGACGGAGAAGCCCGCAGTTATAACAAGCAAAATTGTCTGTTTTTTACATCTAAAGCAATGATTAGGATCATGCCCCCGCGTGACAAACTAATTTCCAACCCACGCTTTTTCACGGCTTTGTTTTACATTCGCCTTTTAAACAATACGTACCCCGCACATGAGTGGACTAAACCCAAGCGCCGAACAGTTGCGCCGCCTCCAGGCTGCTTTCCGCGAACTCAAGGCTGAACAAGACGAGGCATTGCGCAAAGACAGCCAGCGCACCTTCGTACACACGCGCGTGTACCGCCAGGTAAAAGACGAGGGCCGTTGCCTGCTGATCGGTCGGAAAGGCGCCGGAAAAACGGCATTGCTGGTAGGCTATCGCGCCCAAAACCGGGAAGACTACTTAGCCGATGCCGACATTGATATTATTGCCGACGAGTTTCCATTGGAACCTTTGTTCAACTTCTTTTACCTGGAAATTTTTAAAAAACTCAAGGGCGAACAAGCCAAATCAGGCGCCCGCGAAACCGATCTGGCGCATTTTCTCGATCCGGCCAAAGTGGCCACCTATGCCTGGAAACAAGCCCTGATCGCCTCAGCCGTTTGTATGGCCGCCGAACAAATCCTGAAATCGGACATTGCGCCCAAACTGAGCAAGGACGAACGCGCTACCCTGGAAGAAGCCCGCGAAAGTGTGTTGAAACTGTACGGCGGACAAAGCGGTAAAGGCGGCTTAACGGGTACGGGCGGACAAATGTTATCGTCGCTGCTGGTGTTCTTTTTCGGGAATTTTACCGAACTGATTGATGTAGTAATGGATCATTCCATCGGGAGTTTTGCCGGTTTGGTGGCCAAAATTTCGGGCCAACTGAGCACTTTGGCTAAAACAAACACGGCGGAAGCGCTGCGCAAACCCGTGCTGCAAATCCGCCAAATCCTGGAACGCCACCGCAAAAAAGTGCTGCTGACCCTCGACCGTTTCGACGATTTTTACGACGAGTTTCAGTACCGCCACGATTCGAATACCGACCTGATTTATGAAAAACGCACCTTTTTGGCCTCGTTGCTGAAAGGTTTGGTGATTGCGGCCCGCGACATTCAGCGCGACCAGGCGAATTTTAACTGGATTCACATGATTTTCACGATTCCGATGGATAAATTCCTGGAATTGCAGTTGCGCGAGCGCGCCGACTTAGAAAGCAACCACGTGGTGCGATTAGAATGGTCGCCCCGCGAACTGTACGAAATGGTGAACCGCCGCATCGCCAACGCCATGAACCTGCCTGAACGCGATGTGCCCAATGCCTGGAACCTCCTGTTTCCCTTCGATGTAACCAACGGCCGTGTACGGGAGGTAAAAGAAGACTCGTTTTTGTACATTGTACGGCACTCGCTTTGGAATCCGCGCGAGGTGCAGATGTACTTAAAGGCGCTGTTCTCGGCGCTCGAAAACGGCCCGGCCGACGAAGAAATGTTCCGGCGGGTGGTGCGCGCCGAAACGGAAAACATCATCCGGCGCGAGTTTATCGGCCAGTTTATCGGCGAGTTCCACGGGTTGCAGAAGGTGTTGAACAAATTGAGCAATGTGCAATTGCGCACGGTGATGCCTTACGAGGATTTATGCGACAAACTCAGCGGCCTGGAACTGTTCGACGATTGCCGAACGCCCGACCAGATCATGCTGCGTTTGTTTCACATGGGCGTGGTAGGCGTGCGCATGAACGCGCGCAAGGGCAACAATTTGGCCGTGATTACCCAGAAAAAACAGGAAATTGCTTACCGGTATTGCTTCAATTGCGACGACAATGATCCATTCGCGCCCGCCTGCGACGTGTGTTTTCACCCCATGTTTTTTGAATACCTCAATATTCGGCACGAAGAACAATATGTGGTGAATCAGTTGTCGTGGGAGATGTTTGGGTAGTTTTTGCGGCATTAGCAGTTGATTTTGAGTATCATGTCATATCCCGAAAACCTTTCGCATCATTATGGAAAAGGAAAAATCAAGTTATTTCGACTTAGTTTATGAAGTTGTGCGGCAGGTGCCGCGCGGGCGTGTGACTACTTACGGGGCCGTTGCCGACTATTTGGCGCTGGGCGCTTCACGCATGGTGGGCTGGGCGCTCAACCATTCATTTTCGCAGGACGGCGTACCGGCACATCGGGTGGTAAACCGCCTGGGCGAACTCAGCGGGCGGCATCATTTTGCGACCCCGACGATGATGCAGGAATTGCTGGAAGCGGAAGGTGTAGAAGTAAAAGACGACCGCGTCGTTCAGTTCAAAGCATTGTTCTGGCACCCGGAAAACTTGGGTGGATAGTCGATTTTGGAAAAATTTAGCACTTATGTATAGGTGCAAAAAACTGCTGAAAGCGTAGCAGTTAGATACGACCCGAGCGGACCGTTCAGTTAAGGAAGTTACAGGGATTCCTATGCCCTTAAAAATTGTACATTAGTTCTTGAAAATTGTACATTGAACATTTTATACTCCGTCGCAGTAGGCTATGGCGTATAAAATGCTCAATGTACAACTTTCAATAACTATAAATTACCAGGTCATTTCATCTTCATCCTTCACAGGAGGTTTCTCCCGCTTGTCCTCTTCGCGTTCAGGCGCATCCGTATCGTCCGCTTGATCTTCATCATCGCCGAAGTCCTGATCCTGATTTTGGGCTTCCCACTCAGCCTGACGGCGATCGAACTCTTCGTAGTCGAAGTCCGGCATCAGGTCCGTTTTAACGTGGTTTACCACTTCATTCAAAGAGGCTACAAAGCGGTTGAAGTCTTCTTTGTAGAGGAAAATTTTATGGCGTTTGTAGCCGAAGCCGTCTTCACGGCGCGTACTTTCTGTAATGGTGATAAAGAAATCGCTTCCTTTAGTTTTACGCACATCAAAGAAATAGGTACGGCGTTTTCCTGCGCGCACGCGTTTGGAAAACACGCTTTCTTCAGGCTCGCGGTCGCCTCTGTCTCCACGGTCGCGGTTGAAATCACCGCCGCCGCGCTCCCGAAATCCGCCTCTGTCGCCGCCCCGGTCACGGTTGAAACCACCGCCCCGTTCGCCGCCTCTGTCGCGGTTAAAGCCGCCGCCGCCGTCGCGATTGAAACCACCTGTCCGTTCGCCGCCGCTGCGTTCGCGAAAGCCACCCCGGTCGCGGTCGTTGCCCCGATCGCGATTGTCGCGGTCTCCCGTCCGTTCCCGATCTCCACCCGTCCGTTCGCGGTCGCGAAAATTCCCGTCTTTCCGTTTAAAATGCCCGTATTCCACCTGTCTGAATTGTTTAGTGAAAAAAATTTTAGTGAACAATTGCGAGCTAAGGTAGATTTTCCTTTCAAACAAGCACTATCTTTTCATATAAATTCTATTGCCGAAATGCGACTTTCCCGGCAATTATAGTTTTAAGCACTTTTGCCTGCAAAATTTCCTCAGCCGGGCAGTGCAGCAAGTCTTTCGACAGCACTACAATATCGGCTAATTTGCCCACGCTGAGCGTGCCTTTTTCCTGTTCTTCAAAAGCGGCAAACGCATTCCACAAGGTGTAGGAAAGCAAGGCTTCGAGGCGTGTCATGCGTTGTTCGGGAAAAAATTCCAGGCCCGTATCAGCGCGTTTTCTGGTAACAGCCGCGTACAGACAAGGCAAGGGATCCACTTCTTCCACGGGTGCATCGGTGCCGTCGGCCAAACGCGCGCCGGCATCGAGCAAACTGCGCCACGCGTAGGCGCCCACACGCGCGCGCTCCAGCCCAAGGCGTTTGGCGGCAAAGGGCGCGTCGCTGGTACAATGAATGGCCTGCATAGATGCAATCACACCCAACTGTGCAAAACGCGGAATATCTTGTTTGTCAACATTTTGTGCGTGCTCTACCCGCCAGCGCAGGCCGCCGCGCGCGGCGCCGTACACGCCTTTTGCGGCTTCGGGCGACAATTTCAACATGGGCATATTGGCCTCAAAAACATTGAGCACTTCGCGGTTGGCGCGGTCGCCGATGGCATGTACGCAAAACTGAAGTTTGTGCTGCGCGCACTGTGTCGCGATGGCGCTGATGGTTTCAACGGGCGTGGTATTTTGGCCGTAAAACCCGGGTTTGTCGGCATAAGGTTGCAGCAACCAGGCGCCGTAAGAACCAAGCGCGCCGTCGAAATAGGCTTTGACCGCCCGACAGGTAAAATAGCCTTTGCCGAGGCCGATTTGCGGAAAATTATTGAGTTGGGCAAATTCCTCCGGTTTGGGTTGCGCGATCATGGCCCAAAGGCGCAGCCCGAGTTTGCCGGATTCGGCCAAACGGCGGTATTGCGCCAGTTCCCAAAAACTACTACCTGCATCCTGAAAAGAGGTAATGCCTTTTTCAATACATGCTTTGGTGGCCAGTTCAACGGTTTTTTCAAATTCCGCCTGCCGCAGGGCTTCCGGTTTTTGATTTTTCCAGATTTCAAATGGCTTATCAATCAAATCCATTGCGTTTTCCTCAAACACGCCGGTAAGATTGCCCGACGCGTCGCGCACGAGGCGACCGCCGGTCGGGTCGGGTGTTTCACGGCTCAAGCCGGCTAATTGCATGGCTTTGGCATTGGCGATGAGCGCATGTCCGCTGGCGTGGTACAACACCACGGGATGATCGGCAGAAACGGCGCTCAAATCGTCGTGAAAAGGGTAGCCGTTCACGGTGCGGGCCGGTGTTTGGATCCATTTTTCCTGGTGCCAGCCCCTGCCTTCAATCCAGGTTCCGGGCGGCGCGGTTTTTACTTTTTCGGCTACTTGTTGCGTGATTTCAGCCCAGCTTTTGGTATTCAGCAAGTTCAGGTTTTGCAAACTTTTACCCAAACCTGCAAAATGTCCGTGGCCTTCGATAAAACCCGGCATGGCAAAAGCGCCTTGTAAATCAAGGATTTGCGTAGAAGCATCGGCCAATGCCCGCATATCCGTATCGGAACCGAGGGCCATAATACGGTCGCCTGAAATGGCGAGGGCTGAAACTTGCGGGTGCAGGCTGTCAGCGGTGAAAAAGTTGCCGTTGAGGAGGATAAGGGTTGGTTTTGGGGCGGTATTGTTGCCTGGTTTTGTGTTGCAGGCCGCAAAGATGAGGGCAAGGGCGAGGAGCGGAAATTTGACTGGGAAATGATTCATAGAGAGGATTTTTAATACCTAAACGGGTGAATGTCGTTGGCTTAATCTTTTCCTTAGCCCCGAATGGGCGAAATCATTAGAATTGGGCAACGCCCAATTTAAAATGGCCAAGATTTTTGAGAAGCCCTGAAAGGGCGAAATCACAAGTACGCCGAATGATTTCGCCCTTTCAGGGCTTAGATCTCGCGTTGCCTCCAATAGCAGGGTGTTACCCTGCCTTAATGATTCCGCCCCATTCGGGGCTAAGGAAAACCCTACACCGTTCCCCGATTCCTCGTCCGCCAAACCGACATAAACAAACGAACGGCCAGCACCGGCGCGGCGATCATACTACCGACGCCGAAAAACAGCATTTCGTTCCACATATAGGACTCAATAGAACTTTTTGCAAGCGCCGGTAAATGCCCGGTAAACGGATCCCAGGTATTGTCCTCGATGTAACGCATAAAACTGTTTACCCCGTCGACAAGCATAAAAGTAGCCGGGAACATCAGGAGTATGAAAACGATTTTTAGCTCTTGTCTATAGGCTAAAAAGGTATGTTGCAACAAAAAAGTGTATCGTGTAAAGGTGACCAAAGCCACAATAAACACGATGTTCATGGTTTGGAAATGCCAAACATACATGGCTTGGTGAATGGGGTATAGCACCCCCCAGACAATGGCTGCGGTAATCACCCACCAAAGCAACTCCACTAAAATCAGTAACGACCGGCGTTTTTCCATGTGGCCTATGCCTGCGCAGGCGGCGTGTTAAAATTCATCGGCGGAAGTTGTTGTTCCTGGTCGTCAATTTTG
Organism: Bacteroidota bacterium; assembly: GCA_037130425.1. GTDB lineage: Bacteria > Bacteroidota > Bacteroidia > Chitinophagales > Saprospiraceae > M3007. Next base: position 14,163 of record JBAXTB010000065.1, read on the forward strand.
CCGAATTGCATTTCGTATTTCTGCACGTTGTCTTTGAGGGCCAGCAGTAAGCGCTTCGCGTGTTGCGGGGTAAGAATGATGCGCGCTTTCACTTTGGCTTTCGGCACATTTGGCATCATTCGGATGAAATCAACTACAAATTCAGCGTTTGAATGGGAAATAATGGCCAAATTGGAGTAAATGCCTTCAGCGGTTTCTTCCGAAATTTCGATGTTGATGGCTGGTTGTGCTGCGTTTTTATCTTGCATAATAAAATTAGTTTGAACAATAAAGGCAATTCAGGGGGTATAAATGGGGCTGCAAAACTATTGATTCGCATCGGATAGTTGTACGTGCAAATCCATTCCTGACAATAATATTTAAAACCGCACAATGTCGTGCAGCATCACGGTCACGATAATCCCCGCCGGAAAAAAGAAAATAGCGGTTTTTAAACCCGGAAACACGGCTACACTGAACATGGCGCCCATCAAAAAACTCACCATCACGATCACCCGCAACAAGGCTTCCCGCTGTATCAGTCGCCGCTTTTCTCCCTCGGAATGAAAGATCTCGGCAATATCCACGCCAAGTTCGTTCACTACCCCGGTCATCTGACTGGCTTTGATAAGCGAAGAGGTCGTGAGGCTTACCATCGCGTTTTGAATCCCAATGGAAAACAAGATCATGGCCGGAAATGTTAAAGGATGAAAAGCGTTGGAATCTTTGCCGGCAACGCCTACGAACATGAACAAACAGGCAACAGTTAACAAGGGCAATAAATGTAAATAGCGCCATTTGAGCAGTTTTTCCCGCTCCACGCACCAACCCGCAAAAAAACCACCCATAAAAAAAGCAAAAAGCCATAAAAAAATGGATCCGGCGGTGGTAATTTGGCCTTCGTACAGGTCTTTGGCAATTTGCGGCAACAACCCGGTGACGTTGGTAACAACTACAGAAAAGGTCATCAATCCTGCGTAAATCACAATACCCGAACTAAATGGATATACAAACGCGTACAGCATTTTAACCGGGAACGCGCGGCGGTTTGTTTTTTTGATGGTAGGACGGATGTTCATCACTGCAAAAATCGCTTATTTTAAATCAAACAAATCAACAAAATCATTTTAACGGCGGTTTACCTTCGCGCAAAAAATTAATATAGCCATGATTCAACGCATTCAATCCGTATTTCTGTTTTTTGCGGCCGCTTTATTATCCGGCCAATTTGCTTTACCATATTATACTGCCACTCAGGGCGCTAATTCTGGCAACGTCAGTTTTAACATGCCGCCTGCTTTAGCCGACGGACAATTAAACCCATTGGATAACATCGGTTTGCTGGGTTTGACTATTTTAGGGATTGCTACATCGCTTAGCGCTATATTTCTGTTTAAAAACCGCCCATTACAAGGCCGTATCGCCGGGGTTTCCGGGGCGGTAACGATCATGCTGACGGTATTGGCAGGCATTGTTTTTTACCAGACAGAACAGCAGGTGCCGACGTCGGCGGGTGGCGCTTTCGGTTTCGGCTTAGTTTTGCCTGTAATTGCAATCGTGTTGCAAGTAATGGCGCAACGCGCAATCAAAAAAGATGAGCAGAAGGTGCGCTCGATGGATCGTTTGCGGTAGTGGGTTTATAGTACCACCTTCAACGCTTTTTCCAAAACGCTAAACGTGGCCGGCGTTTGGCCTAAAAACTCCCCGTCGGCTTCCACCAGCGTGGGCGTTTCGCCTACATGGTCGACTTGCAGCGATTTTACCGTTGTGCCCGTTACCTTGGAATGGCTCAACAAAGTGCCGTTGTAAAACCGGGGCGTTTGCAGCAACACTTCCATTTTGGGTATCCTGCGCGCGTAGGTGAGCGCGAGCATCCCGTCGTCGGGAATGGCCTGCGGAACCAATTGCATCCCGCCGCCGGAGTAGCGGCAAATACCTATATTAATGGTGTAAAAAAAGTCCTGCACCTCCGCATCCTCATATCGGATTTTGGCTTCTGTAAGATTATATTTAAAAATATACTGCGTAATAAGCGCTAAATAAATGAGTTGCGATTGTACAGGCGTTGATCGGGCCTGCATAATCTTACATAGATAAGCGTCGTAGGCCATGCCCGCCACATTGGCAAAATAGCGTTGCGCTGTTTCGCCCGCTTCGGTTTGATATTGCACGAGACCGATGTCTTGCAGTACCGTTTTTTCTTCCAGCAGGCGTTGGAGTCGCAGTTTAGGGTCGCTTGGCAAGGTATAAGTGCGTGCCCAGTCGTTACCCGTGCCAATGGGCAGCAGCGCATACATGATTTCAGTAGGGGGCACGGCTTGTTGCTGCATGATGCCGTTGACGATTTCGTGGTTGGTGCCGTCGCCGCCGATGCCGAGAATGCGGCGTTGGCCGCGCAACACGGCTTCTTCGGCGAGTAGAGTAGCGTGGCCCCGGCGTTCGGTAAAGCGAATGGTATAAGAAATACTCATTTCCTGCAATAAACGCTCGATTACAGGCCACTGTTTTTCCACAGCGCCGCCGCCCGAAACCGGATTCGCAATAATATACCAGAACGTTTCCATTAGCCGGCGTAGAATTTTAAGCAGTTATCGCAAAGGCAGCGCGGACCGAATTGTTTGGCTAACATTTCGCGGGTGGCAGGGTGCAGGTTGGGAAAACGCTCAAAACAATCGTCGTTGTTGTAGCGGATAATCTTGGATTTGCAGCGCGGACAATCGGCGGTAAAATCCTGGGTCGATTCCACCATAGCCCAATCCACGCGGCCACCCAGCGGCGGGTTCATTTTGCGGATGCGCACCGTCATGCTTTCCATATCGGGATGCTGGTGTTTGATACCTTCCACAATGCGCGACAGCACCGACTCAATCAGGTTGCGCGGCTGGTCCATTTCCATACGGCATATTCGGTACACCGATTCGTAATTGATCGTATTGGCCACATTATCGGTGGCCACAGCCTTGCCTACGCCCGCTGTAATGCGCACATCCACAATATATTCGGTTCCGATTTTACGCTCTGCTTCATATACGCCGTGAAAAGCGTAAAACCGCATGCCTTCGAGTGCTATAATTGCCATAGTGCCTTGTTTTATTCGCCGAGCATTTCCCGCAGGAGTTCTTTTTGTAAATTCAGATCGGGGCATTTACCGGCCATTGCTTTTTCCACGGCTTCAAACTCTTCTTTTTTGAGTTTGCCGAACTGCCCAATGATAGTGGCTGAACATTCCCGCGCCTTGTTGTATTCCGCTTCCATTTGCTTAAACATTTGCGCGGCCTCTCCGGTCGAATCGGAGGCTAAGGCCACGGCTTTTTTGTTCATCTCCACCAATTGCGCGGTACATTCGCAAAAGCCGGTGGCGATTTTGTCGTACTTGTTTTCCGGCGGCGCAGGGTTTTTACAAGCCGTAAAAACCAGGGCGAATCCAGCCAAAATCATTATTTTTTTATATATCTGCATAAATTGTCCTTCGGTTGAAGTCACAAATATAGCAAGCCGTCTAAACTTTTACGGTTTTCCATTTGCCGCGCCTGAACATGATAAAGCCTCTTCCACAAAGTTCCGTGCTTGTTTGCAAACCAAGTTGGCGTAACTTTGTTCTGTTTTCAAATATTTCTGAAAATAGAAAATTATGAACGTCTCTGATCTCCTGCAACGCGCCCTTCGATTAGAATGGCTTTCCCCGGAAGAAGGGGTTTTCCTCTTTGAAAACGCCGCAACGACCGAACTTATGTACGTGGGCAACCACATCCGCCAACACCACGTGCCCGGCGATACCGTTACCTGGATCATCGACCGGAATTCAAATACCACCAACGTGTGCATTGCCAATTGCAAATTCTGCAATTTTTACCGCAGGCCGGGGCACAACGAGTCGTATATCACCACGATTGAGGAATACAAACAGAAAATTGAAGAAACGTTTGCGCTCGGCGGCGAACAGCTGCTGTTGCAAGGCGGGCACCACCCCGATCTTGGGCTGCGGTTTTACGCCGATTTGTTCAAACAGTTAAAAGGCCTGTACCCAACGCTCAAGTTGCACGCGCTGGGACCGCCCGAAATTGCGCACGTGTCTAAATTAGAAGGCATGAGCCATTACGATGTGCTCAAAACACTGAAAGAAGCCGGGCTTGATTCCTTGCCGGGCGCGGGCGCTGAAATCCTGAGCGACCGGGTACGGCGCCTGATTTCCAAGGGCAAATGCGGCGGCGAAGAATGGCTCAACGTGATGCGGGCTGCACATAAACTGCATTTGACTACTTCCTCTACCATGATGTTCGGCCACATCGAAACCAACCTGGAGCGAATGGAGCATTTTGCCGCCATGCGCCAGGTTCAATCGGAAAAACCAGCCGACGCCAAGGGTTTTCTGGCCTTTATTCCCTGGCCCTTCCAGGATGAGGACACGATTTTGAAAAAAATTAAACGCGCCCGCAATGCCGTGACGGGCGACGAATATGTGCGCATGATCGCCATGAGCCGCATCATGCTGCCCAATATTGTCAATATTCAGGCTTCCTGGCTGACAGTGGGCAAACAGGTGGCGCAAGTCTGCTTACACGCGGGCGCAAACGATTTCGGCAGCATCATGATTGAGGAAAATGTGGTATCGGCTGCCGGTGCGCGTTTCCGTTTTACGGCCGACGGGATTCAACAGGCCATTAAAGAGGCAGGTTTTGTGCCGCAGTTGCGGAATCAGCAGTACGAGTTTAGGGAATTGCCGGGGAATATGGTGCAACAGGAGTTGGATCGGAAGGCGATGATTGTGGATTGATAGTTGGTTTTGCTATTTTTGCCTCACCTAACCAATCCACGTTTTTTTTATAAAACCACCGCACCACACACATGGCCACTTCCACAAAAAAAGCAGCAGAAAAAGGCATTTCGCTCAGCACAATGCCTGCGAACCGGATCATTACCCTCGATGAATTTATCATCCGTTCCGAGAAAGATTTTGAATATGCCACCGGCGAACTCACGGGCCTCCTGCGCGACATCGGTGTGGCGGCTAAAATCATCAACCGGGAAGTAAACAAGGCCGGCCTGGTAAACATCCTCGGCGTGGCCGACGGCGGCGAAAACCAAAGCGGCGATACCCAGCAAAAACTCGATGTGTATGCCAATGAAAAGATCATCGAGTGCCTGCAAAACTCAGGCGAATGCTGCGCCATTGCCTCGGAAGAAAACGACGATTTTATCAATGTTCCGCCCGTAAATTCTAAAAAAAGCCACTATATCGTGATGTTTGACCCGCTCGACGGATCGTCCAACATCGACGTAAATGTATCGGTGGGTACTATTTTTGCCATTTATCGCCGCAAAAGCGATCCGGACGGTCCGGCTAATTTGGATGATTTCCTGCAAACGGGCGCCAAACAAGTAGCCGCCGGTTATGTGCTGTACGGTACCTCCACGATCCTGGTGTACACCACCGGACGCGGCGTCAACGGCTTCACCCTCGACCCATCCATCGGCGAGTTTTGCCTCAGTCACCGCAACATGCGCATTCCTGAAAACGGCAACAATTATTCGGTCAACCAAGGTTATTATTCCAAATTCGACCTGGAAATGCGGCGCTACATCGACCAGTGTTCCGACCAGAACTACGGCCTGCGCTATATCGGCTCTATGGTGAGCGACATCCACCGCATCCTGATTCACGGCGGCATTTTCCTGTACCCGAGCACGCGCAAATACCCGAAAGGCAAATTGCGCCTGCTGTACGAATGCAACCCGCTTTCCATGCTGGTGGAACAAGCCGGCGGCAAGGCCATGAACACCCAACTCAAACGCATCCTGGAAGTGGATCCGACGGAACTGCACCAGCGCAGCACCATTGCCATTGGTTCTCCTGCGATGGTGGATGAGTTGAAGGCGTTTATTGAAAGATATTCGGCGCTGCCGTTGTAGATTGCCGAATGAGAGGGGGATGGAACGCAGATGACGCAGACCCTTCCAGGGCGCAGATTTAAAAGGATCTTTTTCTGGTTGCGAGGGATGGAACGCAGATGAACGCAGACCCTTCCAGGGCGCAGATTTAAAAGGATCTTTTTCTGGTTGCGAGGGA
>JBAXTB010000650.1:0-1924 GCA_037130425.1 Bacteroidota bacterium
TCCTGCAATCCAAAGAAACCCCTGTTTCCACGTTTTCCATTGATGTGGATGCCGCCTCTTATGCCAACATCCGCCGCTACATTACGGCAGGTTCCCTGCCCCCGCGCGACGCCGTGCGCATTGAAGAAATGATCAATTATTTCAAATTTGACTACCCGCAGCCTAAAAACGAGCATCCTTTTTCGGTAAATACGACGTATAGCGTTTGTCCCTGGGAACCGTCGCACCGCTTATTAATGGTTGGTTTGCAAGGACTTACCGTAGATCCCGGACAATTGCCGCCTTCCAATTTTGTGTTTCTAATCGACGTTTCAGGCAGTATGCAGCAGCCCAATAAATTGCCGTTGGTACAAACTTCGCTGAACCTGCTGGCCGATCAATTGCGTCCGCAGGACCATGTAGCCATTGCGGTGTACGCCGGTGCGGCCGGTCTGGTATTGGCCCCGACAAATAATAAACAAGACATCAAAGACGCCGTCAATCGCCTCGAAGCCGGGGGCAGCACGGCTGGGGCGGAAGGCATTGAACTGGCGTACCAAACGGCGCGTAAATATTTCCAGCCAAACGGCAACAACCGCGTCATTCTTTGCACCGACGGCGATTTCAATGTCGGCATCAGCGACGAGGCTTCTTTGATAAAACTCATTGAAAAAGAACGCGAATCGGGTATTTTTCTCACCGTGCTCGGCTATGGAACGGGTAATTATCAAGACGGCAAAATGGAGCAATTGGCCGATAAGGGCAACGGCAACCACGCGTACATCGACACGGAAAAAGAAGCGGAAAAGGTTTTGGTGAAAGAGTTTGGCGGCACGCTGTTTTCGATTGCCAAGGACGTAAAACTGCAACTGGAGTTCAATCCCGACAAAGTAGCGTCTTATCGTTTGATCGGCTATGAAAACCGGATGCTGGCCAAGGAGGATTTTGATGACGACACCAAAGATGCCGGCGAATTAGGCTCCGGACACACAGTGACGGCCATTTATGAAATCGTGCCTGCTGACAACCAATCGGATGCGGTGCAAAAAGATGTTGCGTATAATCCTCAAAATCAAATAAATACAACTTTTTCAGGTGATTTGATGACGCTTAAATTGCGTTACAAACCCGTAAAAGGCAACCAAAGCAGTCGCCTGCTGGAGCACAAGGTTCCGGTGGAATTGCAGGCGCCGGACAACAATATGCTTCAGGCGGCGACCATTGCTGAATTTGGATTGGTGTTGCGCAATTCGCGGTTTAAAGGCGCTGCCTCTTACACACACGCGCTTGCGCAAGCGGAATTGCTGGTGAAAAACAACCCCGATCCTTACCGTATTGAGTTGCGGGATTTGATTGAGCGGGCGCGGAGTGTGTCGGGTGAGCCGACGGTGGGGAAATAGGGGCTTTCCATTCATCCTACGTGATTTCTGAATGAAATGATTTGGTCTAAAATACTGATTTTCAAAGTTTACTCATCAGATGAGTTTGAGTCATCAAATGAGTAAACTTTAGAAATCAGTATTTTCGGCAGCGAAGGATACAAAGGCCAAATGCGCAAAAAGTTGATTTTCATAATTTTATGATTTGCATCCCTTGTTGTTTCAGCTCTTCGTGATACCGGCCAATACCGCGTGCATAATTTCCACCGGAACCTTTGTGAACATATTCATACACGTCTCGCTCGAATAGTCCATATCGTTTTCGATCAGGTCGGGCATGTCTGTTAAACATACGTCTTGATTCTTGGGCAAATACCCTTTACCCTTGATTTTTTGTAATTTCGTCTCGTATATGCCCGCTTTCCTCGATTGACTGTAACATATCTCAGGTTTTTGTCGTCTTTTTATCCGCCAAAGCAATCACCTACTCGTTGATTAACCAACCATATTACAAATGCAACTGACGATCCGCAACCTGTCCAAAACCTACCCAAACGGCGTAAAAG
>JBAXTB010000651.1:0-1914 GCA_037130425.1 Bacteroidota bacterium
CGTCGCCATCAACGAGTTTGCAATCGCCGTTCCATTCACGTCGCCCACTTTCACAGAAACGAAGTCTTCCGTTAGTACATTGGACTGAATATTATAAATCAGGCGCGATTCGCTAAATTGCGATTGGAACGGGTTGGCCGGATCAGAAAAGATATACGATTTATCCACAAAACGCCAGCTGGTGTTCGCAGGCAGTTCATTGTAAATGCCGAGAATCAGTTTGCGCAGTTCAACAATGTCAAACGTTGTAATCGAGCCGGATTTGTTGGCATCGGCTGCGATCATTTTGTACGGGCTGTTCAACGGTTCAATGCCAAGAATATGTTTGGAAATCAGCACCAAATCGTAGGTAGAAACCCCGTTGAGCGGGTTGTCGTCCTTCGCTGGCGTAATCGTTGAGTTGGATGCCAACGGGATGGAGTTGAAGTTGTAACTACCTGTATTTGTAGACATTGTGGTAAACGTGTACGCCGGAATAGCATTGCCGCTACCCGAAATTTGCACGGCGGATTCCTCTAAACCATTTGTCGCCTCCGTCGCCAACGATCCGGCTACTTTTGCACCCGGATCAACCGGGCAATTGCCGTTGTTATCTTGAACAATCACATACGTTTCGCAAAAATCCGCGTTACCGGCTTTGTCAATCGACCAAAGTTCAACCGTTTGCGTGCCGAGTTCCATGCAATTGAATACGACATTTGTGACCGGGTTGCCGTTGCCATCCACGGGGAAGCCTGTGCCCGTACCTGATTTACGAATTCCGATTTTTAACTGATTGGATGGCGTACAATTATCTTCAGTATATTTCAGAAAATCAGACGCCCAAAGTTGAATCATATTAGTCGGCATGATATTCACGCTCAAACCATTCAGGCAAACAACCGTTGGCTTTTTGCAATCTTTCACCAGAAATGTGTATTCGCAGATTGACTCATTTCCGCAACCGTCTTCTACAAACCATTTGATTTTGTGTGTGCCATAAGGCAGTTCAGGCACCACAAAATTGTTCTGAGACTGTTGCGTATTCCAACGAACGGAGGCAGTTTTCTTGGTGCCTGCGGTTGTTGTTTGAATTGCAAAACCATATTTCTGGTTAAATGGTACTGCGCGACCATCAAAGCTGCGTGTTGTGCCGCCTGTGTAGTTTGGGTTTGCTGCGTTTCCGAATGGAACAGCATCCCAACCTAAACCTGCAATACCGGTGTTCACGCTGTTAATGACCGTTTCCATCGTGCCGTCCTGATCCAAATCAAGGAACAACAGGTAGTGAATGTTTATGTTTGAGCCTGAGCAGGCATCAGTAGCCGTAATGGTCAAATCCGTCGGGCCTTCGCACAAATCATGCTGACCGATCAAGTTGTCCCACCAATACGATTGATTCCACAACAGCGGATCGTTTGGTGTGATGTCGCAAACCTGAACAGGAGAAGCCGGACAGTTTTCAATTTTAGGATCCTGGGTATCAATGATTTTTATGATCTGCTTGTACTTGTAACAATTTGCGTTCGCATCCCAAAATGTGCAATAGTTGGTCGTCGCAGCGTCGGTCGGATTAATTTTTACCACCGTTGGAGCCCAGGGCGCCAGGGTTCCGCATGCAGATACGATCGGGCCGGGCAGGTTTGCCGGATTGTTTGTTATTGCATTCGGATTCGGGTTTGGCACTGCAATACAAGGCAGATTTGGATTGAAGGTACACCAGTTGATGACGGTCCAGGTTCTTTCTATTTTAAAACAAGCATCCGGCACAACCGTAAACACTTGATCTTCATAAGAAACGCCAAGCAGTTCGCAGTCTTTACCAAAGAAACTTGGTTCGCCGTAGGTACCTGTGCCATCACAAACCGTGACGATTACGTCGTTCGGGAATTTCACGAAGTAATTCTGGTTGTAATTCACCACAATACGCTGGGT
>JBAXTB010000652.1:0-1897 GCA_037130425.1 Bacteroidota bacterium
TTGTCTGAATCAGGATTTGCAGGATTTTAGGATTGGCAGGATATTGATCTCAAGTTGGCCTGGCTTATCGCGAAGTTTTTAAGCGTACTCTAAATCCTGCAAATCCATAAATCCCGCGAATCCTGATTCAGACAAAGGGTTGCGTAGGCGCAGGGTGAAAAACACACTGATACGGCGTCGTATTTGGAATAGCGGGGTAAGAAGTCTGCTAAATACAGAATTTTTAAACTTTTATCCTTTGCAGATCAATATAAACACCATCCAAATGGTCAAAATCTGCATCTGATGTAAGGAGTTTTGCGCCAAATCAAATCAGACTGACGAACGTAATGCAGAATAATATTTAGCGTCGAAAAGATATATCATTTCGTCAATTGAGCCAAAAGTTGTTCAATAGGCTCCTGTACATCCATTTCCTGGATCAGGCGCATGATTTTAGCCTTGTCATGCCCAACATGGCCACGACGTTATATTTCCCGGATGAATTCCAGTTTTTTTTCTGCTAATGCGGTCATCGTTGCTTTTTATGATTCCGGCGCAATGTAAGTAACTCCTGCACCTCGCCCGTATTTTACAATTAATTGTTTATCAATTAAATCCGATAGTATTCTTTTAACCGTCGGCTTTGATATGTTCAAGCCTGAAACGATGTCACTCGATTTACAACCAGCATGATTCACAATAAATGAGTAAACCATTTTTTCTTTGGTTGAGTCGTGTGTTTGTTGTTCGGACAGGGCTAGTTTCTGTTCTAACTTAAACTGCACATTCAACAGCGATTCTAGGAAAAATTCGATCCAGTCCGTAATGTCCTCGTTAGGTCTTTGAGCCTGGCAACTTCTAAGACTAACGTAATAGTCCTTTTTCCTATTTTCTATTTCGTGCTCAAAACTCACGTACTGAATCCATTTGTACCCTTTCTGCATTAACAATAAGGTAGTCAGAAGTCGACTAAGCCTGCCATTTCCATCCTGAAACGGGTGAATGCTTACAAACTCATAAACAAATGCAGCGCATACGATCAGCGGATGAACTTCTGTGCTCATACTGTACCAATCTATCAAACGTCGCATGGCATCCTCGGTAGCAAACCCTGGATCTGTTGTTTTAAATATTATTTTTTTACTACCGTCGGGAAAACTTGCTTCAACCGCGTTAACGTGCTGTTTGAAGTCGCCCCGGTGCCAAGAATCTTTAGAACTATACTTTAGTAGCTGATTATGAAGGTTTTTAATATTGCTTTCACTTATTGCAATTGCGTCGAATGAATCTACAATTGTATCCAGTACATTAAAATATCCTACTACTTCCTGCGAATCCCTGTCTTCAATCTTGCTTAAACCAATGTTGTTCAACAACTCAGCAACTTCCTCATCGGACATTTTTGATCCTTCAATTCGCGTAGATGCGCCCACACTCTGAATGGTGGCTATATGCCTTAATTGCCGAAGATTGCCGCTCTCCAATCGTTCAATTGAAGTCCATGAAGCATCAAACCGATCAATTCGGCTGATCACACTGAGTATCTTCCAACTCAACTGTAAACTAAAATCGTAAACCTTCGCTTTCATGGCACAAATTTAACGCAAATTATTTTATTTTGAGCCAATATGAGCCATTTTGTTTTATTTTTGAGCCAATTTTTTTAGCGCCTAACAGGGGCGTGGGCCACGTAGAAGCGAGCAGTGTCTTTGTGGGCTGGGCTTTCAATGCTATATTTTATATTGACAATATCAAGCAGGGGTAGGTTGGACGCAAGACCGAGCAAGGAGGTAAGTCCGGGTGTAATAGCAATGGGGCGCGTTAATCCTGTAAATCCATAAATCCTGCGAATCCTGATTCAGACAAAGGGTTGCGTGGGTACATACGCACACGACACACTGTCTGAATCAGGATT
>JBAXTB010000653.1:0-1896 GCA_037130425.1 Bacteroidota bacterium
AAAATCCATTGTTTCAACCTTTAAAACCTGTTTTATGTACAAATTCCTGCTTTGCATATACCTTTTCCCAAGCCTTTTATCCGCCCAAAATTTAATCGTCAACGGCGGCTTCGAACGCAATAACCCGGCCCAAGACATCCGGCTGACCTCCTGCAAACCCTGCACGTTTTCGGCCACATCCAATGTATTCAATGACAATGCTTTAGGCTGGAAAACCTACGAAGTGATGACGCCTGACCTGCTTATTTACGACACCGTTTCGCCTTGTTCTAAACTGCCCAGGCCGCATGGGGGCAACCGCATGGTCGGACTCATTATGTACCACCCGTTTCAGGACGGGCAGTTCGCCTTCGATTACCACGAACTGATACAAGGAACCCTGGCTAAACCCCTCGAACCCGGCAAAACATACCGCATTCGTTTTTGGGTGCGTTCCGACGATTCTTTGGGCGTGCAGCACCTCAATCAGGTGTTCGGCAGAAGCACCAGCATCAAACCCATCCGCAGCGGCAACTTTGGTTTTTCGTTTTCAAAAAACAAATTCAACCAAAAGGAAAATTTCATGTTGAGCCAGGTCGATTTTCCGATAAAACCCCAACTCGTGCTGGAAACCATCGTGGAAACCAATGGCCGCTGGCAATGCATCAACCTCGATTTTAAGGCCGATCAGCCCTACAAATATTTCCTGTTCGGCAATTTTTCCTTCGACGCCGTTACGCCCATCAACATGAACGCCGACGATCGTATGCGCCTCGATGAAGAAAACACCGAACCGAAACGCGATTTTTGGCATAAAACCAAGCGCATCGGCTACTACTGCTTCGACGATTTTTCGATGGAGGAAATCAACGACGCCTGGGTGGAACGCAACCTGCTGCAAGAAAAAGGCTACACCATGCCGGCTGCCCTGCTTTTTGACAGCGGAAAATGGAACCTAAAACCGGCTTCGCAACCTGAATTGAACCGTTTAGCGGGTATTTTGGCTAAAAAAACCGATCTGATCCTGGAAATCGGCGGCTATACTGACAATGTGGGCACCGACGCCGATAACCAGCGACTTTCCGAACAACGCGCCCGCGCTGTCTGCTATTTTTTGCGCAGCAAAGGCGTTGCCGAACGCCAATTGGTCCCGCGCGGATACGGGGAAACCCAACCCGTCGCCGAAAATGATACGGAAATGGGCCGACAATTGAACCGAAGGGTGGTTTTCCGTACCTTTGCCAAATGAACATTATTTTAGAAGATGCCGCCCTCCTCGTCATTGACAAACCGGCGGGCCTTAGCACCGAAAGCGGCATCAGTCCGCACCCTTCGGCGGAAGTCGAAATGCTGGCTTATGTAACCGAAAACCTGAACCGCGACGTTGAAGTGGGCGGTTTCAAAAAAGCAGCCTACCTCCGCGCCGTACATCGGCTCGACCGCCCGGCCAGCGGCATCCTGATTTTTGCCAAAGCCAAGCATTATCTGACCGAAATGATGCTCCAATTCGAACGCGGACAGGTTCAAAAATCCTACCGCGCGCAGGTGAGCATCGCCCCGCCTGAAACGGAAGGCGTGTTGTCGCATTTTATTAAAAAAGACGAAACCGGCCGCAAGTCGCTGGTGTTTGACCACGCCGAAACCGGCGCACAGCCCTGTTCCCTGCATTACAAGGTTTTAAGTGAAAAAGACGGCGAAACCTTGCTTGAAATCGTACCTTCAACCGGTCGTTTTCACCAAATTCGCGCCCAATTGGCCCATATCGGCAGCCCCATCGTAGGCGACGTGCAATACGGCGGACAACCCTGGCTGGAACATTCCATTAAACTGCACGCCTGCCGCCTCGCGCTCCTGCACCCGCGCACGGAAGAGGATTTGATTTTGACGCTGGATACGCCGGGGAATTGGTAGGGGGGG
>JBAXTB010000654.1:0-1879 GCA_037130425.1 Bacteroidota bacterium
AAGGAAAGATAGGCAGTGGTGTCAAATTAGAGCGATTTTTGATGCGTTTGCCCTGAGGGTAAAGGGTAACATGGCGTGATAATTTCACGCACTATTTCATTACCGCTGCCCAAATTTTCAACAATACTTCCTGCTCATTTTCCCAAATCCAGGATTTTGACGCTTCTATACAATTGGTTTTCAATTGATTATAATATTTTTCATCCGAAAGCAACTGTTGAATAGCAGCAGCGACTGTTTTTGGCTGAATATCTGGCAATAAAACCGCTACTTCATATTGGGCATTCAAATCGCGGTATTCCGGAAAATCAACCGTGAGTACCGGAATGTAGGCTTGGATGCTGTCAAAGAATTTATTCGCCAAAGAGTAATAGTAGGACAAACCTTTGTTTTCCAACAAATTAAGTCCAAGCCAAGCCTGTTCCGTCAGGTCTTTAAGCGCACGGGGATCAACATAACCCAGAAAGCGCACCTTATCATGCAGACCAAGTGCATCTGCTTTTTGGCGTAAAATCTGCGACAAATCACCCTCCCCCGCCAGCCAAAATTGAACACCGTCCAACATGGTCATGGCTTCCAACATGGCTTCGATGCCTCGGCCTTCATTTAAAGCGCCTTGATAAAGCAGCACTTTCGCGTTGGATTGATCCGTCTCAGGGGTACGCACACGCGCAAAAGGCACATTGCGCACCACTTCAAATGGAATATGGTATTTTTCCGTAAATATACTGGCCAAAGAAGGCCCTACCGTATAGGCGTGACGGTAAAAAGGCAAAAATATCCGCGCTACGAGACCCCAAAATGCCTTTACAAACGGCCTGTTTACCACTTCCGGCACTTCTGTAAAGTATTCGTGCGCATCAAACACGCGTTTTTTGCCACGCAGAACACTTGCTATACACCCGGCGGGTAAAGAATCCAAATCGACCGTACAAACAGCATCAAAGGGCAACCAAAGCAATTTCCAGCATAAACGCAGGTTGTACTCGCCGTAAAATAAAAAACCCTTCCGGAAATAACAACGCATCCGTATTTGTCCAAATGGCGCTTCCACAAGCGGTTTTGAGTTGGGTAAAACGCGGCCCAATAATGTCACCTCGTAACCCGCCTTTACCAAACTTCTTGCAATACGTTGCATCCGTTGGTCGTAACTTAAATCATTGGTAACAGTACAAATAATTCTTTTAGCCATTTGCAAATTGCTTTAACGCATCATACACCAGGTCTACCGGCAAACCCATAACGTTTGTGTAGGTGCCTTCGATGCGTTGAATTTTGCAATGCCCAATCCATTCCTGCACGCCGTAAGCGCCCGCTTTGTCGAAGGGCTTGCAGGTGCGGATGTAATAATCAATTTCAGCATCCGTCAGCGGTGCAAACCAAACTTTGGTCATGCCGGAAAACGATACCTGTTTCTCTTTCGCCAACAAACAAACACCCGTCACAACCGTATGCTGATGCCCCGACAAAGCCCGAATCATTTGAAACGCCTCGTCATAATCGGCGGGTTTGTTGTAAATACGCCCATCTAAAATGACCACCGAATCGGCGGAAAGGATGATTTCCAGGTCTACAATAAATTCGGCTGCGGCCTGGGCTTTTCGAATGGCTAATTGCTCGGCGACTGCTTCCACGGGGGTATCCGGGGAGAAGTCTTCGTTTACGTCGTGGGTGTGGACGGTAAATTCAAAACCGGCCTCTTGCAGGAGTTGTGCGCGGCGCGGGCTTTTGGAGGCGAGGATGAGTGGGCGGTGGATCATGGACGGTGGACGGTGGACGGTGGACGGGAGACGGTGGACGGTGGACGGTAGACGGTGGACGGTATGGACATGCCCAAATATGGTTGACAAAACCGGAGTTGAAATTCAACTCACAAAAT
>JBAXTB010000655.1:0-1873 GCA_037130425.1 Bacteroidota bacterium
GCGAATGTAGGCATAGATAAAGTTTCTTTCTCCTTTGGCGTATGCCACCAATAATTCTTGTACTGTCATATTTTCCATTGCCCACGAATAACGCTTCGCTTGGCAGTGCTGCGCCCTACTAGTTTCCAAAGTGGAGGGGAGCGGGTAATGCTCCTTGTGAACTAATTACTGATAATAAACAACAAAGTTAGTTTAGAACTAATTGGTTTTGACGCCCTGGCCAGTTGAGTTGATGTGATTATGATCTTGAAATGATGTAACTGGTTGTTTATCTTTCAGTGATTACATATTTATAGCATTTTTCGTCTCGCTTGGTGTTCTCCCCGCCAACCTTGGTCTTCAGCCTCGTCAGGTCTTCCTTACCTTCCCACTTCGCCCAAGCGCAGCGCCGCAGCAGTGTCTCCGACTTGCTGCTAACCTATAGCGCGATGCTCCCATATATTTACAACTAAAACGACATGAAACCGCTACCTACTGAAGGATACTCCGGCCTTTACTTCACCATAGCGACGATCAAAAGCTGGAAACACTTGCTGAAGCCGGACAAGTATAAAATGATCGTGACAGATGCGATGACTTTTCTGGCAGCGCGGCAAGAAAATGGTGCGGTACGTGGGCAGCAGGTCGGAGACACTGCTGCGGCGCTGCGCTTGGGCAAACGTGGGAAGGAAAGGAAGACCTGACGAGGCTAAATACCCGAAATGAGTCAATTTGTACCTTAAAAGGGTTAGATATGTTAAATTTAAAATACATGCTATAAAAGTTGGAAAATGCAAAACTCTTAATATTATATTTGCACGCCTAACCTATAATCCAAATTATTTCCTCATGTCTTAAACACGTTTAAAACAATTTACATGCACTTTGTTATCCGTTACGCACTGCCGGTCAAGGCTATGGCCGCGCTATTTAAAAAAATCGCTTTACCGGTGTTTTTCGGTTTGTCGGCGCTGTTGTTTGTGGCAACAGATGCGCAGGCGCAAACAACCCGCGTTAAAAAAGTCGTTTTCCAAGGCTTTTGGTGGGACTACCGCAATGACAATTTTCCAAACCGATGGAGCAATTACCTCACTGAACTGGCTCCGCGCCTGAAATCGATGGGCATTGATGCGATTTGGGTGCCGCCGTCCTACAAAAACGGCTCCACCGGCTCGGTTGGTTACAGCCCTTTTGATGTGTACGACCTGGGCGACAAGTATCAAAAAGGCGGCCCTGATTCGCTCAATGTGCGCTCACGTATGGGTACGAAAGACGAACTGCTGCGCATGATCGGGGTCATGCACGCCAACGGAATCGAGGTGATTCAAGACGTGGTGCTGAACCATGTGGACGGCGCCGGCCCCAATTCCGGCACGGGCGGTGTGGACCCGGAACCGACCTATTCGATGGCCAATTCAAACGGCTACAAGAACTTCCGCTACGTGTCCTACGCGACGCCGCTGATCGACGATTCACAAAACGATTACTGGACCCGCAGCGGGCGCTGGCCTAAGAATTACCCGAATTTTTACCCGAATTTGAACAACAACTGCACCACAGGGGATATTTGTTCGGCCTTTTTTGGACCTGATATTTCCTACGAGGCCAGCGCCTACGGCCAAAGTTCCAACATTCCGACTTCCGGCACGGCGACCATCGGCGGTATCACCCGCGCGTATGTGAATCCGGCCCAAACGTCGAACCACATGCGCGACAACGCCCGTAACTGGATTATGTGGTACAAAAAACAAACCGGTGTGGATGGCTGGCGCTGGGATGCCGTTAAACACTTCCCGATTTACGTGCAGGAAGACCTGATTTACAATACCAAATATGTGCTTCCGGCATTTGCCCAAGGGGGCGAGGCTATGCTGAACATCGGCGAATGGATCGG
>JBAXTB010000656.1:0-1865 GCA_037130425.1 Bacteroidota bacterium
ATTCCAGTGTTCAATCCCATTTGAGCAATGTTTTCATTATACTGAAAACATTGTCCGAAAAACACTTAAGTTTTCATTATACTGAAAACATTGCTCAAAAAGCACCTATAGTTTTCATTATAAACAAAATTCCTGCGCCCACTTCTCTCCCTGCGCTAAAATCGCGTCCGCGTCCAACAAAAAACCTTACTTCCGGCCCAAGGAACTTTTTCCCCCTCCTCCTCGGTTAAAGTGCTATAAAACATTCATCATGTTATTGCACACCGGAATATTTTCGCAAAGCCCTTGGCTCAAAAGTATTCATCATGCGCTCGCATGTTGCGCGGTGATCGGTGTGCAGCGTCAAGGCAACGCAATTTCAGATATACCCGGACTGAACAGGTAATCGCCACCCACTAACTTATTTATAGCATTAACCGCGCTATTTCTGTGCCTTGCACGGAACAGCCATTTATTCGTATGCCATGCCATGAACTTCGTTATAATTATTTTCTGGGCAGTTCGCCTTATGTTGCTTTTAATTGAACAGGATCGCGGTCGGGTACCGATTGTCGAAACGCGGAAATGGCGTTTGGCAGATTTGCCGCTTGCAGCACTGATGGAGCATTTTTTGCCCCGGTTTCCGTTTTTACAAGACCATGAAGGACGACGCCTTTTAAGGGCGGTGCTGCGACCCATGACCGGCAATCAGCCAACACTTGAAATATTTGAGCAATCCACGCGGGTACCAGGGGCTTATTACCAGGCCTTGGCAGCTGCCCGCCATTGGGCGCCTACGCACCTGCGCAACAAACCGGAATTGTGGGCGCCGGTGGGACAATTTCAACATACGGAGGATTATTTGAAGGCATTTATTCGTTTTTTATTCGAAAAATATCCGGTTCCGCCGGTTGTGTTGCAATTGTGGTTTTGTTACGAGCAAACGAATTTGCCTTTCATAACGGATCATCATGCGCAGGTCAAACCGGTTGACAACCTGCGCTTGTATTTCTACCTGACCAACGGTGGCGGCTTGAAACAAACCCCGTTTTTAAAATGGGAACTGGGACGCGCGGCGGCGGCGTATTTTCCGGAAGCGGAATCCAATCAGGGTGTTCATGCGGCTTACTGGTATGCCCAATTTCGGACCGAGGGGATGGATCATGGTACGGCGATGCTGGCAGCGATACATCCGCCGTTTGGGTATGCCAACATGATGTTCTGGCGTCGCTTAATCCGGCTTTGGTTGAATACCTCTGCCGCTAAAAAATCCGTAGGACAACTAAACTTGACCTTCAGGCAGTTGGAATGGGTGAAATTTGGCATTCCGAACGATACTTTTTTGCAAAACGAACATGCGGCGGCGCATTACGGCGCGGCGCCTGATTTTGATTTGCGGGGCTGGCAATGGACGGCTTTGATGCTTCATTTGAACGAGGTGCTCGGCTTACAGGAATTTCCTTTACCAGCAGGTTTTAAACCTCATTATGCCTTGCAGGATGAACATGGGCAACCTTATGAATTGCAGTTCATTGAAAGCAATTTTGGTTTGCAACAGGAAGGCAAAGCGATGGCTCACTGCGTAGGCGACGGTTTTTATTTTGAACCTGCCCTGGCCGGGGAGGCTGCGTTTTGGTCCTTGCGCGCGCGCCAACCCAACGGCCGTTACAAACGCGTATTGACGGTTGAGGTTTGGGGTTATGGGATTGAGGCGGCCTGTGGCTTTGCCAACCGGGAAGCAACGGCGGCGGAGTACAGGATGCTGGAGCGGTGGCTGGAACGCGCCGTGTGCGAGGAGATGGAACACGGATGAACACGGACCCTGCGGCAGTGTCATTGACTTAAGGATTTAAGATTTAAGATTACATGATTTAAGATTTTAGATG
>JBAXTB010000657.1:0-1864 GCA_037130425.1 Bacteroidota bacterium
ATTTGTGGCGCTTGGAACTTGAATTGGTAGACGGAACGATTGTGAAATATCAGGGGGATGTGACGCTGTATCGTTGATTATGATTTAATCAACTGAAGCGGAATTTCCCCATCCATTTGCAAAAACAACAAACCGGCTGGCACGCCGCTCACATCTAAACTGTGCCACAACGCCACACCTGCTTCGATGCTCCATGATTTGAGCAATTGACCCTGAAGGTTGAACAGGCGCAATTGATGCGGCGTTTCGGCGTCTGGGAGTCGTATGCTCAATTGGTCGCCACGCAAGGGGTTAGGACTGAGTACGATTTGTGTATATGATTGAAAATCAATGCTTGTGATCGGGGAATAGGTGCTTTTACCATTCAAGTCTACCTGTTGTAAGCGATAGTAATGCAAGCCGTTCGCAGGATTATGGTGCGTAAAACGATAAGCCTGGCTTGCCGACGCATTGCCTTTGCTGTTGATCCGGCCTAAAACAGACCAATCCTGGCCAGCGGTTTGGTGCTCCACTTGAAAATATTGGTTGTCCGTTTCCGAAGCGGTAGCCCAGTTCAGGAAAACGTCTTTATTGCTTTTTTCGGCGGTAAAGGAAAGGAGTTGAACTGCTAAGGGTGCGTTAACGGTAAACGTAGCAGACAAAGCGGCTTGTGTGACATTATCCGAACAACTTGAGGTATTACTTTGACTACCGGTTGCAGCGCAAAAAACTTGAAGCGTATAACTACCCGCGCTTAAGCCCGAAAGAATATTCTGCGACCCGCTTGTAAAGTCCCATTTTTGGTTAACACTACAAGCACCTGAGTTTTGATCGCCGTAAGCGCTGTTATAATTGAGTGTAAATGAGCCGCTTTTGACTGTTGCACCACTTAGTTTGACCGCCCAGGAAAGCGTTCCCCCGCAGACATTTCCATTAGAACAACCAGATCTGCTGGTTTTAAATGTTTTGATCTCTCCCCCATTCAGCAAAAGCGTTCCGCCGGTTGTAAAGGAACCCAGGTTGGCGCCGCTAAAATCAGGATTACTGGTTGTTGCAAATAAGTCGTAAAAGGTAGAAGCGACAACAACATAAGATTCAAAAATCCCATAAGAGGCGCGGGCCGGGATAGAAAAACCGAAAGATATAAGCAGGATAAAAGCCAAGTTCAGGTAAAACCGTTTCATGCGACGTTTTTGATTAAGTGATTGTTTCTGTATTATTTCAATTTGTTGTTGACTAGGCAGCGGCAGCAAAGGAACATTATTTTGCGAAGTTGTCAAAGTATAAAATTAACAAAAGCAAAGTAACCTATACCCAAGGCTTCATACCGTTTAGGGATATGCTCCCACTTTTTCCCACAGCCCTGCCAGATCGCGAAGGCTATTTCCACTTTTTACCACAAAGGCGTAATTTTCAAACAGCCCTGCGCTAATTCTTTCCAAATCGCCGCTCGTTTTACACCTTTAGGCATACCGCTAAACAGTAGAGCAGGCGTTTGACCTTGCTTGAAGTCACTTTTGGGGCGTTCAAAGAGCATTGAACCCTGTTTTTCAAAATACTAATTATCAACACTTTACAATATTTAAAATAAAATATCTTTTTAATTTTTCAAATAAAATGTCATTAAGTGGTAAAATGTGGGAAAACAGAATACATTTGTGGCTGTGAAGGCGAAGCCATACCCACTTTAGGCGACGTTTTCATATAGCAGAAATTTAAAATCAGTCCCACACTGTGCAACTCATAGGCGAATACCCGGTGGCCCTCGACAACAAGGGTCGTTTGCGCCTTCCAACAGCGCTCCTGCGCCAGCTTCCAGCCCCAAAGGCGGCAAGCGACGGCGAACAGGACGGCTATGAGTTTGTTGTAAACCGGGGTTTTGAAA
>JBAXTB010000658.1:0-1852 GCA_037130425.1 Bacteroidota bacterium
CCGATCCCGCAACTCAATCGCCAGCGGACCGTGCGGGTACTGCTGCCCCGAAATTATCATACCCATCCGGAACGCCGTTTCCCGGTGATTTACCTGCACGACGGACAAAACTTGTTTGACGCTAATGCATCTTCATTTGGCGCTTGGAAACTGAGTCGCCAAATGGCCCGGCAACCGCTGTACCGCCAAGCCATTTTGGTCGGCATAGACCACGGCGGCATTGACCGGATGCACGAATATGCGCCGTTTAAACGCGGCCAACACGGCGGACAAGGCGATGCATACCTGAAATTTGTGGCCGAAACGCTCAAGCCATTTATCGACCAGCATTACCGTAGCTGGCCGCAACGGGATGCCACCGGCATGGTGGGCAGCTCGATGGGCGGACTGATTACGTTTTACGCCGCCATGCGTTACAACCACGTTTTTGGTAAATTTGGCGTGTTGTCGCCCTCGCTTTGGTTTAATCCGGGCGTGGCCAAACTGCTTGAAAAACAACAAGTTAAGAATAGCCAAATCTACCTTGGCGGCAGTCGCACCGAAATGGGCTCGATGGGGCCGGCGCTGGAACAGTTGTACTGGAAATTCCAGGCGGCCGGTTATGACGATGAAAAAGTGCGGGTGGTGATCCGGGACCGGGGGCGGCACAATGAGACGTTTTGGGGAAGGGAGTTTAAGCCGATGTTTGAGTGGCTGTTTGAACGAACCGTGTGGGAATAAGGAATAATGAATATCGAACAGATGAATATCGAATATCGAAGGAGGACTCTGCATCCGGTATCAGTGATTGTTTTAGGGCAACGCCCTTGGACGGCGGAATTTATTCCGCCTCAAAAAAATCATAATTAATTGTAAGACAATGTTTTAAGCCCTTTAGGCGGAATAAATTCCGCCGTCCGAAAAAGCCCGGCCCGAAGCCTCCCTTCCACATTCGATATTCATCTGTTCGATATTCGATATTCTACAGATGTACCAGCCGCGTCGAATACGCCTTCGGCTTTATTCCCACCTGCGTGGCCGAATTCCCCGGTAAAAACTGCCAGGGCGTCACCTGTTTAGTCCAGTCAAATTCATTTTTTTCAAGGTAGCGGCGTCGGTATTCCAGCGGCGTGCAGCTGCGGTATTTGCGGAACAGGCGGTTGAAATTGGCGAGGTTGTTAAAACCTGATTTGAAACTGATCTGGTTCACGGTTTCATCGGTATTGAGCAGCAATTTGCAGGCGTGGCCGATGCGCACATCAATTAGGAATTGCGTGAAATTGCGGAAAGCGTATTGTTTAAAAAAGTGGCTGAACGCCGAATCGGTCATGTTAAGTTGGGCCGCTACGTCGCTGATTTTCAGATCGGGATCGTCGAAATGCTTGAAAATATGACCGTAAGCCACCTGGATGCGGTTATTCTCTGTGCACGGCGCCTGGGGCGAAAATCCTTCGCTGGCTAAAAATGTCGATTCCGTAGATTTTGACAGCAGGTCGAGCAGGTGTAAGAAATCAATGATGTTGGTGAAGCCTTTATCTTCCGTCAAGCCGACCATGATTTGCATGGCTTCTTCAAAAGTTTTACCTTGAAACCGGATGCCTCGACTGGAATCCCGCAACAGTTTTCGGATTTTTATAAACTGCTCTTTTTGAAATAATTGCCCGCTAAACAAATCCATGGCAAACTGAATCGTGATGACCCGATACGGTTTTCCGGAATGTTGGAGCAACTCATCGCCGTCCCATTTATGGTACAAATACGGCCCCAGCAACACCAAATCATATTCGGTATAACGCTCCGTGGAATCGCCCACGATACGCGTACCCGACATGCCGGCGATCAAATTAAGTTCGTATTCCGGGTGGTTGTGAAT
>JBAXTB010000659.1:0-1811 GCA_037130425.1 Bacteroidota bacterium
CCCGTTGTGGTTTGCGATGAATTTACCCAGGTGGATGTCGGTGGAAACGGGATCGCGGAAGTATTTGCCAAAACCTTCGACGACGGCTCTTACGACCAATGTTGTATTCAAAAATATGAAGTAAAACGGCTTACTGGCCATTGTCCCGGTGAACCCGGAAATTATGGTCCGACCGTTCAGTTTTGCTGTGCGGATATCGGCGATACGGTGAAAATATTTATGCGCGTAACTGATTGCAATAAAAACAGCAATGAATGCCAGGTAAAAGTGTTTGTACGCGATAAAATCAAGCCGATTTGTACGCCGCCGCCGCATGTTACGGTCGGCTGTGAAAATTTTGATCCGAGTTTGTTGGCTTACGGGAATGCCACAGGAACCGACAATTGCTGTATCTATAAAATTACAAGCACCGTCAATTACAGCGCTTATGACACGATTTGCAACGCCGGCACCATTGTCCGCACCTTCAAAGTGACCGATTGCTCCGGTTTAACAAGCCAATGCACCCAACGTGTAGTCGTTTTCCATCAGCAAAATTACTTCCTCAAATTGCCCAATGACGTTGTGGTGAAAAAATGCGACGGCACCGGCAATTACGGGCAGCCGACGTTCTTTGGCGAAGATTGCGAACTCATCGGCGTGTCTTATGAAGATGAAATCTTTACCGTAGTGCCCGATGCATGCTACAAAATCATTCGGCACTGGAAAATTATCAACTGGTGTACCTATAATATATATGGCCCTTGCATCGCGATTCCCAACCCTGAACCAAGCGCTAATCCATTGGATCCCAATAATATACGCGGCCCTGTCATTGCGCCCGATGGATCCAGTGGCCTTTGGACGCCTACTATAGTATCGCTTACACCAGGCGGTACGCCGGTGAATTTCAGCAGTTTTTATGATCCCAATGCTAATTGTTATAGCTACGATCAAATCATAAAAATCGTAGACACGCAGGATCCGGCGGTAAATGCCCCGCCAAGCCCTCAAACCTACTGCGACCTGACAGCAAATGACCCAACGCTTTGGAACGATGCCGCCTGGTGGGATCCAAAAATCAGCAGCCACAACGTATGCGAAGGCCCCAGCGACCTTACCATTACGGCTGTGGACTCCTGCTCCGGCACCAACCTGCACATCCGGTATTTGCTTTTCCTCGACCTCGATCAGAATGGCACGATGGAAACCGTGGTGAACAGCGACCTTTTGCCGGGTTTTAACAATGTTCAGTTCGGCAACGCCTTTAATCCCAATTTTAGCGGCGGCCAAGCCCGTGCATTTGACCAACGGAATCTGCCGCCAAACCAACAATACGGATTTGCCTTACAAACATCCATCATAAACAACTTAGTGCGGGCTTCGGTGCGCTGGAATACGCAATCTGCCCCCGGCGCCTACACGATTCCGGAACTGCCTTATGGAACGCATAAGATAAAATGGATTGTGGAAGACGGTTGCGGCAATGAAACAATCAAGGAATATAGTTTTACCGTAAAAGACTGCAAGCCCCCTACCTCATTGTGTATCAACGGTTTAACAGCCAACATTATGCCTAACCAGATGGTTCCCTTATGGGCAAATGACTTTCTACAATACGGCGACGACAATTGCACGCCCGCCGATTTGATTCAATACGGGATTCGAAAAAGCGGCCAGGGAAATGGTTTCCCACAAGACGCTTCGGGCAATCCTATTACCGGTCTGATCTTTAATTGTTCCGAACTCGGTACCCAGGGCGTGGAACTGTGGGCGCGGGATTTGGCGGGCAACACAGCCTACTGCGAAACCTACGTCATCATTCAAGACAA
>JBAXTB010000066.1:0-19990 GCA_037130425.1 Bacteroidota bacterium
ATAAAGGTATGGGAATTTGGAATGTCAGAATACGGTCAGAAAAAGAATTACGAAAGTTTTAACACAATAAATGACGCAGTCTTATCTTGATTGGTTGGGTAGTGGCTAAAATTTTTTATTCAACAATTTTGAAAGTGGTGCGTCGGTTGGTTTGATGTTCTGCTTCTGTGCAGCGCGCGCAGGCACAAGTAGCCGCTGGTTGCGATTCGCCGTACCCGATGGCTGAAAGCCGATCTTCGTTGATACCTTTTCCGATCAGGTAGTTGACGGCACTTTGCGCACGGCGTTGTGATAATTCCTGGTTATAAGTGTCATTTCCCCGGCAATCGGTGTGGCTTCCAAGTTGAATGCGAATATTTGGGTTTTGGCGCAGTACGTCAGCCAGCCGATTCAAAGTTGGCTCCGCATCGGGTCGGATATCCCATTTATCATAATCATAGTAGATATTTTCAAGTACGATTTCACGGTTTTTAAATATTTTGTCGAGTACGATTTCAATTTCAAATACCTGTACAGGGTTTGCCGGGTCTTTGGCAATGCCTTTGGTTGAAAATTTGGCATTGTTGGAAAGATAGCCTTGTAAGGATGCCGTAAAATTATAATCGCTGTTTTCTGCGAGTTCCAATTTAAAGTATCCGTCCTCTTTAACGACAAAATTTTGTTTTTTGCTGCCCGATTCAACGACAACGCTTGCGCCTTTGAGGGGTTTGCGACCTAAAAACTTGCTGTTCGGGTCATCCTGATTGGTAAATATTTTCTCCAAAACATACCCTTCAAGGACTATTTTATTTGCTTTTGGACTTTGGGGGAGCGTATCAACCACAAGGGGTTTGGGCGGGGGGATGCGTTGTTCAAAACGGTAAATATCGTCGCCGCCACGGCCGCCCGGTCGATTGGACGTAAAAAAGCCGGTTCTGATTAAATCGCCGGGTTTTGTTGGTTTAGGAAGTTCTTCGCCTGTTTTGGCTGGCTGAATTATGAATCCAAAATCGTCGGAGCCGCTGTTTATGGGCGCTTTTAAGTTGTGCGGCGGTGTCCAGGCAGTGCGATCAGCCTTGAACGTGCTAAAAATATCCAGGCCACCCATGCCTTGTAGTCCGTCGGAAGCGAAATACAACGTGTCGGCAAATACAGTGGGAAACATTTCGTTGCCACTGGTATTAATATTCCGACTCATCGGTTTCGGCTCATCCCACCCGGTTTCCGATTTTTTATTTCGAACTGTGCTGTACAAGTCGTAGCCGCCCCAACCGTCGGGGTCATTGCAGGAAAAGAACAAGGTGTTGCCATCGGATGACAAGGCTGGATGCAGGTAATTGATTTTTTCTTTTTGAAATGGAAACGGTTCTGGATCAGCCCATCCTCCATCCGGTTTTTTTTCGGCTACATAGATTTTGCAATATGCGTCATCCCCTTTGTAGGCTTCCACGGTGCGCACAAAAAATACTTCCAAACCGTCTTTTCTAAAGCAGGCAGTTCCTTCATTTGCGGCGCTATTCAAATGATTGTCAAAACGTTGCGGGCTTGCCTCGTCTGATCCAACGATGTATAGATCCATGAATTTATTGCCGGTCCAGGCGTATGCATTTTCCCCTTCGCCCATGGCGCGGTCGCTGGTAAAAACCAATCGGCCGTCTGAAAAAATGGTCGGTGAAAAATCATTTTGCGGGCTGTTGAAAGGAGCCGGAACAGCCGTTATGCCACTTTGCGGCGCCTGTTTGAGCCAGTCTTCGGCTACGGTACAAGCCGTCAGCTCTTTTCGGTATTCATAGGGGCTGCCGATTTCGATGCCCAAGTTTTTGAAGGCTTCACGCGCTTCTGTATATCGTTCGAGTTTTTTGAGCGTGTAGGCCCAGGCTTTTAGCGCATCGGCGCCATAATTGTTTTCATAAGCGGTGTGGTACCAGTCGAGCGATTTTTCAAACAAGCCCTTGCGCCGGTAGGATTCGGCTAATAAAAACGCAATTTGCCCTTTTTCACTGCGGATTTTGGCCTGCGCAAACTCGTTTTGGAGCATTGGAATGGCTTGGTCATAACGTTTACGATCGAATGCCGTTCGTCCGTCTTTGATTTTTAAGGTGTAGGTACAACTACTTAATATCGTAAAAATGAGCAGTGTAAGTTGTAACAGGTAAAAGTTGGAAAAAGAACTCCTTTTTGTATTCATGTTTGCCTGGTTTATTTCCAAATGAAAGACCCGCCGGAACAACAATTGGTTGCCCGGCGGGTCCTAATAAGTTAACAGTCCGGAAGAAATATGGGACCCAATTTTACTTGATAATGGTTAATTTGCCTTGACGACTTGTTCCATCGGCGCTTTGCACCGTAAGGTTATACATTCCGGAAGGTATTGTGCTACAATCGAGTGTATATTGTACTGTCCCAGATGTTATTGGGATCACGCGGTATTGGCGACCAGTCATATCCCACAATTGAAGCATCGCCTCGGAAGTGAGCGCTTGTGCAAAGTACAACGTGACGCTTTGTTTTGCCGGGTTTGGATACATATTTAGCATCGCTGCGTTGGCAGGTGTAGTGGCGCTAATGGTGCAATCAAAATTAGGATTATAGTCAACCGTAGCGGAGTAATAACTCGAACATTGGTTACTAAGGTCTTTTACCAGTAATCCGTAGATACCATCTGCAGTAGCGCAGTGCGTGAAACCGTTGGCGCCCGCGATTGCATTGACTCCGAAATACCATTGTAACTCGTATTGGGCCGGAAGGTTCGTCGTGTTTACAAGTGACAATAAGTTGTTGTGGTTCATGTATAGCGGCGAGGCTGGTTGCGGGTAAATTTCGACAAAAGCGCTGTCTGAAACGGCTTCGCAACCATCGGGCGTGATCGTTTGAACCTTATAATAGCCTGATTGTGTGGGAATTAAAAATGTATCAATAGCGCCGACAATTTCTGCGCCATTCAGCCACCATTGACGGGAAACAGGCGCGTTTGTATTGAGGCGAATCTGATTTGGGCTGCCGGCGCATTTTGAAAGACCGAACGGGGCCGTGATAATCGGTTGTGTCGGTTGTGGATACACCCGAATGGTGTCGGTAGAAAGTACAGAGTCAATCGGGTGAATAATTTTAAGCGCCACAACGAAGCCTCCGGAAGTAATGGTACCGTCGCTCAGGATGTTGAAGGAAACGTTTCCACAAGGATCATCGCTACCTTTCAAGCCGGAGTCTTCATCCCAAACCGCTAAGTTATAATTGCCTTGTCCGAGTTTAATATTTAAGGGGAACGTGTACGGGAGTGGGGCATTGTTAATATCAGGGGAGGAGTCGTAAATCTGAGTGCCGCCCGGGTTTTTTAACAATAAGTACAAATCGGGGTGTCCGGCGCCCAATTCATCTACACATTCCACATCAATTACCGTGGCACTTTGCAGGATATAGCCTACTGTATCAATCATGGCTCGGTATTTCACAATATATGCGCCGGGGCTATTGTATGGATGGGGCGGCGGGTTTTCCCCGTTAAAAGTGGTTCCGTCGCCAAAATCCCAATGATAAGTAAAGCCGTTATGGCCTCCGGAAGGTACTTTGTTTACAAAGGAAGTGGTTGCGTGACCGCATCCTGTAAAATTGGTCATCGAAAACCCGTTGGTGCTGCTGATTTTAGGTGCAATATATAGGTGTAAAGGGAATTCAACTTCTCGCGTGATGATAAATACGGTGACTTTCACTTTCACCATCAACAGGAAAGTATCCGATTCCTGCGGCGTTCCGCATAGTTTCATGCACCCATCTGTTTGTGTAGAAGGGTCGAAAGACCATTGATTAGGCGTCCAATCAAGTCCTTGCGGTAATCCGGAAATGGAAATGATGTCAATTTTAGAAATCGTTAATCCGGCCGGTGTTGTGCTGTCGATGGCAGCAAAAGGCGTCGTTGTTTTGGGCAGTCGGAAGGAATAGTCTTTGTTATAGGCAACGCCTTGTTGGCCGTCGGGTAAAGCGGGCAGGTAAAT
The DNA here is from genome assembly GCA_037130425.1 of Bacteroidota bacterium. Taxonomy (GTDB): domain Bacteria; phylum Bacteroidota; class Bacteroidia; order Chitinophagales; family Saprospiraceae; genus M3007. The sequence goes on from JBAXTB010000066.1 coordinate 3,972, forward strand.
GGTATCGGCGGGCAGGTTTGCAGGTACTGAAACAAGACAGCCGGGGCATCCGTTTTGTGCAGAAAGGGCTTGCGCGAAAAGGGTAATAAAGAAAAATGATTGGAAAAATGGTCGCATAAACACCGGTTGGAGTGAAGTGAAAAAATACGTTGCGTCAAAAAGGCGAGGAAGCGCGATTAATGCCGTGTTAGCGGCAACGACTTTTCAAAAAGACCGGGGATGTAGGGTTGGTTAAGCAAGTAGGGGTGATAAAAGGAAAGGGCGGATTAAGGCGTTATTGTATATTGAAAATTGCACATTAAAATCAAAACAGTTTTTAATAGACTTGTTGCGGTGGAAAGTAGAAAACGGCGTAAAAACGTCCTTTTTCCGTCCTTCTTCGTTTTTTTTCTCGTCCGTAGCGCTGCTACGAACTCAAAAAAAAGCCTTGAAGGGCGAAAAAATGACTGTTTTTGCCGTTTTACTTCCCACCGCAACAAGTCTAATGTACAATTTTCAATATGCAATGTACGATTTTCAATAAAAAGCGCTCAAGAATTATTTGGAAACAACCATTTTACCGGAAATTTTCCCAGTTTGGTTGCCCAGGATGTAGTAGTAGGCGCCTACAGGCAATGAACCAGATTCAAAAGAGAATTGGTTGGGGCCTGCTGAAAGGCTAACGGTCTGTGTATGAACGCGGTTGCCGAGGATGTCAAACACATTAAACTGGAAGGAACCAGAAATGTCGGAATCTACATGAAACACGGTTTGACCGGAGAATGGGTTTGGCGTGTTTTGCATGGCTGTGAATGGGGAGCCTGGCTCTGTGGCTTCGCTCATACAACCGGCTGCCGTTCTCAGGATCAGATAGTAATTACCTGGCGCGATGGGGCCGGGGAACGTAATATCTAATGGACCGAAGCTTGTATTAACTTTTGCTTTAATAGAAAGGTCAAGCGTATCGGGTGCTTGGGCCGGGTTATTCGGTGTTCCGCTCAAAAGAATGCATCCTAAGGTGTTGGCATTAAAAACGCAGTTTGGCGGGTCGCAGGAGTATCCGACGCCTGTAGGCAAGCCGGTAACCGCACCGGTTGTAGCGATGCTTGCGCTTGTTAAGCCGAGCGTAATACCTTGAAATACAAAGGTTGACGGCACTTTAATTGTTACAGATTGGCTGTATGGCTGGCCGATACAGGCTATTTTCAAGCGGTACACCGGGTTTGCCGCAGTATAAGGGGCCGGAGAAATGAAAACAGTGTCATTGTTGATTAGCGAGGAGTCGCGAACGCATTGTGCGCTAAGGCTTGATGCCAGTGCAACATAGGTCATTAAAAAAAGAAGTACTGTTTTTTTCATCGTACAGGATTGTTGTAATGTTGTGAATGATTCTTGTTCGTGTTCAAATTATTGTTACGTGGGATTATGAAATTTGAGCTGCAAGTTCCGCCTTTTCTTCGACAAGTTCCGCTTATTAAAGAAGTTTGTCAAGAACGAAAATACGTCGAAGCTATTGTATCAGATATATTATTGGGCTACAAAAAACGACCAAAGCCGTCATATCTGAAGAATATACCGAGATTAAAATGGATTTGAAGATTTTCAGGATGGATTAAATTGATTTTCAATGGATTGCCAGACTCACATTTTCAGAACCACTTTGCTTTGGCTATAATTGTCGAGGACAGAATTTGGTATTAAAAAACGGGGAGCCAACGCATTGTTGACTCCCCGTTTGGGTTCCGGAAAGACCGGTATTGCTTATCCTTGTGCATTCACAGCGCGCAAAATTGCTTTGAACGCGTCTGGGTGATTGAGCGCCAAATCTGCAAGGGCTTTGCGGTTGAGTGCAATGCCTTTTTGATCGAGTGCATGGATAAAGCGGCTGTAGTTCATGCCTTCAGCACGGGTTGCAGCATTGATACGCGCAATCCAGAGGCGGCGGTATGAGCGTTTTTTAAATTTACGGTCACGGAAAGCGTATTGCCAGCCTTTTTCAAGGGTGTTTTTCGCTACGGTGTAAACTTTTGAGCGTGCGCCAAAATAGCCGCGCGCGGCTAACATGATTTTCTTCCGGCGGGCACGACTTGCCGGGTTGTTGGTTGCTCTTGGCATAGAATGTTTTTTAGTACAGCATTGGGATTTGATGAATTTGAAAAGTGTTTAATTCAGCAAATGCTTATACCAATACTCTCGTTAAAAAAAGTTGTTTCCGACCGGTTAAACCGATTGGCTGCGCTCTTAAATGACCATCAAACGCTCCAAACGAGCGTGATCGGCTGTGTTAACGATAACGCCGTTGCGCAAATGACGCTTGGCTTTCGTTGTTTTTTTACGCATCAGGTGGCGCATGCGGGCCCGATTACGTTTGACTTTACCGGTACCAGTCACCTTGAAACGCTTCTTGGCGCTGGAATGGGTTTTCATCTTCGGCATGATACAAAAGTACTTGTTGAAAAATGGAGCGCAAAGATAACAGGGTAAATAGGAGAAATGCGACTGTAAGCGTGGTTTTTTTCTTGAAAAATAAAAAATCACACACAGGCGCACAGAAATCTCCTTGTTTTGCACCGAAATGGTAGAAAACGAATCCTATTTCTTTGGGCTGCCGCCTTTTTTAGGCGAAAGAATTACCATCATGCGTTTCCCTTCGAGTTTGGGGAGTTGTTCAGCCACGCCGAGTTCTTCCAGTTCTTTCATGAATCGCAGGAGCAATAGTTCGCCGCGGTCTTTAAAGACAATTGCGCGGCCTTTGAACTGAACGTAGGCTTTTACTTTATTGCCCTCGGCAAGGAAGTTTTTGGCATGACGCAGTTTGAAATCAAAGTCATGTTCGCCCGTTTCAGGCCCGAAACGGATTTCCTTGAGTTCCACTTTTGCGGCATTAGCCTTCAGTTCTTTTTCCTTTTTCTTTTTTTGATAAAGGAATTTGTTGTAGTCGGTAATGCGCACGACGGGCGGTTCGGCGTTTGGTGAAATTTCCACCAAGTCAAGCCCTATTTCTTCAGCCCATTTCAGCGCTTTGAAAGTAGGATAAATCGCTGCCTCTACGGTTTGACCAACCGCTTCGCTGATCTCTTCAAGGTTATCGCCCACGAGGCGGATTTCCGGAACACGAATAAATTCATTGATACGGTGCTCAGGCGCAACAGGGCCGCGGTTGTACGGCCGTGGGCCGCCGCCTGGTTTCGGAGCGCCGGGAGGTCTGTTGCCGGGAGGTTTGGGTCGGAATGGTTTAAATGCCAATTAAAAAATTGTTTTGGTAAAAAAATTTGGATACACTTTGCCTAAGCGGCGTATCCATGGATGAAAATTCAACCACAAAAATAATCTTGTTTGGGATTAAGTTAAGGTTCAAGGATAAAAAAATTTTTTGTTTTACGTTTTTTACCCTTAATACGGCATAAGCTGCTGTGTTATACCTTTTAAATAGCGGTTTGCAGGGCGTACCTTTGCAGAACCGCTGTAAATTTCAGCCATATTTTCATGTACGCAGACATTATTTTACCCCTTGCCTTACCAAAACGCACCTATACATATCGTGTGCCCGACGATTTAATCGCGTCGGTGCGCCCGGGCGTGCGCGTGGAAGTGCAGTTTGGGCAGCGCAAATTATACAGCGGTCTGGTGGATCGGGTACACAACGACAAACCGGATTACCGCTTAAAAAGCATCAATTCCGTATTGGATGATATTACGGTGGTGACGCCGGAGCAACTCAAATTGTGGGATTGGTTGGCCGAATATTATTGCTGTACGATGGGAGAGGTGATGCTGGCGGCGCTGCCCGGGCACATGAAACTAACCAGCGAAACCAAACTTGCGCTGAATCCGGATTTTGGCGGCGGGCTGTTGCAACTTGATAATGAGGCTTATTTGATTGGGGAAGCGCTTCAATTGCATACTGAAATTACCATTGAGGATGTGCGCAAAATTTTGAATAAAAAAACGGTGTTCCCGGTCATTCAACGGATGCTGGAATTGGGCGCGCTGTTTTTGCGGGAGGATTTGCAGGAGAAATTCAAGCCCAAACAAATTTTGGGGGTTCGCCTGGCCGAGCCTTATCACAGCGACCCGGAACAGTTGCGTTCGGCCTTTAGTATGCTGGATAAATCGGAGCGGCAACTTGAAGTGCTGATGGCGTTTTTGCATTTGAGCAAACAGCAGAAGTATGTCTTGAAGCAAGACGTATTGAAAAAAGCAGATGTCACGGAATCGCCCTTGAAGACTTTGGTGAAAAAAGGCATTCTTGAACTGTATGACCAGGAAGTTTCGCGGATTGCCGGTTACGAGGATGATTTGAGCGAAGCCGGGGATTTGACGGAGGAACAACAAGCGGCGTGTAAGGCGATTCAGACCCAATTTGAAGATAAAAGTACGGTTTTGTTGCATGGCGTAACCGGCAGCGGCAAAACCCGCGTGTATATTGAACTGATTCGGGAGGTGATGAAAACGGGCGGGCAAGTATTGTATTTGTTGCCTGAAATCGGGCTTACCACTCAGTTAATCAACCGTTTACAGCGGGTGCTGGGCAACGATATCGCCGTTTATCACTCTAAAATTAATTACAACGAGCGGGTCGAATTGTGGCGCAGTGCGGTGAGTGGAAAGCCCGTGATTATGGCGGCGCGTTCGGGCTTGTTTTTGCCCTTCCGCAACCTGAAACTGATTATTGTAGACGAAGAACATGATAATTCCTTCAAGCAATACGAACCGGCGCCACGTTACAATGCACGCGATACAGCCATTTATTTGGCCAATTTGTACCAGGCCAAGGTGCTTCTGGGGACGGCAACGCCTTCTTTAGAGAGTTATCACAATGCCCAAACCGGGAAATACGGCTTGGTTGAAATGCAAAACCGTTACGGCGGCCTGCAAATGCCGGAGGTTACGGTGGTTGATTTGAAAGTGCAAACAAAGTCGAAACAGATGCAGGGCATTTTTTCCACGCCGCTTCTTACTGCTTTACAATCGGCGTTGGATCGGGGCGAACAGGTTATTTTATTTCAGAACCGTCGGGGGTATTCGCCGATTTTGGAATGTCAGGTGTGCGGGTGGACGGCGCAGTGCAAGCATTGCGACGTCAGTTTGACCTACCACAAACATTCCAACAGCCTGCGCTGCCATTATTGCGGCTACAAACAGGATCCGGTGGTGGTTTGTCCGGCTTGCGGAAGCGGGAAAGTGACCTTGCTGGGGTTTGGGACGGAAAAAATTGAGGATGATTTGAAGGTTTTTATGCCAAATGCGCGCATTGGTCGCCTCGATATGGATACAGCCGGTACAAAAAACAACCTGACGGCCATTTTGAATGATTTTGAAGAAAAGCGTATTGATATTTTGGTGGGAACCCAAATGGTCACGAAGGGTTTAGATTTTGATAATGTGGGTGTTGTGGGCGTTTTGGGCGCCGATCAGTTGGTACGTTTTCCGGATTTTCGGGCGGGAGAGCGTGCCTATCAGTTGTTGACCCAGGTGGCGGGCAGGGCAGGGCGCAAGCATAAGCGCGGGCTGGTGTACGTGCAGGCGTACAACCCGGTGCATCCGGTAATTTTGGAGGTACAACGAAATGATTTTCAAACCTTTATAAAGCGCGAATTGCAGGAACGCCAAACGTTTATGTACCCGCCGTTTTCAAGGCTGATTCACTTGACGATTCGGCATAAAGACGAAAAAATAACCGAAGCGGCGGCGGCATTTTTTGGTAAAATGTTGCGTGAAAAATTGGGCGCGCGGGTATTAGGGCCTGTTTTGCCGCATGTAGCCCGTGCGCGCGGGCAGTATCATCAGGATATTTTGTTAAAACTTGAAAAATCCGCGCCTTTGATCGGACATGCGAAGGGTTTTATCAAATATGTGACGGAAATGATGGTGGGCAAGCCCGGTTTTAGTCAGGTACAGGTGTTGGTGGATGTGGATCCGATGTAGTTTAAGCACCGATGAGTTGGACAGCAAAAGAAATAAGATACACCAGCCCAACGATTACCAGCCCAACCATAAGACATCCATTTTTTTTGCGTTGTTTCGGGCTTTTTTTCTTTTCCAGGTTAACCTGTTTGATCGGCGCGATGTACACGGTATCGTCTGTATTGCCGCAGATCATGTAGAAATAATTGAAATTGTCTTCTTCAACGATGCGTACCTCAAGGGATTTTCCGTCAGAAAAAGTAAGTATTTCACAAGCGGAATCTTGAGTTAATGTAGGTTTTTCCGTTCCTTTATTGGGTTTTGGATCGAAAATGGAAGGCGTGGGCGCTGGTTTGGGTTTTATCAGCGGCGTGGACTCTTGAACCGGATAATCTTCCAATGGTTTTGTAATTTTACCATTTGCGCGCCGAATTTCTCGAATACGGTCGTTTACAATGCCGTATTTATTGCCGGTCGTTTCATTGCAAAGGGAAAATTGGACTTGACGCGCATCTTCCTTTACAATTTCTACAATGTATGTTTTACCTTCGACCGTAATTATGGTATCGCATTTTCCATGATTGGAAGGTATAATGGACAACGCGAAACAAAAATGAAGGTTGAGTGCTATGCTGCAAAAAAAGAACAGGGCTTTTTTGATCATGGTAGATTTTTTGTTGATGAAGTATTAATTTTGTTTATCGAAATACAAATGAGTTTACATAAATCAATGAAAACGAATCTTTTACTCACTACGTTGGGCGTTTTGCTCTTTTTTTCTGTTCCGGGGCTGAGTCAAAATGCCCGCGTACAGCAGCTTGAGCAAGAAATAGCCAAAGCTTCCGGCCTTGAAAAAGTAGAAAAATCCATTGCGCTATCGGATACATACTTAGCAATGGGCGAATATAAGAAAGCGGTGGAAATTGCAGAAGACGCTGAAGAAAATGCGCGAAAATCGGGCAGTATCGAGTGGCGCGCAACTGCTTTGAACCGGCAAGGTAAAGCCTTGATGCTCAATGGTAAAAAAGGCTTTTTTGGACGAGAACCGGCTGCTCCGAAATTTATAAAAAGCAACGAAATCTTGCGCTCTTCGGGCGTCGGGAACAAGTCATTGATATTGGACAATCTGGTTCAACTCCGCATTATCGCCGAAAAGCGCGGTCGAACCGAAGAAGTTCAGGAGTTAGAATCGCAAATTACTCAGGTACAAAAGTCAAACTTACCGAGTCAGTCAAATGCGCCGACCAGTAACGTGGCAAGTACGCCGAATAGCAGGCCAAACGCTGCCCCAAGCCAATCTCAGGAAGAAAAACTGATGAAGGAAAGTCAGGCGCTACAATCGCTGTTGGCGGAAAAAGAGGCTGCAATCAGCGTTATGACCGAAGCGCAGGTTAAGACCAAACTGATTTTATTGCAGCAAGAACAAATGCTCGATTCCTTGGCATATCGTTCCAGGCTTGATTCTTTTTCGGTAGCGAACTGGAATCTGGCATTGCGTGAAGCGGAAAGTTCCCGGAATTTTAATTATGCCATTATGGCCGTGTTGCTGTTGGTGGCTGGCGGATCTGCCTTTAGCTATTTCCGGGCGCGTCAAAATGCGATCATCCTGGGTGAAAAAAATAAAATTATCCGCGAAGAACAGCAGCGTTCCGACAATTTGCTCCTTAATATATTACCAGGATTAGTGGCCGAAGAATTGAAACAAAAAGGCCGCACCAATGCGCGTTTTTTCGAAGATGTCAGTGTATTATTTGCTGATTTTGTGGGCTTTAGCAAGATCGCGGAACAACTTAGTCCGCAACAGCTGGTAACAGAATTGGACACTTGTTTTCAGGCATTTGACGAAATCATTTCCAAGCATGGGCTTGAGAAAATCAAAACCATTGGCGATGCCTATATGTGCGCGGGCGGATTGCCAAATGGTGGCGGCAGTCAATTACGCGCCATGGTTACGGCCGCTAAAGAAATGCAACTATGGCTGCACGAATGGAATACAGAACGGGACAAAAAAGGCCAACCGCGTTTTGACGCCCGCATCGGGATTCACAGTGGGCCGGTGGTTGCCGGGGTGGTGGGTTCCCGGAAGTTTGCATTTGACATCTGGGGCGATACCGTAAACATTGCAGCGCGGGTGGAACAAGCTGGCGAAGGCGGCAAGATTAATATTTCAGGCGAGGCTTATGCGATTGTAAATCAATTCTTTCCATGTCATTATCGGGGTAAAATTGCGGTAAAAAATAAAGGAGAGATTGATATGTATTTTGTAGAAAATTAGATGCCGGGGGACTTCTAAGGAATTTCTAAGACCGATCTAAGCTCGTTTTAAGGCGGATGACTGAAATGTGGCGCAGTTTTGCATCATCATTAACGAAACTCAAATTGTTCCTGTTATGCAAAAAATTGCTACGCTCTGCTTATCCCTCGTATTTTTCTTATTAATGCTAAGCCAGGCGCAAGGCCAAGGTTGTGTAGCCATCCGTCAAATGGGCGGTTGTTCCGGCGTATCAGGCTCCGCTTTATTGGGTAAAGGTCAATTTCAAGTTGGGGCCAATTACCGTTATTTCCGTTCGTTCCGCCATTTTAAAGGCACGGAAGAGCAAAAAGAACGTTTAGTACAGCATACCGAAGTAATCAATAATTCGCACGCGCTTGATCTGAATGTTACTTATGGCATTTCCAATCGCTTGAGCGTAAATGCGGCTTTTCCGCTTGCATTTAACGATCGTTCGTCTTTATACGAGCACGATAAAATAAACCGTTATCACACACAGTCGCATGGTCTTGGCGATATCCGTTTCGGCGCATCTTACTGGTTGTTGAATCCGGATAAATTTCGCAAAGGGAACATTGCATTCGGTTTGGGTGTGAAAGCGCCATCCGGCAATTATCAGGTAAAAGATGAATTCCACAGCGGCGAAAACGGCGCAATCCAAGTAAAAACGGTTGACCAAAGCATTCAACTCGGCGATGGCGGCTGGGGCGTTTCGGCTGAATTACAAGGTTTTGTGCAAATATTCCATTCGTTTGGTATGTATGGCAACGCTTTTTACCTTTCCAACCCGCGTGAAACAAACGGCGTTTCATCTGGTCGGAAATTGCCTGCTCCAAATAGCTCGATTATCGAATTCAGTGTTCCGGATCAATTCCTGACCCGCTTGGGCTTCACTTGGGTTGCTCCATTCCAAAACGTTCAGTTTTCTTTAGGCGCACGCTATGAAGGCGTTACTGTGTATGATTTGATTGGAGGCAGCAATGGCTTCCGTCGTCCGGGTACCGTATTGGCGGTAGAGCCGGGCTTGGCATGGTTTTCTAAAAACGTGGGCATTACGTTTACAATGCCTTATGCTTTGAAACGCAATCGTACCCAAAGCTACACTGACAAACTCAGCGAACAAATTGATGTAACTGACAAAGTGTACCACGGTGATGCGGCATTTGCCGATTACAGCATCAATGCGGGCATCGTTTGGCGCTTTAATGGCAAACACGCTACGATCATTCCGGCAATTCCAGCCTGGAATGAAGTCAAAAAGTAAAACTTTTGGCGGCCTAAATTTGACGACGCTGACGCAGGAGGTTCAATAAATCCCGCGCGTAAGCCTTGATGTCGTCTGATTTTTCCGCTCCTAAACTATCTGAGAAGTCAACTGTGCCCTGCGCCAATTCCTGTAGGGTATAGTTTTCTCGAGTTTGCCCAACGGGTGTACGCTTTAAGAGTTGTACACCCGTTTCGTCTACTTTTACAATTGAATAATCGTCCAGCGCATTGTGTTGTTCCCAGTTGCGGGTTGTGGCAGAGCGTGGTTTAGATTGCAAGGTTGTAGGATTATTTGCCGGTTGCGAACGTCGCCGAATCACCACTGTTCCAGCCATTACATCGTGCAGGCACTGGCCTTTGTGGTTGAACAACATCGTAAGATAACCAATAAATATGGTTAAAACACATATAATGTTGCCGAAATATCGTCCGGAAGCCCGCGAGAAATCAATGCGTTGGCCCTCAAGGTCGGTTACGATTAAGCCTAAGGCTTTTTTTCCAACAGTTGCCTGACTGTCACCGCTTTCCATAAAAGCAAAGTATAGCCAACTTGGCAAGATGGGAAAAAAAAGGGAGGGGATAAAGATTACAAAGGAATCAATAATGCGGGCGGCCAAACGTTCGCCAAAGTTCGCATACTCAATTTGATCCATCGTTTCAAAACGAAGGTCATCTAATGGGGTATCAAAATTTTCCATGTAGAAGGTTTCTTTTTATGCTTCAAGAAACAAATTTAGGTTAATTTCAGAAACCTTGAGCTGGGAATTAAACGTTCAGGCCGTTTTACGATCAAATACGGGCGGACGCCAAAATACCCAAGCCGCTGTATGTTTGACCTTTATCCCTTTTGAATGTCATGATAAAAAAGATCACTTTTCTTTTTAGTTTGTTGATTATCAGTGCTTTTATAGCGCAAGCCCAAACGCAAAATTTGTATTTTCCGCCCAAAACAGGCACGGTTTGGCAAACAACGACACCTGCATCGCTTGGTTTTTGCCCGGAGCGCATTGACAGCCTTTACCATTTTTTAGAAACCCACGGTACCAAATCTTTTATCCTGCTCAAAGACGGGAAAATTGTGTTGGAAAAATACTTCGGCGCCTTTGTGCAAGATTCGCTTTGGTATTGGGCTTCTGCGGGGAAATCTCTGAGCTCATTTATGGTTGGGCAGGCGCAAGAAGAAGGCTTGCTGAATATTGAAAACCCCACGAGCCAATACCTCGGCGCAGGCTGGACGAGTTGCCCGCCCGACAAGGAAGCGCTTATTACGGTGCGCAATCAACTGACCATGACCACCGGTTTGAACGACAATATACCAGCCACCCCCAATGTGCCTGATCCGGATAATTGTACGACACCGGCTTGCCTGACTTATTTAGCCGACGCCGGCACACGCTGGGCTTATCACAATGCGCCTTATCGGCTCATTCACAATGTGTTAGAAGCAGCGAGTGGAAAGACGCTTCAGCAGTTTACCAAATCGCATGTATTGGATCGAACCGGCATGAAGGGGATTTGGCTCGATCATATTATGTACAGTCGGGCCAGGGATATGGCGCGTTACGGACTTTTGATTTTGGCTGGCGGTCGCTGGGATACGGATACCTTGTTGCACGATCAGACGTATTTTTATAATATGGTTCATCCTTCACAAGCCTTGAATAAAAGTTACGGCTATTTGTGGTGGTTGAACGGGCAGGAGAGTTTTATGCTGCCCTCCATTCAGTTTGTGTTCAACTCTGAATTAGTTACCAATGCGCCGCCCGATATGTTTGCGGCTTTGGGTAAAAACGACCAAAAAATTCACATTGTGCCCTCCAAAGGCTGGGTGGTGGTGCGCATGGGCAATGATGGCGGGTTCAACGGCCCAGGCGGCGGCCAGGTACCGATTGCTTTTGACAATGCGATGTGGAATTATCTGAATGCCCTGGAATGTACGCCAACTGCGGTAGTTTCGCCTACGGATGCGCGCCTGCGGGTGTGGCCGAATCCGGCGGTGACGGGCTGGAATGTGGAGATGGTTTCGTCGATTGATCGGGTTGTGTTGTATGATTTGGCTGGGCGTTTAGTGGCTGATAATCAAGGAGATGGAAGTTTTAAGGCATTTGTGGCGGCTGAAAATTTACCTGTGGGCGCATATTTGATGAAGGTCGTTTCGGGGGCGGTGGTGCTTTGGGGGAAGGTGTTGCGGTAGGGGAGGGACGTGTTATGAGCAATCTTGCAAGGTGCTGTCAGTGTTTGTGGTCATTAAAAAGTAATTATCGCACATACTTTTTACTTTTGCCAAACCAGATTTTGAAACAAGACTTTCCAATCCTGTACCATGACATACCAACCTTCCGAATCTCGTTACCAATCCATGCCATTTCGCCGCAGCGGCCGCAGCGGTTTGAAATTACCCGCTGTTTCCTTAGGGCTTTGGCATAATTTCGGCCATGTGGATGTGCGCGAAACATATCGCTCCATTTTACATCTGGCTTTTGACGCGGGTGTTACGCATTTTGACTTAGCCAATAACTACGGCCCGCCGCCCGGCAGTGCGGAAGAGAATTTTGGATTGTTGTTTAAACAAGATTTTCAGGCGCATCGGGATGAGTTAATTATCTCTACCAAGGCAGGGTACCTCATGTGGCCCGGCCCTTACGGCGAATGGGGTTCCAAAAAATACCTGGTTGCCAGCCTCGATCAAAGCCTGAAACGCATGGGCTTAGAATACGTCGATATTTTTTACAGCCACCGTCCCGACCCCGACACGCCGCTGGAAGAAACGATGGCCGCGCTGGATTTGGTGGTGCGCCAGGGAAAAGCCCTGTACGTGGGTATTTCCAGTTATACTCCGGAACAAACAACGGAAGCTTGTCGGATTTTGAAACAACTCGGTACGCCCTGCCTGATTCATCAGCCCAAATATTCCATGTTTGAGCGCTGGATTGAAAACGGCCTGTTGGATGTATTGGAACAGGAAGGAGTGGGCTGCATTCCGTTTTCGCCCCTCGCGCAAGGTTTATTAACGGATAAATACCTGCACGGCATTCCTGCGGACTCGCGGGCGGCAAAAGAACACGGTTATTTAAAAGAATCGGCCATCACGGAGGCGCGTTTGAATCAAATTCGGCAATTAAATGCGCTCGCACTTGGGCGCGGACAAACGCTGGCCCAAATGGCTTTGGCCTGGGTGCTGCGCGATCAGCGTGTGACCTCGGTTTTGGTGGGCGCCAGTCGTCCGGAACAAATGGCGGATTCATTAGGTTGCTTGAACAACTTGGCGTTTAGCCCGGACGAACTGGCTGAAATTGATCGAATTTTGAACTCCTAACGTTTATTCGATATTCAAATTAAGCGAAACTTGCGCCGTATTGCCATCGCTGTCGGTAACGGTGAAGTACCATTTTTCTGTACCTGACTGGTTGCGGCTGCTAAAATCTATGTCTTTGGCAAAATTATCAGGGTTGCCGCTGATGTCGATTTTTTGTTTGGTTTCCGTGTTGGTTGCGCCGTCGTAGGCCACCGAAACGTTGAGCGTTTTTAATTCGTCTTCCACTTTGGTAATGGAAATACCGGCTTTTAAATTTGCGCTCTTTGCAACTTTACCATCGGCGGAAATATACCCAGCGTCGGTTTTAAACTGAATTTTGGGTGGAATTTCGGCTTCTTTTTTACAAGATACCAAAAAGAACAATGCGCAGAACATAGCAAGAGAGACGATCTGTTTCATTTTTAAGTAGTTATATGAATGGACGTTGTGAGACTGACGGTTAAAACTGCCAACTTACATTGAGCACGATGTTGCGCCCCATATCGTAAGCGCCTAAGTATTTCAGGCGCGACAAATGATCGACATAACGGCGATCCGTGAGGTTGCGGCCGCTGAGTAAAATGCGCATGGCGTGTATTTGAACGCCTAAACCCGCATTGAACAAGGTATAATCGGGCGTAGCGGTTTCATACTGCGCCGGGTTATTTTGCGCGCCCACATATTGCATTCCAAATGCTGCGTAAAAGTGCTTCATCGCAAACCGTTCGGGTAAGGGAATAAAATATTTACCATTGAGAATCAAACGATTAGCCGGGATAAATGGCAAAAAACGACCATCATCGCGGCGCGCGCTTAGGTAGGAATAGTCGAGTGAGAGGCTCAAATGTTGCGCTTGCTCCCAACTGATACCCGTTTCAAATCCCTTAAAAACGGCATTGTCCTGCAAATACCTATAAAGCGGAAACCCGAAATACTCCGTGCCAGTGGGACTTAAATAAATGTAATTGAAAAAGCGGTTGGAAAAAATACTCCCGCGCGCGCTGAAATTTTTGAGTTGCCAGGTTCCGGACAAGTCTAAGTTCAGGCATTGTTCCACTTTCATATTCGGGTTGCCGAGGTACCAGTTTGGGGTGCCTTCATGCAGGCCGTTGGCGGCAAGTTCGGCCAAATTTGCGGCGCGAAACCCTGTGCTTGCATCTGCTTTGAAGGCCCAATGCCCAAATTGCAGGCTTTGGCCGATGGCGCCGTTAAAATCATCAAAAGGTTTGCTGAACGGCGGGATCAAACTGGAGGCCGTATTAAAATCGCGGGTGCGCAAGGTGTTGATTTGCCGACGGTCGTAACGAACCCCCGCTTCAAACGCGCCCGTGTATTTTTCCGACTGCATCAGCCTTTTAATATAACTAAATACAGCGCCTTCCAGAATGGACGCATCCGGTACAATAATCCGGCCGCCATTATTGGTATTGCGTTGAAACAACGTTGCAAAACCATTGGTCCACAACCAGTTATGTGGAAGATTTTGTTGAATGGACGCATTGAGCGAGCCGGTATTCAGGTTCAAATTCAGGTCGGTACGGTTGCCACGTTCTTGTTCCTGTCGCAGGTTGCTTTGATAACCGAGCGTTAATTGCAAGGTTGAATGGTCGTTCAAATGAACGGTATTTCGGCTGCTCAAAATGGCTAAAAGCACGCTGTGATGCGGCCCGTCATTAAAATTTCGACCCAGATCGCTCTTAGCCAGTACCTGCGAAGAATCCGTCAGGAAGCCAAACGCACTGTAAGAAGTGAGCAAGCGGTTTTCGGAACGGAAGTTTTTCCCCTGATAAATATGTCCGAATTTCAGGTTGTACAACGCAAAACGCGTGTTTGGAACACGTTCACCGCCACCGGAGCGATAATCGGTATGGTTTTCCGCGCTTGCCCGGCATAAAAAACTGTTTTTTCCTTGTTTTTTAAACCCATAATCGACTCCAAGCCCTAAGGTATTGCTGAATAATTTGAGGTTTAAGTCTTGTTCCAAGGGGCGTTTATCCCGCAATTCTTCCTCCACCACATTAATCACGCCGCCCATTGCATCGGAGCCAAAAAGCAGCGCCGCCGGCCCTTTGATTAGTTCGACGCGCTCAACGCCCGCATCGGAAAGCCCCAAGCCATGCTCGTCTTCCCATTGCTGGTCCTCTAATCGCAAGCCCGCCACATTGATCTGTATGCGGTTGCCAAAGAGACCGCGGATGACTGGTTTTGAAATGGCGCCGGTTGTCAGTTGACTTACGCCGGGTAAAGTAGCAAGCGCGTCGGAGAGGGTTTGAGCGCCGCGCTCCTTCATTTCGGTATTGGTGATGGCCGTTACATTTCGGCTGGTTGAAATAAAAACCGGCTTCTTCTCCGTGATAAAAACCGGCTTTAAATCAAGGTTTTCAACCGGAGCGGTTTGGCTATATATGTTTGAATAACAAAATATTACCAGTATTAAAAAGCCATATATGTTGCCCATGCGTTTTTATGTTTGCGGCTGTAAATATATATAGGTGTAAGAAGTCGCCGCCCATTCAACAAACAGAATTAGCATAAAAATAACCCAAGCGCTTGCCATAGCGCCCTAAGATTTCGAAATTTATGAAAGTTCCGGTGTAAATTTGCCCCCTCTAAAGTATATTTAATGACAGAACAAGAATTACTTCGCCGCGAATCGCTTGAAAAACTACGCGAACTCGGAATCGATCCGTATCCGCCCGAACAGTTTGATGTGACGGCCTTTGCCTCCGATATCATTGCCAATTATCAGGAAGAGGTGCTTGAAGATGGTACCAAGAACCGCCTGAATTACCAAGCAGTCGCTTTGGCCGGACGCGTCATGGCGAGCCGGGAAGCAGGTAAAGCGCTGTTCATGAACCTGCAAGACAGCAGCGGTCGTATTCAGTTGTACCTGCGCCGTGATGAGTTTATGACGGGCGAAGACGCGACCATGTTTGACGTTGTAATCAAAAAATTGCTCGACTTGGGCGATTATATCGGCGTGAAAGGCTTTGCGTTTCGCACCAAAACCGGCGAAGTGTCGGTGCATGTGCAGGAGTTTAAATTCCTGTCTAAAAGCCTGCGCCCGCTGCCGGTGGTGAAAAAAGACGCCGACGGCAATATTTACGACGCGTTTACCAACCCGGAACAGCGCTACCGTATGCGTTATGTGGACATGACGGTGAACCCGGAAGTGCGCCAGATTTTTATCAAACGCAGCAAATTGATCCGCACCATGCGGAATTACCTCGACGAATTGGGTTTGCTGGAAGTGGAAACGCCGATTTTGCAGCCTATCCACGGCGGTGCGGCGGCACGTCC
>JBAXTB010000660.1:0-1805 GCA_037130425.1 Bacteroidota bacterium
GGCAAATTCACTGGCAAATCCGGTCCATTGCCGCCCAATTGCACCCTGATTCCGTCCGAAACAGCAGGCCCGTTCCCGCTTGATTTGACCGAAAATTCATTTTACTTTCGACAAGATGTGCGGGAAAATAAAACAGGCGCGCAGCTCAACCTGAAACTCAAAATCATCGGTTCCGCCAACTGCCTGCCGATGGCCAATGTGCGGGTCAATATTTGGCATTGTGACAAAGACGGTTTGTATTCCGGTTACAGCCAGACCAACAACCAGGGCCAGGCCGGACTAACTT
This sequence comes from Bacteroidota bacterium, assembly GCA_037130425.1. Taxonomy (GTDB): domain Bacteria; phylum Bacteroidota; class Bacteroidia; order Chitinophagales; family Saprospiraceae; genus M3007. The sequence continues at coordinate 287 of JBAXTB010000660.1, forward strand.
ATTTGCGCGGCTACCAAATGACCAATGCGAACGGCGAAGTGAATTTTGTCACCATTTTTCCCGGCTGGTACACCGGCCGTATTTGCCATATTCACTTTCAGGTGTACGTGAGTTCTGTGTATGCGGCCATTTCACAACTGACTTTTCCATTGGTGGCCAAAAACAACGTATATGCCGCATTTCCAAGCCTTTATACCAAGGGCGCCGATCCGTTATCCTTTAATTCGGATAGTATTTTTTCCGATGGCTATTCTTTCCAATTGGCCACTTTGACCCCGAATGCGACCACAGGCGGCTACGACAGTTACCTTGAAGTAACTGTAAATGGCAACGGCGTTTCAGGTCTGGCCGAACTGGAACCTGAAACCGGCGGGCAGTTCAAATTAGGCCAAAACTACCCAAATCCGTTTGCAAATGAAACCACGATTCCGTTCAACCTGACCAATCCGGCAGAGGTGCAAGTGGATATTTGGGATTTTACAGGTCGGAAGGTCGCTACCCTCGAACTTGGTAAACTCGGCGCCGGCGACCAAAGGGTTGATGTCAATTTAAAAGCGCTTAGTTTGCCACCCAATAATTACGTGTACCAATTGCAGGTGACCAATGAAAACGGCATTTACCGACAATGCAAGGTGATGACGGTAGCGCAGTAGCGGCGATTCCTTAAATCACCGTAACACAGTTTTAAATTAACCTTAACGAGCGTTCAGAAATACCGGGGTGCAGATTGCGTTTTAACTTCAAATTGAAAAACAACATGAAGTTCAAGCAAATCAGCGTAGCGCTTTTATGCGCACTTTTTATCAGCACAGCCGGTTTTTCTCAACGCCGTAGTAATTATTCTGAAAGCGATGCGCCGGAACAGGCGTTTACGGTCGGTATTGCACCGATCAGTTTGCTGACCGGTTTCGGCAAATTCAACGTGCGCGGCGAATGGGCTTATGCAAACAATAAATCCTTGTCATTATTGGTGGCAATTCCGCGCCGAACCAATATTCCGAATTATTTTTCGTCGGATGTTTCGGTTGTATCGGGCAAATCCATTACCAACCGCTTTACCAATTTGGGTTTTACCTTAGAAAATCGTTTTTATATCGGCAGCGATGAGCCGCGCGGTTTTTACCTGGCCCCTTATGCGCGGTACAATCGCTACGATATTACCCGTGAAATCGAAAAAACATCGAATGGCAGTACGACCAAAATTGAAGGCGCTTTGGGCGGCGTCGGCGTCGGCGGCGCGGCGGGCGTGCAGTTTCGGATGGGGCGTTTTATGACGATGGACATTACGTTTATCGGCCTCGACCTGAAATGGATGCGCGGTACCTTCCGCTATCAGACCAATGACCCGGAAACGGATATTGTGGCTTTCCGCGATCAGGTGCAGGCTTCTTTAAAGGGTATCCCGATTATCGGCAACCAATTGGCTGCTGCGATTGACGGCGATCACATCAAAGTACATTCGCCAGGCTTTGCGTTGCCGGGCTATCGTTTCAATATGACGGTGAATTATGCGTTCTAA
>JBAXTB010000661.1:0-1801 GCA_037130425.1 Bacteroidota bacterium
CGCCGTTCACTGCTTGGGTAAATTGAATCAAAATACGGGCAAACGGCATCTGGCTCCAACCGTGTTATCCGCGGCGGGTCGTGGAACAACAACCCGCAGAATTGCCGGGTGGCGTATCGCAACAACAATACGCCCGGTAATCGCAACAACAACATAGGTTTTCGTCTAGCCAATACAGGGAAATGCGCCCGGAACTGCCGCCTTTACGGATGCGGCGGGCGTGGCAACTTTCTGTCCAGCCCTTTGTCCTGCGTTCCGAGAATATGTCGGAACCGAATATTTTCTTACACGGTGCGTCCGGTAGTGTACGGTTTGTTTAGCCGAACACGAAGGCCGCACCGTTTTTTGTTTTCGCATATATATACGAACTGCGAACCCTATATATGCGTTTAATGGCAATACATAGACGCTGCGCGTTTATATATACGCTATATATGCTGCGCAATATATCGAGATTACGATTAGCAAAATATTTACGCGTTGGCTAAAGAAAAAAGGATGCACCACAGTATGGGACATCCCTTTTTATACGCCAAAGCAATAAGTTTTATGCAATTTGATTTGTATCGTCAGGATAATTTTAACAAAACCTATTGCGGCGGAGTATTTAAAAGCAAAGTGTAAGAGGGTAAAAGTGTTATAGGGCTACTTGGTCCTGGCTAGACGAAAACCTATGTAGAAGTTGCGAACACCGGGCGTATTGCTGACGCGAAACGCCACCCGGCAATCCTGCGGGTAGCTGCTCCACGACCCGCCGCGGAAAACACGGTTGGAGCCAGATGCAGGGCCAACCGGGTTGGAAACAGGGCTGTTTTTGTAATAATCCGAATCATACCAATCGCTACACCATTCCCACACATTGCCCGTCATATCATACAGCCCGAAATCGTTGAAATCGAATGATCCGATGGGCGCTGTTGTGACAAAACCGTCGTCATAACCCACAAATATATTGGCTTCGGTTTTTTCCCAATTGAAATGAGTGGCGCTGGTCTCATCCGCCACATTACCGCCTCGTTTGCCGGAAGGCGCGCTGTTCCCCCAATTGTATTTGGTATGCCGGGCGCCGTTTCCGGCGGCATATTCCCATTCCGCTTCCGTAGGCAGGCGGTATTTAAGCCCGGTTCTTTGACTCAGCCATTTGCAGTATTCGGTCGCATCATTCCAACTTACATTGATAACCGGGTGGTTGCCTTGCGCCAGGTTTCCTTCCGGGTCGTGCCGCCAGTTGCGGCCTTCAATATCCTTCCATTCCTTGCCGTCATACCCTCGGCTTTTGCCTTCTTTTTCAGCGTCAGTCTGGTATCCGCTTGCTTCCACAAAGGCCCGAAACTCGGCCACGGTCACTTCATATTTTGAGAGGTAAAAATCGGAGAGCGTGACCCGGTGTACCGGTTTTTCGCGCGTTTCACCGTCTTCGCTGCCCATTTGGAACGAGCCTTTGGGAATCAGCACCATATTATCGGGCTTTACATTGTTGCGCAAAGCCTCTATTTTAGCCGCCGCCGCTTCCGCAAAATCGCCCTGCGGGTGTTTTTTCAGGTAGTTTTCATAAGCAGCAATCGAATTGAGCCTTTTAGCGGTATTCCAGTCGTCCAGCTCGCTGTTCGGGTTTTGGTAATTTTGCAATACAAACAGGAAATCGCCGCCCGCCGCATGGTCGCCGAAAGTAGCGGCACAGGGCTTGGGTGCGGCGCGTTTTACATAACCCCACAATTCCGGGAAGGAGATCAACTTGTCGTCGCTGCCGAAACTGCGCAGGCCCGCGAGCAGTTGTCTGGCAAAATCCGACTTATCGGGC
>JBAXTB010000662.1:0-1799 GCA_037130425.1 Bacteroidota bacterium
TGTGATGCGGGACAGGTTCGACCAAGCGCACGCAACGCGCGATGCTAATGCGCTTACAATCAATTTGTTATGATGTTTGGCCACTCACGTTGTATGCGCTTGGTCGAACCTGTCCCGTATCACAGATCGGGGAAGACACAAGCGCGGCGGCAGGGCATTGAGCGGAGATAGTCGAAGACCACACGGTCGAACAATTATTTCTCTCTTATTACCAAGGTATCTCTCCCGTTTCAGGGTTATTTTCTTCACTAAAAAATTTTCCTGTCGGGCCCTCCTTATCAATCAAGGCATATTTCACAATTCGTTTTCCGGCATCTTCAACACTTCCAGGTCCACGATGTCCATTAAAATCTGTTTTTGTATATCCTGGGCAAATGGCGTTTACCTTAAAGTTGGTATCCTTTAGTTCATAAGCCAATACAACTGTGTACATATTCATGGCCGCTTTTGAAGAAAGATAAACGACTCCTTTGTAGTCATAATATTTATAAGCAGGGTCGCTGTGCAACGTAATTGAACCTTGACTTGAACTTACATTTACGATACGAGGTTCAGAAGATTTTTTCAACAAATCAATAAATGCTTGTGTAACTCTTACCACGCCATAAACATTAGCATCGTATGTTGCTTTGAACTGCTCCATCGTTGCGTCAAATGCGGATTGCGGATAACCGCCGTAAATTCCGGCATTGTTGATAAGAATATCCAATGATTTCGTTTTTTTACCGATTACTTCACGGGCTTCTTGTACTGATTTGTCATTTGTTACGTCAAGTTGAATGGCTTCTACATTGTTTAGTCCCTCCGCTTTTAATTTATGAACGGCTTCTATACCATTTTCCAAATTGCGACTGCCGAGGTAAACATAAATCCCTTTTTGTGCAAGCTGCTTTGTTACTTCAAAGCCAATGCTCTTGTTTGCGCCTGTTACTAATGCTACTTTCATTTTTTTAGTTGTTTTAAAATAATGAGGCAAAAGTAGAGGGCTATAAAATAGAAGAGATGGACAAATCGTTTTATTTACCCTACAAATCTTGACTGCGTAAATAGTCACTTACACTTTTTCCCGTACTTTTTTTGAAAAGTCTTGAAAAATAGTCGGGGTCATTAAATCCTAATTCATACGCTAATTCTTTTACAGAAAGATTAGAATAACGTAGTTTACGCTGGGCTTCTATCATCAAGCGGTTTGTGAAAAAATCCTTTGGCGATGTGCCAGCATGTTCTTTTACAAGCCGATATAGGCTGTTTGTAGTTAAAGCCAATTTCTCAGCAATTGTGTTAATAGATGGTTGTTCTGTAAGATGCGTTTCCACCACTAATTTGAACTCGACAAACTTTGATAAATTAGTGTTTAAAATATTAACGGATTCATTTTTAAAATATGCACTGTTCAATTCTGATAATAGTAAATTCAAATAGGCTAATATTATTTCTGAGTCGGCCAATTGTTGATCGGCATTAAGTAATTGATTTAAAATGTCAAAAACCGTTCTTACGCGTTCCCTTGCAGCATTGTCTAAGCTTATCGTTTGCGCATTTAATGGATTAACCAAAAACGAAAAGCGCTGCGGTAGCAAAGCCAATGTATTTTCATCAAACAGTACCTTGAAATATTTTAAATTGTCTGTTTTAGCAGGTGGTACAAAAACTTGATTGGGCATCGCAAAAAGCAAGTCTCCTTCAATAAGTGTAATGTCTTGTAAATCCAGTTTGTAGGTGATAGAGCCGGTATCAATGAATACAATGAAATAAGAACTCAACCTGCGAGGTTGAAGCTGTTTTTGTTGAATATCAGT
>JBAXTB010000663.1:0-1796 GCA_037130425.1 Bacteroidota bacterium
CATCCCTCCCCGAACAACAAAAAATCGTCGCCCACCTCGACCAAGCCTTTGCCCGCATCGACGCTTTACAAGCCGAGCAAAACGCGCGCTTGCAACATTTGGAAAGCCTGAAAAGCAGTATTTTAGCCGAAGCGTTTCAAGGGAAATTGTAATCAAAAACCTACCATGCATCAACAAATCAATCGCATTACCGACATCCTGCGCCGTGACGACGGCATCAGCGGGGCCATGCACTATACCGAGCAGATTTCCTGGATTTTGTTCCTGAAATTCCTCTCCGATTACGAGAGCAACCGCGCCTTCGATGCGCAAATGGACTCGAAAACCTATCAATATATCCTTGAGCAACCCTATCGCTGGGAACAATGGGCCTGCCCCAAAACAAGCGAGGGCAAACCCGACCTGAAAAGCGCCCTCACCGGCAGCGACCTGATCGGTTTTGTAAATGAGCGCTTGTTTCCGTACCTGAAAAAATTCCGGGAACTCAACAGCAGCAGCCCCAAAACCATTGAGTACAAAATCGGCGGCATTTTTGAGGTCATCACCAACCGCATCCAAAACGGCGGCAACCTCCGCGAGGTGCTTAACATTGTAGACGCGCTTGAATTTCAGAACAACAGCGACCTCTTCGAACTCTCGCGCATCTACGAAAGCCTGCTGCAAGGCATGGGCAGCGACGGCGGCAACAGCGGCGAATTTTACACGCCGCGCCCGCTCATCAAGGCCATGACCGAGGCGCTCAACCCCGACATCGGGCAAAAAGTGTACGACCCCGCCTGCGGCACCTGCGGCTTCCTCATCGAAGCCTTTGAGCACATCAAACAGCGCCACACCAAACCCGACGGCAGCCTCAACCTGTCGAGCGACCAGATCCGTTTTTTGCAAACGGATTGCTTGAGCGGCATTGAAAAAACGCCGCTTTCCTACGCAATGGGCGTCATGAACATGATCCTGCACGGCATCGAAGCGCCCAATATCCTGAAAGAAAACACGCTCAACCGCGACATCCGGCAAATACAGGAAAACCAGCGCTACGACATTATTTTGGCCAATCCGCCCTTCGGCGGCAAGGAAAACGAGAGTATTCAGAGCAATTTTCCCGTGGAAACCACCGCCACGGAACTGCTGTTTCTGCAACATATCCTCAAATCAGTGCGCACCGGCGGCAAAATCGGCATCGTGCTGCCCGAAGGCGTTTTGTTCCAAACCAACAATGCCTTCGCCCGCGTGAAACAAACGATGCTGGAGGATTTTAACCTGCATACCATTGTGAGTTTGCCGGCCGGGGTGTTTTTGCCCTATTCCGGCGTAAAAACCAATGTGTTATTGCTTGAAAAAACGGGGCGCACGCAGTCCATTTGGTATTACGAGGTAAATCCGCCTTACAAACTCACCAAAAATAAACCGATACTGTACGAGCATTTCGAGGAGTTTCTGAAACTGTTGCCGGACCAAACGGAAGGCCCCAATTCCTGGAAAGTGCCCGTTACCGCCATCCAAAGCTACGATCTTTCAGCCAAGAACCCGACCAAACAGAAACAGGAAGAACGCTTGAGTTCGGAGGCTTTGTTCCAACTCATTCAAGCGGATAATACGCGGATAAATGCGTTGTTGGAACAGGTAGAGGCGGTTTTGAAGGGGTAGGTTTGGGAGGATTTTTCGCTGTAACCCGTGGCTGTATCATAAGGTAACGCGGGATTTTTCGCCAAATAAAAAGATGAGATCGCACATAATTGTCATTGTGAAGTGCCGTTTTATGCCGTCATCTTAGTGAAGAGGTGTCATCTTCGAGGCAC
>JBAXTB010000664.1:0-1788 GCA_037130425.1 Bacteroidota bacterium
ATATTACCGGAAAAACGGTGCCGAATGATTTTAAAAATAAAAGAATACACCATTGTTTTGTGTTGAAGAAATATGCAGTTTAAATCTAGGTTTAAATAACAAACACTAAGTTCTCTCCCATGTTGAAAATGCGCTTTTTGCTGTTGCTAATCCTTTGTCCGGCGTTGTTATCCGCTATTGCCAATTATAAAGCCGGCGATAAATTATTCGTGTTGTCAACCAGCGGCCTTGCTTTACGGGAAAAACCAGACCCGGCGGGCGCTAAAATGCAGACCTTGAAAAACGGCGCGCCGGTGGTGGTGCAAAAGGAGGATTTGAAGAAATTTGCCCATACGGTGGTAAATGAATTCAAGGGCTATGATTTGACAGGCTACTGGGTAAAAGTCAAAACCTGGGACAATAAAACCGGGTATGTATTTGATGGGTATTTGTCTAAGTATCAAGCGCCTGCGAAGGTTATTTTGAAAGATCATGTGGACCCGAAATACTCTGTTGCAGAACAGTACATGATGGTACACAGCAAACTGAAAGGTAATCGCGCCAAATTAGCCAAAACAAAATCCGGGCTGGAACACTACGCGCAGGCATTTGTGAACGGCGCGGTGGTGGAGGTGGACAAAGGGAAGGACAATACGACGTATAAGATCAAATTCGACCGTTCCACCACCATTGAAGAAGCTTATTTGATCGGCAAAGCGTTGTGGCTGGAGGGTTCGCCGGCGCAAAGCACGTTTATTGACGGACTCATCCTGCTCACCAATCAAAAAGAAACCAAACAGGCGACCATCGAACTGAAAAACAAGGTAGTGGTTCTGACCATGATGATCGCCGATTAAATATATTTCTTATGAAATTCAATCTATTATTGCTGCTTTTGGGGCTTCCCTTTTTCGGCTTAGCCCAAGTCGACCTCTCTGGCGACTGGAAATTTAAAACCGGCGACGATCTTGCTTGGTCGCGGGCTGAATTCAGCGACAGCGAATGGAAAACCATTCGTCCGAGTAATATCTGGGAAAGCCAGGGTTATGAAAATTACGATGGTTATGGCTGGTATCGCATTCATTTTAAACTGCCGGCGTCTCTAAAAGACAACGCTTATTTAAAAGACAGCATCCGGGTTTTGCTCGGCCGCATCGACGACGTGGATGAGGTGTTTTTAAACGGTGAAAAGATCGGTCAAACAGGGCATTTTCCGACTGAAAAGGGCGGTTACATCACCACTTGGGAACTGCAACGGCGCTATGTGATTCCCGGCAATCACCCGGCCTTGCGCTGGAATGCTGAAAACACCATTTCCGTGCGCGTGTACGACGGCGGCGGTGGCGGCGGTATGTTCGAGCAGGCCGAGCGCAGTATTTCGTTTGTCGATTTGATTGATTATATCAAATTAGACGCTACACAAGCGCCCTACGATTTTTCGCAAAAAGGTAGCATTAAAAAGAAGGTTTTTTTAGAAAATAAATACCCGCAAGCCATTGACGGCGAATTAATTACGGAGGTTTTTACGCATAAAAATAAACTTAAACCCGTTTGGAAACTGCAAGTAAATATCACGGTGAAAGCCGGTGAAAACTTGCCTTGCCCCATCATTTTTCCCAAGCAGGAGCGCGCGCGGGTGCGTTACACATTTAAGGAAAAAAACACAGGCAAAACGCGTACAGTCGAACAGGAAACGCCCTATATCCTGACGCCGACGGAAGGCCCGATGCCGCAAATCAACAATCCTGATGCCTTCGGCGCGCGGCCGGGTGTGCCGTTTCAGTTTACGATTGCCGCTTCGGGTAAACA
>JBAXTB010000665.1:0-1783 GCA_037130425.1 Bacteroidota bacterium
CGATTTTGCGCAGTTTCTTAGGCAATACGCTGCCCGATTACATGATTCCATCGTATTTCGTGGCAATGGAATCCATGCCGATGACAAGCAGCGGCAAAGTAGACCGCAAGGCGTTGCCTGCACCGGATATGGCGCAATTGGCCTCGGACACTGCGTATGTTGCGCCGCGCAATGCCGTTGAAAATCAATTGGTTGAGATTTGGCAACAAGTGCTTGGCCGCGATCAAATCGGGGTAGAAGACAACTTTTTCAATTTGGGCGGCCACAGTTTGCGTGCCATCCGGGTGGTATCCCTGATTCGGCAGGCTTTATCGGTAGAAATTCGCTTAAGTGAAATATTTGCCAATCCGACGATTGCGGCGCTGGCGGAACGCGTCATAGCCGAATCGAAGCTCAATTTTAAAACTTTGGCGTCGATTCCAAGGGTGACGGAATCTACAGATTATGCGCTGTCAAATGCGCAGCGCCGTTTGTGGGTAATTGATCAAATGAGCGAAACGGCGGAAGCACATGCGGCCTACAATATGCCGGCCGCCTTACGCCTGCGGGGTGATTTGGACATTGCGGCCTTGGAGCGTGTTTTTGACTTGTTGTTTGCACGACACGAAAGTTTGCGCACCCGGTTTCGGGAAGGCCGACAGGTGATCGTTCCGGCCACACCCTATCAATTGCAGCAGCGGGATTGTCGCGGCTTGAGTACAGAAGCGATAAATACCTTGGTTAAAACCCATGCTTTGCGCGCCTTTGACTTGGCCAATGACAGTCTTTTACAACTTGAACTGCTGCAATTGGAGGCCGACGCGTATTTGCTGCTGTTCAACATGCACCATATTATTTCCGACGGCTGGTCGATAAACGTGCTGGTGCGGGAAATGACCACATTGTATGACGCGATTAAGCAAGGCGTTGAACAACCTTTATCGGCGCTTCCTGCCTTGAAAATCCAATACAAGGATTACGCAGCCTGGCAAAACGAACTGTTGGAATCGGAGGCGGCAGAGACCATGCGCACATTTTGGCTGAACCAACTAAATAAGGAAGACGGGATGCTTCCGACGCTTGAATTGCCATCGGATTTCGCGCGTCCGGCAAACAAAACCTACAACGGGGCTACTTTAAATACGATCATTCCGGCCAAAGCGCTGGAAGGATTGAATACGTTATGCCAAACGCATGGCGCAACCTTGTTTATGGGCATAACGGCGCTGGTGAAAAGTTTGCTTTATCGCTACACTGGCCAGGAAGACATTTTGATCGGAACGCCGGTGGCGGGCCGTGTTCACCCTGATTTGCACGATCAGATCGGGTTTTATATCAATACGGTGGTACTGCGCAACCGCTTGCGGGGCGAAGACAGTTTTGAAACGCTGCTGAATACGGTGAAAATCAATACGTTAGCGGCCTTTGAACATGAGTCGTATCCGTTTGACCGCTTGGTGGAGGATTTGGATTTGCCGCGCGATTTGAGTCGTTCAGCGGTGTTTGATGTGCTGTTGGTGTTGCAAAACAATGAACAGTCGGAATTGCGCTTTGGAGATGTGGATCTTTCAATAGAAGTGGCAGAAACAAGTGGCAGCAAATTTGACCTGAGTTTTAGCTTTACGGAAACGAGCGAAGGGTTGTTGGTGGGGCTTACATATAACACCGATTTATTCAAGGCAGATCGAATTGTGCGTTTGGCGGAACATTTGCAGACCCTTTTGGGTAGTGTTTTGCTTAATCCGACGGCTTCCATCGGCGGCCTGAATTTGTTACCGGCTGCGGAAAAACAGCAGTTACTGTA
>JBAXTB010000666.1:0-1779 GCA_037130425.1 Bacteroidota bacterium
TGAGAATAAAATGTCACGCAAAGCCGCAAAGTCGCCAAGGCACGCGTAGAGGACGTCACACTTAGCGCCTTAGCGTCTTTGCGTGAGAATAAAATGTCACGCAAAGCCGCAAAGGGACGCCTAGAGGATGCCTGCTTAGCGGCTTTGCGTGAAAATAAAACCAACTTAAATGAAGCGAATCACGTTTTGCCATCTGTGCAGCATCGCGCTGTGTTTGGTAAGTTCTTTAAATTTTTCAACCGGATTATTGGCCCAGGAGCATTCCGTTGCGCGCCAATGGAATGAAGCCTTGTTACAATCCATTCGCGAGGACTTCGCCCGCCCGCCCGTGCAGGCGCGCAACCTGTTTCACACGTCCATGGCCATGTACGATGCCTGGGCAGTCTACGATTCGGAGGCGCAAACCTATCTTTTGGGCAAAACCGTAAACGATTTCACCTGTCCGTTCAAAGGCATTCCAAAAGTGGAAGATGTGGAAGCGGCCAGGCGCGAAGCCGTGAGTTATGCGATGTTCAGGGTTATGTCCACACGTTTTTTTGTATCTCCTAAAGCAATGGGCGCCACCTTGCGCTTCCGGGAATTGATGACAAAAATGGGCTATGATTTTAGCGATCGTTCCACGGATTACGAAAACGGCTCGCCAGCCGCTTTGGGTAATTATATCGCCGAATGTGTGCTGCAAATGGGCCGCAAAGACGGCTCCAATGAAGAACAAAACCACGCCATAAAAGACTATAAACCAATCAATACGCCCTTAGTCATTGCCGAAGCCGGCGATCCCAACATCGTATATCCCAACCGCTGGCAGCCGCTGAAACTGCCCAAAGCCATCGACCAAAACGGAAACCCGATGCCTTCAGTGCAGACCTTCCAAAGTCCGGAATGGGGCAAAGTGCGGCCTTTTGCCTTGAAAAAAGAAGATCTCAAAATATGCCGACGCGACAACATCGACTTTTGGGTGTACAGCGACCCTGGGCCGTTCCCGATGCTCGATACGCTGCAACAAACCCCGGAATCGGCTGAATATCAATGGAATTTTGCCCTCGTAAGCGCCTGGTCTTCCCACCTTGATCCCAGCGACGGCGTGATGTGGGATATTTCACCGCGCAGCATCGGCAACGTGCAATCTTACCCGAAAAACTTAGCCGAACTGCATACGTTTTACGATTTTCAAAACGGCAAAGACGCCGGCATCGGCCGCGACACCAACCCATATACCCACCAGCCTTATGAAGTTCAAATGGTGCCGCGCGGCGATTATACCCGCGTGCTGGCGCAATTCTGGGCCGATGGACCAAAATCCGAAACGCCGCCTGGCCACTGGTTCGCCATCCTGAATTACGTAAGCGATCAGCCGGAATTGGTGAAAAAATTCAACGGTAAAGGTCCGGTACTCAACGACTTGGAATGGGATGTAAAAACCTATTTTGCCCTCGGCGGCGCGGTACACGACGCGGCCATCACGGCCTGGGGCATCAAAGGCTGGTACGACGGCGTGCGGCCCATTTCGGCCCTGCGCTACATGGCTGGCCGCGGACAATGCAGCGATAAAACCATGCCGCGCTACGATCCGGGCGGCATACCGCTCACACCCGGCTTTATTGAAATGATTAAACCGGGCGATCCCTTGGCGGGCGCTAAAAAAGAGAATGTCAACAAGATAAAAGTGAAAGCCTGGCGCGGGTACGGGGCTGTAAAAGATACCACGACCGATGTAGCCGGTGTGGGCTGGATCCTGATCGACAACTGGACGCCCTACCAACTCAAAACCTTTGTGAC
>JBAXTB010000667.1:0-1771 GCA_037130425.1 Bacteroidota bacterium
TCGCGGCCAAAATAACCGCTGGCGTACAAACGATTTTTCTCATTGATTTGGTAGTTCAGTTTTGCATTAATATCGTAAAAATACAAACTGGATGAGTTGAGGTTTGAATCAGGAAGCGCCTTCAAAAACAGGTCGGCGTAGGTGCGGCGGGCCGTTACCAAAAAAGAACTTTTGCCTTTTTGAATCGGGCCTTCAACATTTAACTTACTGGAAATCAACCCAATACCACCGCTTACTTCATAGTCCTGGTTGTTGCCGTCATTCATTTTAATATCCAAAACGGAGGACAAACGACCGCCATATTGCGCCGGCATCCCGCCTTTGTACAAGGTAGCGTCTTTGATGGCGTCGGCATTAAACGTAGAGAAAAAGCCCAGCAAATGCGAGGCGTTGTACACCGGCGCTTCATCCAGCAAGATCAGATTTTGATCGGCCGCGCCCCCGCGCACGTAAAAACCCGCGTTGCCTTCACCCGCCGATTTGACGCCGGGCAACAATTGAATGGCTTTTACCACATCGCGTTCGCCAAACAGCATCGGCAGCGTTTTTACCTCGGCCATGCTGATTTTTTCAACGCCCATCAGCGGTTTTTCAATGTTGCTGTTTGCCTTTTCCGCCTTGATAACGACTTCGTTGAGTTGTGCGGCATTGTCGCCGAGTTTCACATCATAGCGGTAGTTCTGGCGTATTTGAACCTTTTCAACTTTAGGTTCGTAACCGAGGTAACTGACGGTAATTGTGTATTCCCCCGGTACAAGCGACATTGAATAAAACCCGTATTCGTTGGTAGCGCCGCCGCCCTGGTTCATTCCGGCGGCATCTTTGGCAGACACGGTGACGCCAATCAGGGATTCGCCGTTCGAAGCATCCGTAACCGTTCCGCTGACCGATACTTTGGATGTGTTTTGTGCTGATACCTGTTGAAAGGCCAGCAGTAAAATGAAAAGAAATTTTAGGTTAATCTGCATAAGGACGCGTTGCAAGAGTAGTTTGATCTAAGAATTGCCACAAAAGAAGGGGGAAAACAGGCGTTGTGCCGGTTTTATAGGTGAGGAGGGAGATTTCCTCGGTGGAATCCTTAATGTGCGCTGGAAATAAAATGTATGCTGGGTTTTAAAAACGAGGATGTATCAAAAGTCGCTTTTTAACCGACCTTGGGATGGTCGCAAAATATTATTCCGATGATCGCGCGTATTGTCGGTGTGACTGGCAGTCACACCGACAATTATGCACGATTTTAGCATTTTATTTGGCGAAAAGCCTCGTGTTAGCGCATGACACGGCCTAACGCTTGTCATGCCGGAACGCAGTGCTTGTCATATCGTAGACATCTCAAGCCGTATTACGACGAATTGTATTGAAAACATCCGAAAAAGCCGGGTTTGTGTAGTTGCCTCCGTAAACTACGGCATGACAAGCGTAATCTTGGTATCTCTACAACGGTACGATGATTTGAAAAGCATTGTCTGAAAGCCTTCCGTACACGCTTAATATTAAATATCGAACGGGGCCTTACGCTCCATACCTTAAGATACCCAGCGCAACGCCCCGTTCGATATTCGAAATTCGATATTCGTCTGTTCGATATTCTCTACTGTTTCATCAGTTTTATTGTACTGATTTTGTCGCTGTTACGCAATTGAAGCACATACAAACCCGGCGTCAAATCTCCCGCCGAAGTACGGCTGCGCTGGAAATTTTGTTCCCGCCATTGCCGCACCACGCGGCCTTCCATATCGGTCAGGATAAAATCCGTAATGCCGTCAACCGG
>JBAXTB010000668.1:0-1768 GCA_037130425.1 Bacteroidota bacterium
AATTTTGTAGACGGATTCGGCAAAGAAATGGCCACCGCCGAAGACGTTTATAAGCGTATGGCAAAGAGCGGGCTTGTAGAAAACTGCTTGACAATCATGGACTTTACTTATGTTTCAGACAAAATAGAGAAGCTCGAAAAACTGGGAGCCTTTATCAAAGCACATTATCCCTACTCCGTTCAAGAAGTTAAAAAATATAATGGATTATGGGAAATCAATGGAGAAACGAATGAAATTCCGATTACCGCCGATAACCTATTATTTTGGAGTTTGGATATGTATAAACGAGGGTACGAGTTTGACGCTGAACTTGTGGCATACGGTGGCCCAACAGATCCCAACGATCAAAGATTCCCAAGTTTAGATACCTCAAAAGCCGCATTTTATTTTGATAAGGCTTTGGAATGTTATAACCAGGGAAATCTAAGCGGCTCCATTTTTAATTGGTCGTTGACCATCGCGATTGACCCAAAAGACCCAAATGCTTATTATTCAAGAGCAATCGTAAAAGATGAACTTTATACCTGGAAATCGGCACTTGCAGACTATGACAAGGCGATTGAAATTGCGCCCGAATTTGTAAGCGCACGCATGAACAGGGGCGCGCTCAAAGATGATAATCGGGATTATCAAGGCGCTATTTCCGACTATGAACAAGTGCTGAAAATCAATAACTTAGAGGATAAAGAAAAACAACAAGCGTATTTTAACTTAGGCAACACTTACCTCAACCTAAAAGACAAAACAAAAGCGTGTGAAAACTGGAAAAAAGCACTTGAATTTGGGGCTGAAGATGCGAAGGAAATGATTGATAAATATTGTAAATAATTGATTTATGATCCACAAAATCCTCTTTTTCCTCCTCCTCCCATGCCTGGCGTTTGCCCAAACCGACAAAAAAGATGTTTATAACCCAGCGTTATCGGACTCGATACCACTCAATATTCCGTTAGACGCAGGCGTTTTTGAAATAAGCAACGACCTGAAATACGTATTAAGTGTATACCCAAATAATAAGTACCTGCTAAAAACTAATAACACAGACTCGGTATGGGTTTCACCGTTTATGTGGGAACATCTTTACAGCAAAGGCATTGTTTTGCCGAATAATAAGCATGTGTCCTACTATAATATAGGTCCAAATGAATATATATTATGTATTCCTTATGATATGGGCCTACATACATTAATACGCGTTCGTAAAAAACAAAATGCTTACTACATTGACCATGAAAGGAAAGACTGGATAATCAGCGAACAAACCTTTCTGTTCCTTCCGAAGTACGGTGAATTCGCTGTTCCGATTATCCGGGGGACGGATTACGGGATGATTAAGTTTTGGAAATACAACGAAACCGGTTCTACAATGGTAAAGCAGTTGTACTTAAAGTCTATTGAAAAAAGGAGTTATAAATACTATTCACTAAACAACCGTAGGTGTGTGCGAGACATTATACGGTTACGGGAAAAACAATAAACGGATCAAAAAATGGAAGCCGTTGTGCTATTTTGATGTCCTGGAAAACGCGATTGTGTGTGAAGAAATTGATATTTATGTAAACCTGGTTTTTAAGGGGGACGAGGTTTATATCGACAGATGAGTGTGACAAATTTTTGCTTAATCAACGAAATATGCCGATCGAAACGAGGCTGTCTCAAAACTAGGAAAGCGCCCTATAACGTAAAATATTATTTTGAAAAAAGCCACTACTCATTTGATGACTCAAAGTCATCTGATGAGTAGTGGCTTTTTTCAAAATAATATTTG
>JBAXTB010000669.1:0-1757 GCA_037130425.1 Bacteroidota bacterium
CTAACTATGAAGTACGCATTACGGTGCCCGGCAATACGATGGTGTGGGCCACGGGTACCTTGGAAAATGCCGATGCGGTGCTGCAAGCGGAATTTGCACAGCGTTACCATAAAAGTTTGACTGCCACGGAGGTGGTTAAAGTGTTTGCGCCGGAAGATTACACGGCGAAAAAGTCGTTTTTTCAAAAGGCCAAAACGCACACGTTTTTGTACAAAGCCCAAGGCGTACCGGATTTTGCGTTTGCCTTGAGCGACCATTATTTGTGGGACGCATCTTCTACGCTGGTTGACCCCGGCACGGGCCGGCGCGCGGGCGTGAGCGCGGCGTACAACCCCAATTCGCAGGACTATTACACGGTTTGCGAAGTGACGGCCAAAGCGCTCAACACCATGTCGACCTACCTGCCCGGCTACCCGTACCCGTACCCGCGCATGACGGTGTTCAACGGCGATGACGGCATGGAATTTCCCATGATGTGCAACGACGCCAGCACGCAGCCGAACAGTCCGATCGGATTGACGGTGCATGAGTCCTCGCACACATATTTTCCGTTTATGATGGGCATCAATGAGCAGTATTATGCCTGGATGGACGAAGGCTGGGCGGCGTTTTTTGATGTGTTGGTGACGGATACGATCGTCGGAAAACCCACGGGCCGCTTGCGCAATTACCCGGATTATGCCGGCACCGACGCAGACATGCCGCCGATGGTTCCTGCCAGGCACCTGACGTCGCCTGCTTACCGCGTGGCTTCGTACAACCGTCCGCAGGCGGCGTATATGGCGCTGTATCAAATGCTGGGCTATCCGAAATTTCACCAGTGTATGACCGAATACATGAACCGCTGGAAGGGCAAACACCCGCAGCCTTTTGACTTTTTTAATACCTGGAACGATGTGTCGGGTGAAAACCTCGACTGGTTCTGGAAGCCCTGGTTTTTCGATTGGGGTTACCCGGATCTGGCCGTAACCGGTGTGGAAGAAAACGGCGCCAATCCAAAGGTCGTAGTGGAAAATAAAGGTACCATGCCGATGTCTGCCATGGGCGAAGTGGAGTACAGCGACGGAACGAAAGAAAGCTTCATGCGCAGCGCGTCATTTTGGAAAGACGGCGCGAAAAAAATCAAGATTCCGGTAGCAGTGGGAAAAACGGTGAAGAAAGTTACGTTGGGGAATCGTTTGGTATCGGATACCAAGGCGGAGAATAATGTTTGGAAGTAGGAAGCACCCAAATTATCCGACCAGTTTCGAAATGGCCAAGGTTTTGAGAAGTCAGGAGTACGCTCAGTAGGCCTTTGTGTCCTTTGTAAATTCTTTGTGATCTTTGTGTTTACTCCTCTAAATCGGCTAAACCAAGCATTCATCCGCCTCAAAATCCAGCCGGTATTTACTGAAAGAGTGTACAACAAAGGTATTAATCCAATGTCGTTGGCTTGAGGATTTAAGATTATAGATTACATGATTTAAGATTTTAGATGGAGGAGCAACGCTTAGTATTACGAAAGTCAATCCTTGTCCGTATTTGCCCATTTTCGTTGCAAATACTAATACCTCAATCACAAAGCCCAAAAATAAGCGCCTCCATCTTAAATCATGTAATCTCAAATCATGTAATCTCAAATCCTTAAGGGTTTTGCTCGCCAGAAATGGCAGCAAAATTGTTGAATATCGGAAATGGCGAGACGCTGCGATGTGGAGGCCTAGGAGCCTGCAAAAGGGCAAAAAAAATGAGGCAGTGCCACCACAGCACTACCTCAG
>JBAXTB010000067.1:0-19989 GCA_037130425.1 Bacteroidota bacterium
ATAATCGTGGTTCAGACAGTTGCCGCGCGTGTACATTGTCTGAATCAGGATTATTGGGATTTTTTGATTTGCGGGATTTTTTGACCGCGATAACGCCAGATTTTGGACTACCCCACATCCAAAAATCCCATAATCCCTATAATCGTGGTTCAGACAGTTGCCGCGCGTGTACATTGTCTGAACCACGATTATAGGGATTTTATGATTTACAGGATTTTTGATCGCGATAAAGCACGATGGACTACCACGCATCCTGCTAATCCCATAATCCTGAAAATCCTGATTCAGACAAAATGTTAATCTGTAATAACGAACATAATCAAGACGACACATAAAAAATCCTTTTAAATCTGTACTTTAGTCTGCATCATCGTGTCCCATCCCCTCTAGCTCGGAAAAATCCTTTTAAATCTGCGCACTGTAAGTGTCTGCGTCATCTGCGTCCCAACCCCTCGCACACAGCAAACAATCCATAAATCCCCCCTCCAAAACTGCATAGAATCTTCTTTTCCACTACCTTTGCGTGCCCAATCTCCATTCCACACGCAATTCCATCAACATTAAGCACATATCTATACATGACTTCCCGCGAAATACGCCAGCAGTTTCTCGACTTTTTTGCGTCTAAAGGCCACAAGATCATCCCCTCCGCGCCGATGGTGGCCAAAAGCGACCCCACGCTGATGTTCATCAACTCCGGCATGGCGCCGCTGAAGGATTTTTTCCTCGGCAACCAAACACCGCCTGCAAAACGGGTGGCCGATACCCAAAAATGCCTGCGCGTGAGCGGCAAACACAATGACCTGGAAGATGTAGGCTTCGACGGCTACCACCATACCATGTTCGAAATGCTGGGCAACTGGTCTTTCGGCGATTATTTCAAAAAAGACGCGCTGGCCTGGTCCTGGGAACTGCTCACGGACGTGTACAAAATCCCCAAAGACCGCCTCTATGTGTCGGTTTTCAAGGGCGATGAGGCGCAAAACCTGCCGTTTGACCAGGAAGCTTTTGATACCTGGCGGCAATTTGTGCCAGAAGACCGCATCCTGCCCTTCGGCAAAAAAGAAAATTTCTGGGAAATGGGCGACCAGGGTCCCTGCGGCCCTTGCTCCGAAATCCATGTCGACCTGCGCACGGATGCGGATCGCGCTAAAGTCGATGGCCGTCTGTTGGTAAACGCCGACGATCCGAACGTGATCGAGGTGTGGAACAACGTGTTTATGCAGTTCAACCGCAAAGCCGACGGCTCGCTGGAAGAACTGCCCGCCAAAAGTGTGGACACGGGCATGGGCTTCGAACGCCTTTGCCGCGCCGTGCAAGGCGTTGCTTCCAACTACGACACCGACCTGTGGCGTCCGCTGTTTTCTTTCCTGGAACAGGCTTCGGGCAAAACCTACACGGGTTCCTACGCCCGCGAGGCCAAAACCGACGTGGCCATGCGCGTGGTGGCCGACCACCTGCGCGCTGTGAGTTTTGCCATTGCCGACGGCGAATTGCCCTCCAGCGGCGGCGCGGGTTATGTGATCCGCCGCATTTTGCGCCGCGCAGTGCGCTACTATTACTCCTTTCTCGACCTGAAGGAGCCGGTGTTGTACCGCATGTGTCCGATCCTCGCAGCGGAGTTTGGCGATGTGTTCCCGGAACTGAAAGAACAGATCGACTTTGTGGTGAAGGTGATTCTGGAAGAAGAAAAATCTTTCCTGCGCACCCTGGAACTCGGTCTGAAACGCATCGATAACCTTGATATTCAAAACAATACGGTCAGCGGCGAACAAGCATTCGAACTGCTCGACACCTTTGGTTTCCCATACGACCTGACCAGTCTGCTGGCCCGCGAAAAAGGCTGGGACGTAGACGAAGAGGGTTTCAAAGCCGCCCTGCAAATCCAGAAAGACCGCTCCCGCAAAGACGCCGCCAAACAGGTGGGCGACTGGATGGTGTTGTCCGACGAAAACAATGTGGAATTTGTAGGCTACGACCAACTCGAAACCCGCAATTCGCAGGTCATCAAGTACCGCTCGGTGGCGACCAAAGGCGAAACCCAGTACCAGATTGTGCTCAACCGCACGCCTTTCTACCCGGAAGGCGGCGGCCAGGTGGGCGATACCGGCTGGATGACCTTCGGCACGGAGCGCATCCGCGTGGTGGACACCAAAAAGGAAAACACGCTGGTTATCCACATCGTGGAAAAACTGCCGGAAGAAATCGACGATCAAACGGTGCGCTGCCAAGTGGACGAAACCAAACGCCGCCTCACGGAAAGCAACCACTCGGCCACCCACCTCCTGCACGCGGCCCTGCGCAAGGTGCTGGGCACGCACGTACAACAGAAAGGTTCCTTCCTCGACGACCATACGCTGCGCTTCGACTTCCAGCATTTCCAAAAGATGACCGACGCGGAAATCGCTGAAATAGAACAAATTGTAAACGAAAAGATCCGCGAGAACATCGCCCTCGAAGAAGCCCGCAACCTGCCCATCGAAGAAGCCCGCAAAGCCGGCGCGATGATGCTGTTTGGCGAAAAATACGGCGACAGCGTGCGCATGATTACCTTCGATCCCGCGTACTCGCGCGAGCTCTGCGGCGGCTGCCACGTACACCGCACCGGACAAATCGGCTATTTCAAAGTGACCTCGGAATCGGCGGTAGCGGCCGGGGTGCGCCGTATTGAGGCCGTGACGGCGAAGGGCGCCGAGCAGTATGTATCGACGCTTGAAACGGAGATCAACGCCATTAAAAATACGCTGAAAGCCAAGGACTTAGCCAAGGCCATCAGCGATTTGCAGGACGAAAACAAACGCCTGCAAAAAGAAGTTGAACGCCTTGTTGTAGAACAGGCCAGCGGTTTGCGCGAGGGTTTGCGCGGCAAATTTGAAACGGTAAACGGCGTCAATTTCTTAGCGACCATGTTGCCCATCAACGACGCCAACGCCATTAAAACCCTGGCCTTCGAATTAGACCGCGAAATCGGCAATGCCCTGGTGGCGTTCGGCTCGGTTTCCGCCGACGGCAAACCGTTGTTGACCATCAAAATCAGCGAGGATCTGGCAAAATCCAAGGGTCTGAACGCGGGCACGATGGTACGCGAACTGGCGCAGCAATTCCTCAAAGGCGGCGGCGGCGGTCAACCGTTTTTTGCCACAGCCGGCGGCAGCGATGCCTCACAGATCGGCGCGGCAGTGGATGCGGTGAAACGGTATTTGTAAGCATTTTCCTACAAAATAGTCAATTTCAATATTTTTCCGGGCGGCGTGTTTACTTTCAAAAAGTACACGCCGCTCGGCATTTCGCCTTGTACAAACAAGCGATTCCGCAGCGTACAATCCGACCAGGGCGGCAACCCGTACCCGATACATTGTTCGTAAGCCGTGAAGGTGCCCACGACCCAGACCCGGCCGGGCGCGAGCAAGGGCCGATAGGTTTGGGCATTGGAAAATTGGGCGAGGCAGGTATAAAAAAGCAGTAGCAGGTAGCGCATATTTTGGGTATAAATCGTTGTGGCATAAATTTGTGCAATACATTTGTAGCTACTACCGAGCCTAATGTGAGAATACATCTAACATCTTGTAACCCCTCGTTTTAACGAGGGGCCAAAGGTATCGTTCTGTCACATCTATCTTCTTTGCAAAACATCAGCATCTAACAGGTTGATTATGTTGATGTTCTGTAAAGAAGATAGATGTGATGGAGGAAGAATTCTAATTCCACCGGTTAAAACCGGCGGTTACAAGATGTTAGATGTATGCTCACATTGCGCTCGACAGTAGCGTACAAATTAGCGGGATAAAAAGATTAAAAACAAAGATAAAACAGCCAATTCACGGCATTAATTCTAACTTATGGACGAACAAAAAAACATATATCAATTAGACATCACCCAAAAGCCCGCGCTCTTTACCCTCATTGAAGCGCAAAACTTAGAGGCCGTTAAACAGCATCTGGCCGAAAATCCTGCGGAGATCAACCTAAAGGGCTGGTGCGATCAAACACCCTTACATATTGCGGCTGAAAGCAGAAACTATGAAATCGTTGACTTTTTGCTTGAACACGGCGCACAAATCAACCCCAAAGAGCCGGAGTATTTGAATTGCCGTTCCATTGAAGCAATAAAAGTGTACCTGAAATACGGGATCGACATCAGCGGGTCGGACGGGCAAAATAGTAACCTGTTGCATGAACTTGCCTGGGCCGATTCACCCGAAGTGTTTGATTTTGCCTACAACAACGGCGTGCCCTGGCAAAAAGACAGCAGCCGTAGAACGCCATATACCTTAGCAAAACAAGGGGAACGTAAAAAAATAACCGCACATTTTTTACATAATTATAAAGCGCTGACTTCCAATGCAATTACAAAATTAGATACTCAAAATTTCCAGTTTGAAATCATCCTATTTTTAAAACAAGAACCGAACAATCCGCAAGTTTTTGTCGCCTTGACGGAAAACGCTAATCTGATAAAATACAAAATTACAAATGGCCTGTTTGCCATTGACATGGTCGTCAATATAGACGTTTCGATCATTCGAAATTTCACATTTGACCGGCATGGCGATATCGTCGTGCCTACCAATGACTCGAGGTTGCTTATTATTGACCCACAATCGTTTACGCTCAAAACTTCCATTGACTTCGAATCCGGACAGGCATTAGATCAAATTACCTACTTACCCGGCAAGCAAAAATTTATAGCAAGCGCTGAAGAATGGGCTATCCTTTTGCTTGATGAAGATTATACCGTCCTTGAAAAAATAAAAACGGATTACGCAACAAATCACCCGATCATAAACGAGGATGAATCCCTGATTTTCTTTTTAGTTTGGCATAACATAGAATATTACAACCTGTATCAATTCCATGACGATCTAAAGATTAGCCATTTAGGTGAATTTCTTAAGATATATTACAGTTTTGAGGAGCTCGACCCTGTAACCGTGGCTATGTACCAGCATCAATTTGCGGTCTCATACCTAAAGGATTTGGAACTATATCAATTCGAAAACGGAACATATTCCATGATCTGGAGCATGGATACCTCAAGGCTCACGTCGATTGAACGCAAAAGCGCCGTGGCCTTTATTTCCAACGACATGATTTTGCTCGGAAGCGGTAGAACGCTCTGGTTTATTGACAAATATGGGCGTTCTCTCGTTGACGCGGTTGATCTTGATTTGAAAGAAGCAATTTTGAAAATCTACTTTGACAAAATGGGGCAACATATCGTTATTACAACAAAGGCTGAAATCAGATTGTTTCCTTTAACGATAGCGCAATGTTATCAGAAAAAGGAATAGCAACATAATTTGACGCGATCCTGACCGCCAACGCCGTGGTTTTGCCTAACCTTGCACGCGCTTTGCGCACTACCGCAGTCGCAGGTTCTACCTTGTTTTCCGTCACATATCAAATCGTCATGCGCCAACTTTCACTTGTTTTTGCCCTTTGCCTCTCTTTTTTTTCGCTTTTCGCCCAATCTGATCCGGCAACACCAAAACCTGGGCCGGAAAAACACCTTCGCAACATTCGTCAACTCACATTTGGTGGCGACAACGCAGAAGCGTATTGGAGTCCCGACAGTAAATGGCTCACGTTTCAAAGCAATTACAGCAAATGGGGACTTAAATGCGACCAGATTTTTGCCATGAACGTGAAAAAAGCGGCGGGTAAACCAACCTACAAACCCCTGCCGATCAGCGGCGGAAAAGGCCGTACCACGTGTTCCTTTTTTATGCCCTACGGCAAACATATCCTGTTCGCCAGCACGATGTCGGCGGCAGATAGTTGCCCTCCAACGGCAGATTTGCACAAAGGCGGCAAATACCTCTGGCCCGTGTATAGCTCCTACGATATTTATATTGCCGATTTGAAAGGCAATATCGTAAAACGCCTGACCAATTCGCCGGGCTATGACGCCGAAGCGGTACTCAGCCCCAAAGGCGATAAAATCCTGTTTACCAGCGACCGTTCCGGCGATCTTGAACTGTGGACCATGAACCTCGACGGCTCTAATCCGAAACAGATCACCAACGAACTCGGCTACGATGGGGGCGCTTTTTTCAACGCCGATGGTACCAAAATCGTGTTCCGCGCCAGCCGCCCGAAAACAAAAGAAGAAATCGACGAATATAAAGGCTTTCTGAAAGAGGGGCTTGTCGCTCCGGTTGCCATGGAACTTTTTGTGTGCAATGCCGATGGTTCTAACCAGCATCAGGTGACGCATTTAGGCAAAGCCAATTGGGCGCCTTATTTCCTTCCGGGTGGCAAAAAAATCATTTTTTCGAGCAATCACCATTCCAAAAAAGGCTACGATTTCCAGTTGTTTACCATCAATGAAGACGGTACCGGACTGGAACAGATCACTACGCAAAGTGTGTTCAACTCGTTCGCCATGTTTTCGCCTGATGGTAAAAAAATTGCCTTCAGCTCCAACCGGGACAACAACGGCACACACGATACGAATGTGTTTGTAGCGGATTGGGTTGAATAAAAAGGGGAATTGGGGCTACTGCTTCCAGCCCAGCCACATCTCCAACAGCAACAACGCAAGCGCCGGCAATAGAAACCATTGAAAGTAGGTTTCAAATTCTGAAAAAGAGCGCACTTCGAGTTCGCGTTTTTCCAAACCGTCAATTTCCCGTTTCAAGGCGCTCACTGCCGCGTCGCCCTGACTGATATTGAAGGCCCTGCCGCCGCCTGCCTGGGCTATTTTGTGCAGCATGGATTCGTCCAGTTTGGTGCGCACCACCTCGTTGTTTTCGTCGCGTTTAAACGCCATACCGCCGCCTTGTTCCGGCATTGGAATCGGGCCGCCTTCCGCAGTTCCTGCGCCGATGGGAAAAATAGCAATACCGTCGCCATAAGCGGTTTCCGCTTGTGAAACCGCGCCCTCATCGTGGTCTTCTCCATCGGTTATCAGGATTAGGGCACGGCCCTTTGGGTCTGAATCGTAGGATTTGGCAGCCAGTTGAATGGCATCCTGAATAGCGGTTCCCTGTGCTGTAATCAGTTCAGGGCCAGCGCCTTGCACCGATTGTATGATAAACGCGTAATCCGTAGAAAGCGGCATTTGCAAAAAAGCGTCGCCCGCAAAAAAGATCAAGCCGATGCGCTCGCCCTCCAGCGCCTGCACGAGTTTTTGCACAAACACCTTGGCTAATTCCAATCGATTCGGCGCTACATCCTGCGCCCACATGCTCTGCGAAATATCCAACGCAATAAACACGTCGGAACTCTTCTGCGTCATTTTTTGCTTCTTCGCGCCCCGCTGCGGATTGGCAAACGCCACAATCAGCAGGAAAATAGCCAGCAGCAACAAGCCGGTTTTCAGTCCAAACCGCCGTTCCGAAAAACCGCCGATCATCCGGTTCACCCGTGCGTGCTCGCCCAGCCGTGCCAGCGCGCGCTTGCGCCAGAACCAGTAATTGACCAGCATCAGGGCCAACACGGGAACCACCCAAAGGAGGTCTATAAATTCGGGATGTTCGTAGCGAAACATATTCGTCAAAAAATTAAAATCTATATCCGAAGATCTTTGGTCATTTCCGTGCGTAGCGTAAAATAACACAGATGACACAGACCTTCGGACACAGATTTATTTGTTCTTCGGATTAGGTCATCTGTGTTGCTTGCATCCGTGTGATCTGCGTTCCCTCCTCTTGTACTGCATCCATCACGCCGTCACAGAACGCAGCATCCCCCACCTCAAAAACATCTCCAACAGCAACAAAATCAAACCCAAGCCCACAAACCAGTGGAAAAGCTCCGAATTGTGGCGTATCGTCGTCACTTCTATCTTTGTTTTTTCAAGTCGGTCTATTTCGGCGTAAATCCCTTCCAGGTCGCGCTCGGAATAAGCACGGTAAAAACGCCCCTTGGTTTGGTCGGCGATTTGGCGCAACAATTCCGTATCAAACTGTGCCATGTGAGGCGCAAAAAAGTACGAACCATCGGGCGCGCGTTGGGCGGGCGACATCACCACGCCCTCCGTCCCGATGCCCACCGTGTACACGCGCACGCCCAAGGAGGCAGCAATTTCTGCGGCCTGAAGCGGTGTAATATAACCGGCGTTGTTCTCCCCGTCGGTCAACAAAATCACCACTTTACTGCGCGAAGGACTGTCTTTCAAGCGATTCACTGCCGTAGCAAGGCCCATGCCGATGGCCGTTCCGTCTTCCAAACGCCCGATTTCCAGATCGGTAATAAAGCGTTCCACCACTTTTCGGTCGGTCGTGAGCGGACATTGGGTGAATGCTTCCGCTGAAAACGCCACCAAACCAAGTCTGTCGTATGGACGTTTTTCCACAAAATCAATGGCCACGCGTTTGGCCACCGCTAAGCGATCCGGCTCAAAATCCTTGCTCAGCATACTCGGCGAAATATCGAGCGCCAGCACGATGTCTACCGCGTCGGCTTTTACTTTTTCTTCCTGCCAAAGCCGTTGCGGCCGCGCCATCGCCACCATAAACAAACCAACGGCCGCCCAGTGCAAATAGGGCAACATCGCCCGCGCCTTTACGCGCCAGGTCAGGCCCACCAACACACCGTCGGGTTGAGGCAGCCGCAGCGCCACCGCTTTCGTCTGTCTTTGCCGGCGTACCCAGATCGGAATCAGGAGCAGCAACAATAGCCATATCGGTTGTGCGAAACTCAAGATCGGGTCGTGGTTGAAGGGTTGTTTGTAATCGGTTCCGTTGGTTCCGGGGGCGTTGTTTCTTTCACAAGGCGGATGGTGTTGAACAAGGCCGCGTCGTGGAAAGATTCCGGCGGTACGGCTTTGGCAAACTTGGCCAAATCGGCTTGTTGCAGCAGTTCCGTTACGGCCGCAATTTGATCCTGTGGAAATTCGTCATCCTGGCGCAAGGCCCGCAGCGTTTCCTCGGAAGTTGACTCTAAAGCCGGTATTTGATAGCGTTTTTGCAAATATTCACGCAAAATGAACGTCAATTCGGCGTAATAGATTTTCGTTGCGCCGAGTTGCCACAATTGTTTTTTCTGCAAAGCCTCTAACTTTTTCAAGGCCAGGGTATGTGGCGGCAGTTCAATGCTCCGACTGATGATTTCCTTTTTCTTTCGTCGACTAAAATACCAATACAGTAAGCCGCCCAGCAACAACAACAGCACGGCCCCGACGATCCAGGGCACATAATCGGACCACGCAATGGGTTCATTGTGAATGTCTTTGATGCCGGAAATATCAGCCACATCTTCCGGCGCCGGCGTAGATAAAATCGTGAGTTCCAAGGGGTTGGTCAGGACGCTTTGGCCGCCTTTGAGCACAATGGGCAGGGCTGGCACCATCACATTGCTGTCGGCGTCAAAAATGATGAGCGACAGGTCGTTGGCCCAGCGGTTTCCCTGCAAGTGCCAACCCGATTGTTGCAGGATGTTCTGTTTGGGAATCAAACTGTCCCAGGGCGTAAAATCAATACCCGACGGTTCGCCCAGGTTCTGTGGCACAAACAAGTGCATCTTGAACGGATTTCCAGTCTCGGCGATGTTGCTGTCCAATTCGGCAACAGCTCCTGTTTGCGCCCCGAGTTGGAGGGCAAAGAGAAGGCAAGTGACGCTAAGACAATATTTAATCAACTGCTTCAAACTAAAAGGCGATTTCAGTGCATCGGTATCTATTTAACGCATTTCCCTCACAGCCAAGCATTTAGGCGGAACACATCTATCATCTTGTAACCGCCGGTTTTAACCGGTGGTATAAATGACCACCTCCATCACATCTATCTTCTTTGCAAAACATCCACATAATCAATGTGTTAGATGCGGATGTTTTGCAAAGAAGATAGATGTTTTTTAGTGTTTAGGCTTGTCCCCCTCGTTGAAACGAGGGGTTACAAGATGTTAGATGTGCGCACACATTGAACCTGGCAGATGTGCAAATGACGAAAAATAGGCTCCGTTTTATGGTTAAATTAAATTTATGATTTTCAGGAAGGCCTGACTTATTTGAGGTCAGCTCCGCTGCTGTTTTCGTTGTTCAAAAAATCGCAACAACGCATTCACATACGAATCGGTACTGCGGATATTCAAAAAATCGGCGCCTGCCTTGCGGAAAGCCTCCGTTGTTTTGGCCTGGTGCGCGCTGAAACGCCGAGCGTAAGAGCGGCGCAGGTCAGGATTGCTGGTGTCCAACCATTGATGCGCGGCCGTTTCGGGGTCAAATACCTGCAACAAACCCACTTCCGGCAATTCCTGTTCGCGCGGATCCCAGCATTGCAAACCGATACAATCGTGCCGCCGCGCTAAAATACGCAAGGGCGCTTCGTAACGTTGGGCCTGAAAATCGGACAACACAAAACAAACGCTGCGTTTTTTCATCACATTGCGCGTAAATTGCAAGGCCCCTGCAAGATCCGTCGGACGATCGGAAGGCTGCACGTTGAGCAGTTCCCGGATCATGCGCAGGATATGTTGCCGCCCCTTTTTCGGCGCAATAAACAACTCCGGCCGGTCGGAAAACAGCAACATGCCCACTTTGTCATTGTTGGAAATGGCCGAAAAAGCCAGCAACGCGCTGATTTCTACCAGCATTTCCTGTTTTGACAAACCCGCCGTGCCGAAAAACGACGAACCGCTCACATCCACCAGCAACATCACCGTGAGTTCGCGCTCTTCCTCAAATATTTTTACGTGCGCTTCCCCCGTGCGGGCCGTCACGT
Source organism: Bacteroidota bacterium (assembly GCA_037130425.1). Taxonomy (GTDB): domain Bacteria; phylum Bacteroidota; class Bacteroidia; order Chitinophagales; family Saprospiraceae; genus M3007. The sequence goes on from JBAXTB010000067.1 coordinate 10,665, forward strand.
TCCAGTCGATGTTCCGAATATCGTCGCCGAACTGGTACACCCGCACCTCGCTGAACGACATGCCCCGGCCCTTGAAGGCGCTGTGATAGCCACCCGTAAAGAGATGCTTGCTCAAACCGCGTGTTTTGAGTTCAATTTTGCGCACCTTTTTAAGTAGTTCGGCGGTATCCAAGACCTGGGTTTTAATGCGTTAAACAATATTATACTTCGCGCTGGATAGTTTTGTGCGTGGCCTTCGGCCTAAGTGATTGATAATCAGCGCTCAGTATGACAATTAATGCTGCCTTTCAGGCGGCGTTTAGTATATTTGAATCGGGTCGGGGTTATTTCACAAATTCCGATACCGGATTGTCCTTGCGCATGTACGGTTTCAGCACGCTGTACGGCACCATAATATGCTGTTGGCCGTACACCGGATGAAACAAAGTGCTCAATTCCAGTCCGTCGCGGCGCAGGGTGTACAGCGGGAAACCTTCCTTGTCTACCCACTCGCGGTACTGCGGATCGCTTGCAAATTGCGGTAATTTGGGCGATTCCTTTTTGGCGTAATCATCAAGCCAGGGCTGCGCGTTGAAACTTTTATTAAACAGGTCGGCAAAGGTAATTTCCTTGCCTTTTTTTAGGTCAAAATTAAAAGATTTGCCTTGCGCTTGCGGGTTCCAGGTGTCCGTAAAGGTCAAATAACCGCTGAAAACAGTTTCGGTCCAGCAGGCAATATCAGCCCAACAGGAAGCGCGGTAAGCGTTGCGGGTCGTAGCGTTCAATGGCTCTTTCACCGCCGCCATCGCGGTGCGGCACTGCCCCATCCAGGTATTTATTTGTTGGTCGAGCCAGGAATTGCAATCAATACAGGCAGTACGCGGATATACAGCGTCGTAACCGGAGCGGTAATCGGCGTATTCAAGGCAGCCGAACACCAATTTATCTTTTTGAGCAAACGGAAACGTGCGTCGTTCGCCGCTGCCCACCCAATTGCATTCAATCGCGCCGGGATTTTTCAAATTCCCCTGCAACAGGCCCGCCGTTTTGCCGCTGGGCAGCAGGGCCTCCATTTCATACGTATTATCGTCTTTCAAGTCGCCTTTCAGCGTGTAGGATTTATTGTCGGCTTCAATCCACAAAAAACCTTCCATCGAACCGTTGTGCAGGCGGATGAGCACCATATCGGCCCTGGCGCCGTTGTAGCGACAGATGTAACGACCGGCCCATTTGTTTTCAGAGCAACTGGTAATCATGGTTTGGCCAGGTTGCAACTCTTCGGCTACAATGCGACTTCCTACCGTATTGCTTGTGTTGTTCCAGTTGGCTTCCAATTTTGTGCCGTTAAACGTGCCTTCCAACTGGCCGGTATTCACACCCACCGGGTCGCGCTCGGCCAATTGGATTTGATCCTGATCCAGCGTACCTTCTAATTTAAACCGGGTTTTACTTTTTACATAAGTCATATAGCCGCGACAAAAATGCCCGTCGTAACCAAGCGTTATGTCTACCAAATACACATCATCTACGCGGCCTTTTAAGCGCTTGATCCACTTAATGCCCGTTGCGCCCTTGTCAAATAACCTGTAAATGGTGGAATCGCTCACGGGCGGCGGCGGGGCGGGCGCTGTTGAAGTGGTAGTAGTTGTGGTCGAAGTCGGTGTGGTTGTATTGCCGGTAACAGGGGGCTTTTTTTGCGCCGACAAACTCAGCGGCCCCAATAAAAAGCATAAAACAAGCGCGCCCGGTAAAAACCGGACGTCTGTGATTAAAGCGTGTCGAATGTTGAATACCATGCGGGCTGATCGAATTGGGTGTTGAAAAAACGTCCGCCACTACGGCACTTCCACGGCATTCAGAATCTGTTCAATGATATCCTCCTGGGTCACGTTTTCGGCTTCCGCTTCGTAAGTCAGCCCGATCCGGTGCCGCAGCACGTCGGGACAAATGGCCCGCACATCTTCCGGGATCACGTACCCGCGCCTACGCAGGAAAGCCAGTGCGCGCGCCGCTTGCGCCAAGGCGATGCTGGCCCGTGGCGATGCACCGTAACTAATCAGCGGTGTCAGTCCTTTCAGTCCGTATTCCGCCGGGGTTCGGGTGGCAAACACAATATCAATGATGTACTGCTCTATTTTTTCATCCATGTAAATGCCGTGCATCACCTCGCGGGCGCGCAGGAGCGCTGCGGGCGTAACCACTTTATGCACATTCGGTTGTTCGCCGCTCATGTTGCGCCGCACAATGCTTTTTTCCTCCTCTTTGCTTGGGTAGCCGATTTTTACTTTCAGCAAAAAACGATCTACCTGCGCTTCCGGAAGCGGGTAAGTGCCTTCCTGTTCAATCGGGTTTTGCGTGGCCAGCACCAAAAACGGTTCTTCCAAATGAAAGGTGTCGTTTCCGATGGTCACTTGCCGTTCCTGCATGGCTTCAAGCAACGCACTTTGCACCTTCGCCGGGGCGCGGTTGATTTCGTCGGCCAAGACAAAATTGGCAAAAATCGGCCCTTTGCGCACCGTGAACTCCGAACGCGCCGGGTTGTAAATCATCGTTCCAAGCACGTCGGCGGGCAACAAATCCGGCGTAAACTGAATCCGGCTGAAGCGCGCATCCACCGCCTGCGCCAGGGTTTTGATGGCCAGCGTTTTAGCCAAACCCGGCATACCTTCCAGCAGGATATGTCCCTTGGTAAGCATCCCGATCAGCAGGCGCTCAATCATGGTATCCTGGCCCACAATCACCTTCGCCGTTTCGGTCATCAATTGTTCCACAAAAGCGCTTTCCTGGTGGATTTGCTGGTTCAGGGCTTGAATATCAATGTAATTCTGCATTGGATTTGTTCGGAATAAATATTGACGTTAAGGCTCAACAACGATGTAAGTTCAAAAATCGTCTATTTAGCGAACGCAAATTCGACCAACTCAATCTGTTGCTTCTCGTGTAACTTCGGAAAGCCCGTTGCCGGCGATGCTGCGCTCGGACGGCTTGAGCATTTCCAGCCGTATTCTGCGTGGTTGAGCGCGAGGTAGCCCCAAGCGCCCATGTTGCGCGGTTCTTCCTGCACCCACAATAGTTCGGCTTTGTTGTATTTTTTCAACAAGACGTCAAATTGCGTTTTTGGGAACGGATACAATTGCTCCAAACGTACAATGGCCACGTCGCTGCGTTTCTCTTCCTGTTGTTTTTTCTGCAAATCGTAGTACACCTTGCCCGAACAAACCAGCAAGCGTTTTACTTTTTTCGGATCGGCCTGCACATCGTCGAGGATTTCATGGAAACGCGTGCCGGATTCTAATTCGCTGATTTCACCGAGGTTAAACGGCGGACGCAGCGTTGATTTTGGCGACATTACGATCAGCGGTTTGCGGAACGGACGCAGCATTTGACGGCGCAGCAGGTGGAAGAAGTTGGAGGCCGAGGTTATGTTAGCCACCGTTACGTTGTTTTCTGCGCAGCCTTGCAGGAAACGCTCCAAACGCGCGCTGGAGTGTTCCGGGCCTTGGCCTTCGTAGCCGTGGGGCAGCAACATCACCAAACCGCTCATACGGTTCCACTTGGATTCGGCAGAAAAGATAAACTGGTCGATTATGGTGCTGGCGCCGTTGGCAAAATCGCCGAACTGGGCTTCCCACAACACCAACGAATCGGGCGTTGAAAGCGAATAACCATATTCAAAACCCAGCACACCGTATTCGCTCAGCAGGGAATTGTAAATGTAAAACTTGCCCTGGCGTTCGCTCAAACCTTCAAGGCGGTTCACCTCTTTATTGGTATTTGCATCATAAATGCAGGCGTGGCGGTGGCTGAAAGTGCCCCGTTTCACGTCCTGACCGCTCATGCGAATGTTATGTCCTTCAAGCAACAAGGAGCCGTAAGCCATCAATTCGCCCATAGCCCAATCGATTTTACCGGTAGTGGCCAATTGTTTTTTGACCTCAATAATTTTGGCAATCTGAGGCAGCGGCGTAAAATCAGATGGTACCGTAAGCAGGTGGCTGATCAAATGATCGAGCACCGGACGCGGGATGCCTGTTTCGGGACTTTCCTGAAAATCATCGTCGTTAACCGTTTTTTTCAAGGCTTTCCAGGCCAATTCTGGTTCCTGGTATGTGTAAGGCAGCGGGTGCTGGCGTACATTATCCAAACGCGCTTGCAGGTCGGCCTTGAATTGCGAGTCGAGGTCTTTGGCGAGTTTTTCTTCCACATCGCCGCGTTTTACAAGCACTTCGCTGTACAAAGAGCGTGGATCGTTGTGTTTTTCAATGATTTTCCAAAGGGCCGGCATGGTAAAACGCGGTTCGTCGCTTTCGTTGTGGCCGTTTCGGCGGTAGCAAACCAGGTCAATAAACACGTCGGCTTTAAAATTTTGGCGGAATTCCGTCGCCAGTTCCACCGCAAACACCACCGCTTCGGGATCGTCGCCATTGACGTGGAAAACGGGAGCCTGCACCACTTCGGCTACACTGCTACAGTAAGTGCTGGAGCGCGCGTCTTCCCAACCGGTCGTAAAACCGATCTGGTTGTTAATAACCAAATGCACCGTTCCGCCGGTGTTATAACCTTCCAGCGACATCATTTGCGTCACTTCATACACAATGCCTTGACCGGCCACGGCAGCGTCGCCGTGAATCAGGATCGGCAGCACGCGGTCGTATTCCTTGTTGTATAAAATGTCGAGTTTGGCGCGGCAGAAACCTTCTACCACCGGATTCACCGCTTCGAGGTGGCTCGGATTCGGGAGCAATTTTACATACACGCTTTTACCGTTGGCGGCTTTCACTTGAGAAGAATAGCCCTGGTGGTATTTCACGTCGCCTGAACCAAAACTCTGATCCGGAATCGTTTTATCTTCAAATGCGTTGAAAATCTGCTCGTAAGTTTTGCCAACAATATTGCACAACACATTCAGGCGACCGCGGTGGGCCATCCCGATCACGACCTCTTCTACCGGCGTTTGACCTTCGGAGGCTTTATTAATAATGGCGTCCAAGGCCGGAATCGTAGCCTCGCCGCCTTCCAAGCCGAAACGTTTTTGTCCGACGAATTTGGTAGCCAAAAACTGTTCGAAGCCCACGGCGCCGTTCAGTTTTTCGAGGATACGTTTCTTTTTATCATGGCTAAAACCGTAATCAGCGGCCACATTACGGCCTTCGATGCGGTCACGCAGCCATTGGCGCATGTCTTTATTAAATACGTGTGTGCTTTCAAAGCCGATGTTGCCGCAATACAGCACGCGCAAACGATCAATGATAGCGCGCAGGGTAGCGTTGGGCATATTCAGTTCAAAACCAGCCGCAAATGGCGTGTCTAAGTCAGATTCAGAAAGCCCATAATCAGCCAAATCAAGACGCGGCATACGGTCTTTGCGCGGTTTGAGCGGGTTGGTGGTGGAAAGCGTATGCCCCCGATCACGGTATCCGTGGATCAAACCGATCACGCCGAATTCTTTATTGAGGTTCGTTGCCGTGCCGTTATTGGAAGAAACAGCCGCTCCGTTGCCGTTGGCGGACGTTAACGCAAAGTCAAATCCTTTAAAAAACGCTTGCCAGTCCGACTCCACCGAAGTGGGTTCGCTTTGCCAGGATTTGTACATTTGGTCGATATACTGTGGGTGCGCATTAAAAACTGCAGAAAAATCTTTCATCTTAAAGATGGTCTATAAACTTCAAAATCAATCGTTTGTGTAAAAGTCTGCAAAGATAGAACTTTGCGGGATGCCGCGCTTGAAAAGCTGGCTGCAAAAATAGAGCAAGTGTGGAAAAACAGTCCGCAAACATATAGAAAACGATATGCCAAATAAAATTTATCACAGAGTTTTCTTTTATTCGGAAAGAATCTTACCTTTGCCCGCCCAAAACGACCCCCTGTTTAAACACAGGCGTCTTTTCAAGAATCCATACCTAACAACAGCATAAACGATTCCTGCATTATATGGCACACCATAAGTCAGCCCTAAAGCGTATCCGTCAGAATGACAAGCGGCGTTTGCAAAACCGCTACTACAAGAAAACGGCGCGTACTGCGATCAAAAATTTGCGCGATCTGAAAGAAAAAGCGGAAGCAGCATCATTCCTTCCGAAGGTTATCAGCATGATCGACCGGTTGGCAAAACGCGGCAATATCCACCGCAACAAAGCCGCCAACCTGAAAAGCGGTTTGATGCGCCACGTCAACCACCTGGCTTAATTCGTCCGGTTGTTGTAGTCGCAGTCGGCGCTTCGCCCTGCACAGGAAGTGTACTCCCATCCATTGCGGGGTACACTTTTTCGTATTGTTACCTGTACCAAATAAGCAGTGTAAAACGCGGTTTTTAAACCATTAACGGCATTTTGCACTGACCACACCACCATCATAATTTTATGTCGCTCAAATTTCACCCGCTTACTGTGCGTGACTTGCGCCGCGAGACGCCCGATACCGTATCTGTTTCGTTTGAAGTACCTGAAACACTCCGGCAATTATTCCAGTTCAAACAAGGCCAATACCTCACGCTGCGCAACACCATCAACGGGGAAGACGTGCGGCGTTCGTACTCGATTTGTTCGGGTGTGCAGGACGGCGAACTGCGCGTGGCAATTAAAAAAGTGGAGCAAGGCGTATTCAGTACCTACGCCAATGAAACCCTTAAAGTGGGCGATGTGCTGGAGGTGATGCCCCCGCAAGGCCGCTTTTACACGGAATTAGATACGGCCAACCGCAAATTATACGTCGCATTTGCATCCGGCAGCGGCATCACACCGGTATTGAGCATCCTGAAAACAACTTTGCAGCAGGAGCCAGGCAGCCGTTTTATCCTGTTTTACGGCAACCGAGGCTTCGATTTTATTATTTTCCGGGAGCAATTAGAAGAACTTAAAAATTTATATCCTGACCGCTTAGCGGTACACCATATCTTGAGCCGCGAATCGGTGGGCAGTCCGCTGTATCATGGCCGCATTGATGCTGAAAAATGCCAAAGTTTTGGAAAAGCGTTTTTTAACGCCGCCGAGGTGGACGCGTTTTTCCTTTGCGGCCCGGAGGAGATGATTTTTTCGGTGAAAGACACGCTGGAATCTTTGGGCGCCAATCCGAAATCCATTCATTTTGAATTGTTTACGGCCGGCTCAAAGCCTAAACAGGCGGTTGTGCGCAATCAGGCCGCAGAAGCGAGTTTTGAAGCGTCCATTACCGTGATTCAGGACGGCGTGGCCTTTGATTTTGTATTACCTTCGGCGGGTAGTACGCTGCTGGATGCCGCCATGCGCGCGGGCGCCGACCTGCCCTTTTCCTGCAAAGGCGGCGTGTGCTGTACCTGTAAAGCCAAATTGCTGGAAGGCGAGGCCCACATGGAATTGTGCTATGGCCTGGAACCCGATGAAATTGAAGCCGGATATATTTTGACATGTCAGGCGCACCCTAAAACGAAACGGGTGGTGGTGAGTTTTGACGCTTAAACGGTGGACGGTGGACGGTGGACGGTGTGGGTTGGCGGATGATGAACGGTTATGCAACGAAAAGCCCTGAAAGGGCGTAATCATCAGCATTGGGCAACGCCCGATGCGAAAACGCAATCAACACCGTCGGCAACGCCCGATGCGAAAACGCAAAAAATCGCATCATACAACGCCCGATGCGAAAAGATATAACACAACAAACATGAACCGGATTGAAAACCCGCGCCTGATCTCCATCGGCTTGTTTTTGGCGGCCTTTGCCTTGTACGCCAACACGCTGGGGCATGGTTTTGTACTCGACGACGAAGTGGTGCTTTCGCGCAACCATTTTGTGCAGCAGGGCATTTCGGGGATCCCGGATATTTTCGGGCACGACAGTTTTGCGGGCTATGAACAAATAGCAGGCCGGGAAAACCTGCTCAGCGGGGGACGATACCGACCGCTCTCTTTGGCGTTTTTTGCCTTGTTATGGCAGGTTTTCGGGAATAATGCCTTGGTCTTTCACTTATTTTCTGTGTTGTTGTTTGCGGGCGCGGGCGTGCTCGTGTATCGTTTGACGGTTTTGTTGCTAAAGGAAAATACGCAAGGAAAGTTGGCCGGCTTGCTGACGGCCCTGTTGTTTGCGGCCCATCCGATTCATACGGAAGTCGTGGCCAACATCAAAAGCTGCGATGAACAATTAGCCCTGATTTTGGGGCTGGGCGCTTTGTATTTGTTGTTTAAATCGTTTGATAGCAATGATAAACGCAGCGCCTGGGCCTCGGTTGGTTTGTTTTTTGCAGCCTGTTTTGCCAAGGAAAACGCACTGATTTTAGCCGTTGTCGCGCCGTTTGCCTTGTGGATTTTCAGGCAAACAAGCATGGGCAAAGCCTTCAAGTTTTCAGGATTATGGTGGCTTCCGGTGCTTGTTTTTATCGGCATTCGGGGCAGCGTGTTGGGTTGGCAGTTCGCGGGACAGGCCATGCAAGATCCGATGAACAACCCGTTTTTGCAGTTCAACGGGCATCAATGGGTCGCCTGTGCGCCGGGCATGAAAATCGCGACCATTGTGTACACGCTGGGCCGCTACCTGCTGCTCATGTTATGGCCAATGCCGCTTACGCACGATTACTATCCGTTTCAAATTGCCTTGCAGCAGCCGGGAAATGTTGCGGTGTTGTTGAGCGCGTTTGTTTTGACTTTTTTGCTTGTTTTTGCCGTTTGGAATGCGCAAAAACGTGGCGTAGTAGGCTTCGGTTTATTGTTTTTTGCGGCAGCCTTGGGCATGACGGCCAATATTGTGTTTCCCGTCGGCACTTTGATGGCCGAACGTTTTTTGTTTTTGCCCTCGTTTGGATTCTGTTTAGCCCTGGCGGCTGGGGCGCTGCAAATCGCCGGGCAGCAGCGCTCGAATCTGGTCTTAGCCGTTTTTGCGATCATTTCGCTTGGTTTTGCCTTTTTAACCATTCAGCGCAATTCCGCCTGGAAAAGCAATGAAACCTTGTTTAAAACCGACATTACACATGCCCCAAACAGCGCCAAATTGCGCAACAGTTTAGGCACCTTGCTGCTCACACAGGCCCTTCAAGCAACCGATGTGACCCAGCGCCGCGCCTTGTTGGAACAATCGGCCGAACATTTGAAAAAAGCCGTTGCCTTACATCCCACGTATTATGATGCCTTGCTGGCGTACGGCGCCTGCACTTTTTACCTGCAACAATATGAAAACGCCGTGACGGCCTACCGCAGCGCCCATCGACTTTACCCACAAGACGACAAATCCAAAATCGGCCTCGTGTATGCGCTCGAAGGCGACGGCGTGGATAAAATACATCGCGGCGACGCATCTGGGGCCAATGCCTTGCAGGAAGCCTGGCAGTTGCAGCCGGATACGGTTTCGGCGGGAAATTTGAGTCGGTTTTACAGGAAAAACG
>JBAXTB010000670.1:0-1750 GCA_037130425.1 Bacteroidota bacterium
CATTTTAATCAATAAATCCAGTAAAAGATTATGAAAAATCTCGCCTTCCTCTTTTTGCTATTTATGGCCCAGGCACAAGCCCAAACACCATTTGGGGGACATCCCGGCTTGTATATCCTTGGAATCACCAATCAACCGCTGCCGACCGCTGATTTTTCAAAAACATTCGTGGATGGCGCCGCGCTTCGTGTACTATGGAGTTCGTTGGAAACCGCACCCGGCGTGTTTAACTGGACATTCCTGGATGGCGAAGTGGCGAAAGCCTCCGCAGCCGGTAAAAAAGTATCCATTTCAGTGCTTGGTACCCCGCAATGGCTGAAAACCCTTGGCGCTCAGGAATACAAGTACATTGACATAAACCCGAACCACCCCACATTTGGCGACACCCTAAGCGACTATGTGCCTTGGAACCCAGTTTTTGTAAGCCGCGTCAAAAACCTCAATCAAGCATTAGGTCAACATTTTTCGGCCAATCCGACCGTCAGTTATCTGAATTCAGTGGCCGCTTTTTTCTCGCGCAACTTACCCAAAGACGATATACTGACGCCCTCCGGCTGGCAACCGATTTGGCAGTCATTCGGTTATCATGCGGACACGATCGTAGCCGTAATGAAACAGGTTCTTGACACGTACATGACGGCATTCCCCAACACACCGCAATGGAATTCAATGGATTATCAAATCTATGAACCTGCGGCAACGGGACACGCAAGAAACTATATTTCACAGCAATTTGCAAATTATGGGCTTGCCACCTATCCAAGTCGCTTCGGCGTTTGGCGGGAAGACCTTGCCGGTTGCAACCCGCCTCCAAACATTCAGCCTACCTCTCAGTGGTATCCTGTTATCCAAAATCCATGTAAAAACGGCGCACAAATGCTCTGGAATGTGCAGGATGGCCCCGCGCGTATGAATCAATGTGGTATCCTGCCAAATTCAAAATCCGTGGTCATAGACAGTGCCATTAATCGAGGCATCGCATTTGGAATGCGTTACATGGAGGTTTATAAAATTGACATGGAGGACGCAACGCTGACCCCGGTGTTGACTGCCGCTCATACCCGACTATTAGAAGCCGTGCAGGCCCAATGCCCGACACTGCCGCCGCCGATAGCCGCATTTTCAGCAGATCATACCCTTGCTTGTAACACCCTGAGCGCCCAGTTTTTTGACCAATCTACCGCTGATACTAATGCAGTCCGGCGCTGGTATTTCCCTGGTGGTTCACCCGCGTTCTCAACCGCTAAAAATCCTGTAGTGACCTATTCGATGGCCGGGGTCTTCGCGGCTACCTTGGTGGTTGAAAACATAGCAGGCAAGGATAGCCTGGTAAAGCCTGCTTTCATTAAAGTGCTGCCACTGGCAAGTTCCACACAACAAGCGAGCTTATGTGCAGGCGAAACGTTCCTTTTTAACGGCCAAACGCTCAATGCAGCAGGCACTTTTACCGCAAACTTAACCGCTGCAAACGGCTGCGACAGTACGGTGACTTTAAATTTGAGTGTTTTACCGACGAAAAACTCGGTGCAACAGGCGAGTATCTGCGCAGGCGAAACATTCCTTTTTAACGGCCAAACGCTCAATGCAGCAGGCAGTTTTTCCGCAAACCTGAGCGCTGCAAACGGCTGCGACAGTACGGTTACTTTAAATTTGAGTGTTTTACCGACGAAAAACTCGGTGCAACAAGCGAGTATTTGCGCAGGCGAAACATTCCTTTTTAACGGCCAAACGCTCAATGCAGCAGGCAGTT
>JBAXTB010000671.1:0-1748 GCA_037130425.1 Bacteroidota bacterium
TCCTTGGGATTTACCCCGATTTGCCGGGCAATACTTCCTGGCGTTTTGTGGATAAAACCTTTGTTTTCGAACACCCGTCCAACCCGTTTCAGGATAATTTCCCAGAAAACCGCAACATCGCCTCTTTTACAGGCAGCACCGTGGGCGAAGATTTTGTTTCCATAAAAATCGGAGATGTAAACGGGACGGCCATTCCGAACGCACTGACCCAGGCAGAAGTACGCAGTGACCGGGCGGCTTCATTCCTTATGGAGGAAACGGAATTAAAAACCGACCATGAAAAACTGATCAGAATCAAAGCCACAGAAGCGCTTGACGGGTTCCAATTCACTTTGATTTTCAAGGACTTAGACATCCTATCAATTGAACCCGGAGTCGGTATGCAGGCCGATCAGTTTGCGTTGTTCCCCGAACGTTCGGCATTAACTGTGAGTTGGAATGGAACCGGCACGCCGGATTTTGCCTTGCGGGTACGCGTGCGCGCACAAGCGCCCCTACACGAACTGATTGCTTTATCGAGCAGCATTACCCGGGCAGAAGCCTACGAAACGGCCACCGGAGGAACGCCGCAGCCGGTACAGTTTATTTTTAACGGATCAGCCGGAACGACCGTTTCAAAGGCAGGATTTGAGTTATTCCAAAACCAGCCCAATCCATTTGTACACAAAACAAGCATCGGTTTTTACCTGCCCGAACCCGGTCGCGCCACCCTCAGCGTTACCGACCCAAGCGGCAAAACCGTTTATACGCAACAGGCTGATTTTGAAAAAGGATACCAACGTTTTAAATTAGACCGCAACGCATTGGGCAGTGCAGGAATATGGTTTTACACCGTGCAAACGCCGTTTGGTACGGAAAGCCGGAAAATGAGCCTGACTGCTAAAGAGTGAGCCAAGTGTGAGAGGGGGGCATGCGACACGCTGTGTGTTCCCCTCAAAGCACTTTTGACAAAATGTAATTCAAATACACTTCATCCTGGTTTTGAATGCCGAGTCGGTTGTTGTTCAGGTGTAACAAACTGGGCAGGGCTTTTTCAAGGTTTGTATCGAGTTCTTTGAGGATCAACTGATTAGCACGTACCCAACGCACCCATTCCGGCTGTTTAGGGTCCTGCTTATCTTTTACCAACGCGTCCCAAAATGCGCCGACCGTCTCGCGCAACGCGTCTTTCTGTGGCGCAAGCGCGCTTTCAAATCCTTCGTAAATCCCCTGAATATCCGCGTCTTCAATCGGATTGCCATCTTCCGGTTTAAAAAACAAGCGACACCATTGGCGACCCAATTGGTCAAAATACCAAACCGCTTTTTCCCGTTCAAACCCGGCCGTGTAAAGTGCAATGGTGTGCATCCGCAAGGCATCATACATCGCATCGCCATACGTGTAGGGGCGGTTCAGCAAATCGAGCACCACACGGGTGGAGATGTGGAAATATTCTTCCGCCCAACCCAGCAGCGCTTCCCCGCCAAAGCGCTCCGGTTCCGCCTCGTAGGGAACCTCAGCCCAGCTGCCACGCTCAGCAAACCAGCCCTCGAACGCCGGTTTTAGCGTTTCTTCCACCCAATCCGGTTCCGCACGCAGGCGCAGGCGTATGTGCGGACCTTTTTCATCGGCATAACGCACAAAAAAAGCCCGGGCGCCTTTCCGGGGCCAGATATATTGTTCTAAAAAAGGACGAACGGCACGTGCAAGGAAGACATCTTGAACTTCAAGCGGGTAAATATGGTAGGAAAGCCAGGTTTGCATGGGGC
>JBAXTB010000672.1:0-1746 GCA_037130425.1 Bacteroidota bacterium
GGCATTTCATAACGAAGATCGGTGCGCAACCAATCGAGCACGGGCATAAAATTGTAGGTCACGACCTTCAGCCCGCAAGCCGCCACGTTGCGCAAACTGGTTTTGTAATGCTCAATGTACGTGCGCCATTGGCCGGTTTGGCGTTTAATATCATCATGCACCGGCAAACTTTCAATGACGGTCCAAGTCATGCCGGCCGCTTCAATCAGTTGTTTGCGCTTTTCAATTTCGGGTATCGTCCAGACTTCCCCGTACGGAATATGGTGCAAAGCGGTGACCACGCCCGCGCATCCGGCCTGACGAATATCGCTTAGTTTGACCGGGTCGTGCGGACCGTACCAGCGCATGGTTTGGTGCATTTTAACCATCATAAATCCTTTAAACCGGCAATTTCCAGCCGTTTTGATAATCTGCGTCCATCATGCGGTCGGCTTCGCGGTCGTTTTTAAACATACCTTTTTCGGCGTCCCAATAAACCTTGCGCCCCAAACGCTGGGAAATATTGCCGATACAGCAATTGATGGCCACATTAGCCGCCGTTTCAATGCCGCAATTCAGTTTTTCCGGCGTGTTGTCGCGGATGCAGTCTAAGAAGTTTTTGGCGTGTAAATCAACGTATTCCGTGCCGGTCGGACGTACCTGATCGGGCAATTTTTCCGCTTTGTAATGCAAAAGTCCGTCGGCCGCTTTTTCCGATTCGGGCAGCAGCGACCAGTTATTTCGGTCGATGACCAGCGTGGCGTTGTTGCCGATAAACGCAATGCCTTCCGCGCGCCCGTAAGGTCCGCCGCTGATGCCGAGGATATGCTCCCAAAGGATGTTGCAGGAATCAAATTCGTACACAGCCTGCAAGGTGTCGGGCGTTTGGCCGTCGGAGTCCGGGTAGCCGAATTTGCCGCCCGAAGCCATCACGGATTTAGGTGTTTTCAAACCCAAACCTTCCAGCGCGATGTCAATTTCATGCACGCCCCAGTCGGTCATCAAGCCGCCGGCGTAATCCCAAAACCAGCGAAATTCGAAGTGAAAACGGTTGGGATTAAAGGGCCGTTTGGGCGCCGGGCCTAACCAAAAATCGTAATCCACGCCTTCGGGCGCTGCACTATCGGGCTTAAATTCGAGGGGCTTTTTCCAACCCACGTAAGACCAGGTTTTGATCAGGCGCACCTTGCCCAATTTCCCGCTTTTGATATAATCGAGCGCCGAGGCGTAGTGGGTTCCGCTGCGTTGCCATTGGTTGATTTGCACCATTTTGCCGGGATTTCGTTTGGCGGCGGCCAGCATAATTTTACACTCCTGAATGGTGCGGCCCAAGGGTTTTTCACAATAAACGTGTTTGCCGGCGGCCAAAGCGTCGCAGTAATGCAGGCAATGCCAATGGTCAGGCGAACCGATGATGACGGCGTCGATGTCCTTCATTTCGAGCATACGCCGGTAATCTTTGAACAGTTGAGGTTTAAAGCCTTGCAAGGTTTCGGCATCGGCTGCGCGGCGATCCAGCACCGATTGGTCAATGTCGGCGATGGCCGCACATTCCACGCCGGATTGCTTCAAAAACGCCGTCAGGTCGCGCCAGCCCATGCCGTTGGCGCCGATGAGGCCGATGCGGTATTTTTCATTTGGGGAAAAATTCAGGGCTTTTGCGCTGAGCGGACTTGTGGTGGCGAGTGCGCTACCGGCCGCGACGGTTAGGGAGTTTTGAAGGAAGGAACGTCTGTTCATGTGACCTAAATTTATGATTGTTTACTT
>JBAXTB010000673.1:0-1738 GCA_037130425.1 Bacteroidota bacterium
TGAAATCGCCGGCGCGCCAGGTGGCCGATTCTTTTTCTAAGAGTTGTTTGATGGCAGCAGTGTCGTCCATGGCAGGTTTGCAGTGCAGGAAAATGGTGAGGAGGAGGCAAAAAAGAAGTACCGATTGTCGCATATTTACAATTAATTGAGTGCTGCAACATTAAGACTTTTTGGGATGGGTTTTCCCTCTAAATGTAAAATATTTGATTAAAGTGTAAAGATTTAGACCAGTATTTAACCCGCTGAGCCAGCGCTTATGCCCGTTTCAGCCTGAAAAATGAGGGATTTGAACAACAAGATTATTTACTTAAAAATGCGTACAGTATATTTACGCGTTTTTCCCTTGAAACCTAATCTACTTCTTATTTCATCTACTCAAACAAATAATTTCATGAAAAGTGCTTGCCTTTCGCTTTTTTTGACGCTTAGCGTATCTTTTTTCGCCTTCTCGCAAACCAATAAAGTGTTGTTCGACGCCTCCAGCGCTCAAATGGCCGGTAACGCCGACTGGGTGGTAGATGCCGATCTTTGGAATATCGGTTTTAATTCAGCGGGTCTGGCTATTCCAGGCTCCGGAAATGAATCAAACCCGGCGGGCATTCCCACGCCTGCGCAATCGGGCATTACAAGTTCAACGGCTGAAACGTACTGGAAAGGTGCCTTGTCGTCTTTCGGTGTGAGTTTGGCCAAATTGGGTTACACGATTGAAACCTTGCCTTACAACGGGCTTATCACCTTTAACAACTCATCCAATCCCCGCGATTTGTCGCACTACAAGGTATTTGTGGTGGATGAACCGAATATTGTGTTTACAAGTTCCGAAAAAGACGCCATCATTCAATGGGTGAACGCGGGCGGCGGCCTGTTTATGATCGCCGACCACGCCAGCTCGGATCGCAACAACGACGGCTGGGATGCGCCTGAAATCTGGAATGATTTGATGTCAAACAATGGCATTGCGTCAAACCCTTTTGGTATCAGTTTTGATTCGCAAAACTTTTCGCAAATAACTTCCAACAGAGCGAATTTGCCGAACAATAAAATCCTCAATGGCACCCAGGGCAGCGCCACACAACTGCAATTTTCGAACGGGAATACGATGACGATCAGTACTTCGGAGAATGCAACGGTGAAAGGTCTGTTCTGGAAATCCGGCGCTGCGCTAAACAGTTACAACATCATGCTCGCACAAGCCAATTATGGCGCTGGCCGCGTGGTGGCCCTTGGCGACAGCAGTCCGGTGGATGACGGCACCGGCGACACCAACGACCAGTTGTACAATGGTTTTACGGGTGAGGTTTCGGGCAACCACAAAAAGATGCTGCTCAATGCGGTAATCTGGCTGGCGGGCAATGCGGGCACTGTAAACGGTAATGTCGACAACCGTGATGCGGTGGAAACGCCGTTCGAATACACATTGTCGGTAGCACCGAATCCTACCACTGATTTGGCTCGTGTGACACTTACTTCAAGCACTGAATCAAAAACGCTGCGTATTTTCAGCATTACCGGCCGCCAATTGTTCGAGCAAGTGCTTGACGGCGCTGCGGAACAAACCGAAATTTCACTGGCGAACTGGCCTACTGGCATGTACCTTGTTTCGCTTCAAACGAAGGAAGAAGGCGTGCGGGTGGTTAAGTTGATGAAATCTGCGACTGGGAAATAACAGATTAATACCGAATCGCCGCACAAATATTTTTTGCTTTTGTGGGGCAGATTGAATTAAAAAAGCCGCTAC
>JBAXTB010000674.1:0-1722 GCA_037130425.1 Bacteroidota bacterium
TACCTCACTTCAACCATCCGGAAATCGAAAACCTTTATCGTTACGGTTTTGACCTGCCGACTGACGTTATTGAGGCGATTTTACAATTGCCCAGGGCAACTGTGATTGCGGATTTAGAAGCGGTGTTAAGAGGCGCCATAGATCGTTATGATGCCTACCAGGAACTGGAATGGAATGAAAATACCCAATGGTTCCCCTTTCACGCCATGCTCCTATTGGGCGGCTTAAGGGCCGAGGAAAGTCTGCCGCTCCTGTTGGAAGTGCATCGACAGGACGGTAAATGGATTGATTTCTGGTTTTCAGACTGGTTTTGGGATGAAATGTGGGAACCGCTTATGTGGTGCGGTATGAACCGTTTGAACGATCTTGCGGAGTTCGTAAAAGATAACAATATCGCCGGAGAGTATGTCCCAAGTAATGCGTTGGAGGTTATGGCGCAGGCTGCCTTGCATTTTCCTGAAAAACGCGAAGAGGTAGTAGAAAAACTTAAAGAATTATTTGATTTTTACCTGCGTAAAGAATATACCGATGCGTTACGCCTTGAGGTAGAATGTAATGTGACCATATTAGCAAGTGCGGTCGATGATCTGAAGGAGGATTCTCTGTTGCCGCTTGTCGAACAATGTTATGACAATGATCTGGTTGATTTGGGGATGTTTGGCGATTGGGAGGAATTTATTACTTCGTACAGACGTGATAATGATTGTAAGCGTAACATTTTCCCCAATGTGGCTGACTGGTATGCCCATGAATTAGAAGCGCAAAAAAAACGTGAAGAAAGGCAATTGAAATGGGAGGAATCGATGCAAGAAAAAGTAAAGAAGCCGATCCTTGGTACCTTTACTCCATCATATGAACCGATTATCAAATCAACCAAGGTCGGAAGAAACGAGCCTTGTCCTTGCGGAAGTGGGAAAAAATACAAGCGATGTTGCGGTATAAATGATTAAAGTAACCTCCTGAATATCAAGCACAAAATAATTCAATCAAAAACTCAATGTCAAAAATAGCACTCGTTACCGGCGGCAGCCGCGGATTGGGAAAAGATATGGCGCTTCGCCTCGCCGAACAAAAACGCGGCGTCATCCTCACCTATAATAACAATAAAGAAGACGCTGAAGCGGTGGTGGCGCAAATCCAGGCAATGGGTGAAACGGCTGTTGCCTTGCAACTCAACTTATCCGTTCCAAATGCGGCGGATGGTTTTGTGGCGCAGGTGGCAGAAGTCTTAAATACATCGTTCGGCGGCGCAAAACTGGATTATTTGGTCAACAATGCCGGGATGGGCGCTACGATTCCCTTTGTAAATGCCACGGAAGCCGATTTCGACAACTTTATGAACGTTCACTTCAAGGGCGTTTATTTTCTGACGCAAAAACTGTTGCCCTACCTGAATGACGGCGGCAGCATTGTGAATATTTCAACCGGCACCACGCGCTTTTGTGTGCCCGGTTATAGCATGTACGCTTCCATGAAAGGCGCGGTGGAAACCTTTACCCGCTATTTGGCCAAGGAATTAGGCGCACGCGGCATCCGTGCCAATGTGTTGGCGCCGGGTCCGATTGAAACGGATTTCAACAACGCCGCCATTCGCAGCAACCCACAGATGAAGGGCTATTTGACGAGTTCAACAGCGCTTGGTCGCGTGGGCACGGCGGAGGATATTGGTTCGGTGGTGGCGTTCTTGTGTTCGGATGAAAGTCGGTGGGTGAACGGGCAGCG
>JBAXTB010000675.1:0-1719 GCA_037130425.1 Bacteroidota bacterium
TGAACGAAAAAGCCAATCAATTGGCGCATTATCTGCGCGATACATATAACATTCGTCCGGATGATTTTGTGGCCTTGCAATTGGAACGGAGCGAATGGATGATTATCGCCATTTTGGGGGTGTTGAAATCCGGCGGCGCATATTTGCCGCTCGCGCCGGATGCGCCTGCGACGCGCGCAAAACACATGTTGGAAGATTGCAATGCACGGGCGCTGCTCACGCAGGAGCATTTGTTGGAACATGCGCAAACGTTTGAAAATATGTTGCCTGTGTTGGTTGTGGACAAAGTGTCTACCCCAAACAAGGAAAATCCGTTGCACATCAATGGTAGCGGGGATTTGGCCTATATCAACTATACTTCCGGTTCCACAGGCTTGCCGAAGGGCGTATTGGTGGAGCACCGGGGCGTAGTTCGCCTTGTCAGGAACACCAATTACATTCCGTTTGATTCAACGCAGGTCTTTATTCAATTAGCGACCTATTCCTTCGATGCCTCCACCTTTGAAATTTGGGGGCCATTATTAAATGGCGGCAAGTTGATCGTTGTTACCCAACAAAAGCCGACGCTTGAGGATATTAAGGATGCAATTCGGGAAAATGGCGTAACAATCATTTTCTTAACGACGGGCTTATTTCACCTGCTGGTAGATGCGGATATATCGGATTTGAGTTCTTTAAGGTATTTATTGGCCGGAGGAGAGGTTTTATCGGTCAGTCATATTAACAGGGCGATCAAAAGTTTGCCGAATTGCCGTGTAAACAATGTGTACGGTCCGACCGAGAATACGACATATAGTACCTTTTGTGATCTTAGCAGTATGGGAACGATTGTCGGGGCTGCCCCGATCGGTAAACCCATTTCCAACACGGAGGCATTTATTCTTGATGCGTGCTACCAATTGGCGCCCATCGGCGTCAAGGGCGAATTATGCGTTTCCGGGGCCGGTTTGGCCCGCGGCTACCTCAACAACCCGGAATTAACGGCTGAGAAATTCATTCCGCATCCATTCAAAGTGGGCGAGCGCTTGTATAAAACGGGCGATTACGCACGTTGGCTGCCGGATGGAAACATCGAATTCCTGGGGCGCATCGACCAACAATTGAAAATTCGCGGCTTCCGCGTGGAGGCAGGGGAAATTGAGCAGGCGCTGCTTGAACATCCGTCCATTCAATCCTGCTTCGTGGTGGGCCATGCTTTTGAACAGGGTAAAGAATTAGTCGCCTATTTGGTACTCCAAGCCACCGGCTCCCTGCCTGATACGGCCGAACTAAGGAATTTCCTTTCCCTCAGCCTGCCGGATTATATGATTCCGGCCTACTTTGTGGAGATGGAGGCCCTGCCGCTTACGAGCACCGGCAAAGTAGACCGCAAAGCCTTGCCCGCGCCTGCGCAGGGAACTTTATCTTTCGGAACCCTCTATGTTGCGCCCCGCAACGAACGCGAACGACTGCTCTCCGATATTTGGGAACAAGTATTACGCCGCAGCGGTATCGGCGTACACGATAACTTTTTCCACGCTGGCGGCGATTCAATTAAGGCCATCCAGATTAGTTCCCGATTGGGCGCTGCGGGCTGGCAATTGGCCATGAAAGAATTGTTTGCGCACCCCACGATTGCCGGACAAGCAAACAGGATGGAGCGCAAAAAGCGCAAATACGAACAAGGACTGATGACCGGCGATGTACCGCTCACGGCGGTACAACAATGGTTTTTTGATG
>JBAXTB010000676.1:0-1717 GCA_037130425.1 Bacteroidota bacterium
GGGCAAACACCTTGAGCGACTATGTGGCCCAACAATTCCCGGAACAACAAATTGCGTACTGGAAGTCCGTCTCGGAAGCGTCCGGCGCATTACCCGGCTTTATGCCCGATCATCCGGAGGCGGAAAACCGGATATCGGATAGCCGTGCGTTATCATTTTTGTTGAGTGAAGCAGAAACGAGTGCCTTGTTGCATCAAGTCAACCAGGCATACCATACTGAAATTAATGACCTGTTGCTCACAGCGCTCAGCCGGGCGTTGCATGCCAGTTTTGGCGCAGAGGCGTATTCCATCACCCTTGAAGGGCATGGACGCGAGCAAATTGTAGACTTGGATATCAGCCGAACGGTCGGTTGGTTTACGTCAATATTCCCGTTTGTCCTGTCACACCAAAGCGATGTGGGCCGTCATTTGCAGGAAGTCAAAGAGGCGCTTCGAAAGGTTCCGACCAAAGGTGTCGGATTTGGCTTGTTGCGGTATTTGGCAGATATGAAGTCTTTGCAAGGCGCGTCCCAAATTAGTTTCAATTACTTAGGTTCGTTTGACCAGTTCGGGGATAATTCAGACAGTTTATTTGGTTTTTCCAGCATCGGCGTCGGTGATTCGAGTAGTCCGAGGGCGTCACGTTTGCACGAATTGGATGTTTCTGGCATATTGACAGGGGGGCAGTTGCGTATTTCCATCTCGTACAGCGCCAAGCGGATGGGATCTGCGCGGATGGAATCCCTGGTGTCTGAATATCATACAGCCTTAAAGTCGCTGATTGAGCACTGCGTATCGGTGGAGCATGGCCGCTTAAGCCCTGCTGATTTCAGCGGCTGCAACATGGATATGGCGGAGTACGATCAGTTTTTGGCGCATCATCGGCTTGAGGCGTCTTCTATCGAGGACATTTACCCGCTGTCCCCTTTGCAGGAGGGCATGTTGTTTGAGTGGATGCTCAATCCGGATTCGCCGGCTTATTTTGTCCAATTGGAAGTTAATTTTGGAAATCGTGTGGACGGGGTGCTGCTAAAAAATGTTTGGCAGCAATTAATCGAGCGTCATACGATCCTGCGCACGACCTTTTTCAATGAATTTACCGGCGCTGAACAGCGGCCCTTGCAGGTGGTATTCAAAGAAATGCCACTTTCATTTGAGGCAATCGACCTGCGCTCCCTGGACGAACAATCGCAGGAAAATACCATAGCCGCTTACCGCGCAGCGGATCAAAAGCGCGGTTTTGAGTTAAGCGCCTTGCCGCTGATTCGGTTTGCGCTATTCCAGCGCAGCGAGCATCGCAGCACGATGCTGATGTCTAACCACCATATAATCATGGACGGCTGGAGTTTGGGCATTCTGTTTAAAGAATTCCTGTTGCTGTACACGCATGGGAATACGGGTAATTTACCTGCGCCAATACCTTACAGCAGCCATATTCGGTATTTAGAAGCCCAAGACAGTGATAAATCTGGTGAATTCTGGCAGGACTACCTGCATGAATACGAGCCTGCGGGGCTGATTCCGGACTTAAAAGCAGGCGGTAAATCAGGCCTCGTGATACCAAGGGAGCGCCTGTTCCAGCTGAGTGAAGTAGAAACAGCGGCCTTATCGCAGTTGGCCGCACGTGCGCAGGCGAGTATGAACACGGTTTTACAGGGGCTTTGGGCCATTCTGCTTGGACGCTACAACCAGCGCCGGGACATTGTATTCGGCATGACGACTTCGGGTCGAACGGC
>JBAXTB010000677.1:0-1714 GCA_037130425.1 Bacteroidota bacterium
ACCCCGATTTGTTCGCGACCAAGCACCTGCTGCCATATTTCAACCAATTGATTTTCAATCGCATTGCGCGGTGCTACATACGCCGTTCCCGAGGCTAATTGCTCCATATCAGGCGCAGGCAGCGCCTTGCGGTTCACTTTACCGCTTGCCGTTAACGGGATGGCGTCTAATTCCACAAACCAGGCCGGAATCATATAATCGGGCAGGGTCTGGGCTAAGAAATTGCGCAAGGTATTGGTATCGGCTACGGTTTCAGGCGCATTTGCGACCAAGTACGCGACCAATTCGGTATTTCCTTCGGTTTCATAACCAATAACTACGCAGCTTTGCACGGACGGGTGCGCTGCCAGGGCTTTTTCCACTTCATCTGCTTCAATCCGGTAGCCCCGGATTTTCAACTGCTGGTCGATGCGGCCCAGGAATTCAAGGTTGCCGTCGGGCAGCCAGCGGGCCGAATCGCCGGTTCGGTACATCCGTTCGCCGGTTTTGAAAAGGTGCGGCACAAACTTTTCCGCCGTCAGTTCCGGGTTGTTCAGGTAGCCGCGCGTGAGACCTTTACCGCCAATGCACAATTCGCCGGCAATGCCAATGGGTTGCAGGTGGCGGAGTTCCGGGTGCAGGATATAAATTTCGTAATTCGGCAAGGGTTTGCCGACCGTAGAGGGTAATGCCGCTTCTCCCGATGAAATGACGCGGTGCGTGGCCACCATCGTCGTTTCGGTCGGGCCGTACAAATTGGTGATGCGGATATTGTTTTGCGGGAAATTGCTATAAAACTTTTGCAATAAGGCTTGAGGCAGCGCCTCGCCCGAAAGCAGGATGTTTTTCAACACAATTTCTTCGGTTTGCCGAAGTCCGTTGTTCAGCCACAAAGCCAGCAAAGTCGGCGTTCCGTCAATCAAATCGATTTCGTGCTGCGCTAAATATTGTTGAATGGCCTCCGCACTCAGTTTTACCGCTTCCGGTACAACATGCAAACGATAGCCGTTAAACAAACTTCCGAGCATCAGGCGCACTGAACCGTCGAAAGTGTAGGAGGCGGTGAGGGCCGTTCGCAACACGCCTTCGTGCAAATCAAACACCTGTTTTTTAAAGCCTGTCAGGAAATTCACGACCGAAAAATGTTCCACCATGACGCCTTTGGGCTGACCGGTAGAGCCGGAAGTGTAAATAATGTAGGCTAAATCCCGGCTGTCGTTGATCGACTGCGGGTTTGAAAACAGTTGGTCTGTAATTTCAAGATTTTCAACGGAGACGACAGGCAATTGATGTTCAAACAATTGCACTGTTTTTAAAGTAGCCTCATCGGTCAACAGCGCTTTGGCCCGAGCATCTTGCAGCATATATAAGACCCTCGCCTGCGGCATATCCGGCGCGATTGGCAAGTACGCAGCGCCCGATTTGAGCACGGCCAGTATGCTGATGACCATCCATTCGCTGCGTTCCAATTGGAGCGCGATGATGTCGTCGGGCTGTATCGTGTATGCGACGCGCAGGTGATGCGCGAGTCGGTTGGCCCTTTCGTTCAGCGCGCGGTAAGTCAGTTGTTTGTTTTCAAAAACAAGGGCGATCTCGTCTGGCGTTTTATTTGCCTGTAATTCAAATAGTTGCGCCAGCGTTTTGTCTTCAGGAACGTCAAAACGGGTGTCGTTGAAATCATACAGTAACTGCTGTTTTTCCGCAGCCGGTAACAAATTCAGGCCGCCGATGGAAG
>JBAXTB010000678.1:0-1709 GCA_037130425.1 Bacteroidota bacterium
GGACTGATGACCGGCGATGTACCGCTCACGGCGGTACAACAATGGTTTTTTGATGCATGTCAGGTGGACCAACATCATTTCAACTATGCGGTCATGTTGGAATGGCCCCTGCAAATTGATGTGGAAATATTGAGGGGGGCCCTGAGTGCGCTTTTGCAACATCATGATATGTTGCGCGTCGTATATGCGCCCGCAGGAAACGGGTTGGTACAAACAATTGGAGCAGGCCAGCAAGCGGATTTGCAAGTATGTATGCTACCGACCGGGGACGCAGCGCAACAGCCATTGCTGCAAAAAGCAAACGAAGTACAAGCCAGTTTTGATTTGCAAAGCGGCCCCTTGTTCAAAGCGGTCGTGTTCCGCGATGAAACCGGTATTGATCCCGACCAACTGCTTTTGGTCGTGCATCACTTGTTGGTTGACGGCATTTCCTGGCGTATCTTAATGGAGGACCTTGAAATCGCTTACAAGCAGGTTTTAGCGGGAGAAAAACTGAAATTAACGGAAAAAACGGCGTCATTTCAGTTGTGGGCAAACACCCTGAGCGAATATGTGGGGCAGCAATTCCCTGAACAACAAATTGCCTACTGGAACTCCATCTCGGAAGCATCCCGCGCCCTGCCCGGCTTTTTGCCGGATCAGCCGGATGAGGAAAACCGAATATCGGATGCCAGTGTGTTGTCGTTTTTATTAAGCGTTGAAGAAACAAATGCGCTGCTACATCAAGCCAATCAGGCATATCATACGGAAATTAACGACCTGCTGCTGACAGCCCTCAGCCGGGCGCTGCACGCAAGTTTTGGCGCAGACGCGTATTCCATCACCCTCGAAGGGCATGGTCGCGAGCAAGTTGTAGACCTGGATATTAGCCGAACGATCGGTTGGTTCACGTCGATTTTCCCATTCATCCTGTCGCACCACAGCGAGGCGGGTCGGCATTTGCAGGAAGTCAAAGAAGCCTTGCGGAAGGTTCCGAATAAAGGCGTGGGATTTGGCTTGCTGCGGTATTTGGCCGACATGAAGTCTTTGCAAGGCGCATCCCAAATAAGTTTCAACTACTTAGGTTCGTTTGATCAGTTCGGGGGCAATTCGGATTCTTTGTTTCGTTTTTCCAACGCAGAAGTCGGCGATTCCAGTAGTCCGAGGGTATCGCGATTGCATGAAGTGGATGTTTTGGGCATGATGACAGGCGGGCAGTTGCGTATTTCCATCTCATACAGCGCCAAACGGATGGCGGCTGCGCGGATGGAGTCATTAATCGCTGAATATCACAATGCGCTTCGCTCCCTGATCGAACACTGCGTATCGGTGGAAAAGGGTCGCTTAAGTCCTGCCGATTTCAGCGGCTGCGGTATGGATATGGCGGAGTACGATCAATTTTTGGCGCATCACCACCTGAACGCGTCTTCTATTGAGGACATTTACCCCTTGTCTGCCTTGCAAGAGGGTATGCTGTTTGAATGGATGCTGAACCCTGATTCGCCGGCTTATTTTGTCCAGTTGGAAATCAATTTGGGAAATAGCGTGGATGTCGGGTTGTTGAAAAACGCCTGGCAGCAATTAATCAAGCGTCATGCAATCCTTCGAACGGCCTTTTTCAACGAACATACCGGCGCCGCGCAACGGCCCTTGCAGGTCGTATTCAAGGAAATGCCGCTCTCGTTTGAAGAAATCGACCTGCGTTCTATGGACGAACAAGCGCAGGAAAA
>JBAXTB010000679.1:0-1702 GCA_037130425.1 Bacteroidota bacterium
GGTGTTTACTTTTTCGGTATCGCCTTCCCCTTTGTGGATGGTGATAACACGGCGTTCGCGCATACGTTCCTGGTCTGCTTTGCACCAGTTCCAGGTGTAAAACTCACGGCTCTGGCTATTGCCTTCACCTTCATTGGTATTGATAATCACCTGATTAGCATTGTCGCGGCAGGCTTTCAGCGTTGCTTCTACCGTGAAGGGTTTATCGTCGCGGAGGTATTCCACTTTTACCTTGGCGCCGGGCTGGTATTTCGCGATTTCGTTCCAAAGATCGTTGTGGCTTGTTACTTCGGTACCGTTTACGGCGGTAATAATGTCGCCTTCGGCCATTTTCGCCTCGTTTGCCGCCGATTCATCTGTAAAACCGCTGATGCGGGTACCTTTTATGTTGTTTTGGGTGTAGGTTTCTGTGTAAACGCCGAGGCAGGCGTCTTTGTCTTTTATGTTCACATTCAGGTCGTTCCAGTTTGAATTGTCGGAACTCCAGCTATCCCAATTCCATTCCTGTTGTTCGCCCGCGATGGCTTCGGCGGTGCTTTTTTTGCCGTCGCGTTGGTAAGTAACCTGAATTTTGTCGCCAGGTTTGGTATCGCCCATGAAATCGCTGATGTCTTCCCAGTCTTTGATGTCAGTATCGTTGAGTTTCACAATTTTATCGCCGTCGCGGAGGCCTGCTTTTTCGGCGGCGGATTTGTTTACGATGTCAACTTTTACGCCGGATTCGTCTTCGTCGTCGTTGTTGGTTTGATTGACACCGAGGAACCCGTGTTTGTTGTCGTCGGGATTGCACTTGAGGTCGCTACGTTTGGTGAGGGTGACGACCGTCGTGGCTTCTTTGCCGTTGCAGCTGTAGGTGATGTTGAGTTGGTCGCCGGGCTTGGCATCGCGGATGATTTTGCTCAGGTCGCTCCAGGTATTGGTAGTTTTGTTGTTGAGTTTAAGGATAATATCATTGGTTTTCAAGCCGGCTTTTGCAGCGGCGGAACCTTTTACGACTTGAACCGTGAGGCCGGGTTGATCGGCGTCTTCATCGGAATCCTGTTCAACGCCAAGGAAGGTATCGTCGTTGTCATTCCAACTGAAACTGTTGTCGTTGCCCCAGGAATTGCCATTTTCTGTGCTGTTTTTGAAACGGCTGCGATTTACCTTTATGTTATCCGCATCCTGATCTTCAACTTGCACCTCAACCTGCACTTTTTCCGAGCGGTTTTCCTGTACGTATTTATTTACGTCAAAGTTTTCGGCAGCTTTGCCTTTTTTGACAATGGTTTCAGTGGTTTCGGTACCGTCGGCGTCTACGGACCGTTTGGTAATGGTAATGGTTTTATTTGCGCCGGTTGAGGTGTTTTGTTGCGCCAGAAGGGCGGCGCTGTTGCCAAGGAGCAATAAGAAGGCCGTAAAGGCGACGGTACTGAATGTTTTCATAACGTAAAGTTGTTTTTGTCGTGAATGCGTTGGTTTTTAGGAAAAAGAGGGCTGACAAAAATAATACGAAAGAATTCGTAGATATAGTGAATTGGATTGCTTTAACGGGATTTTAACGTTGAAATGGAAAGACATTTGGGGTGAGACGAAGTTGCATGCATTTGGGTAAATTGAGAAAATATTTTTGATGGAGTGGGGAAGACATCGGCAAGACGGCGTTTTTCGCATCGGGTGTTTCGCATTTTTTGCATCGGGTGTTTCGCATTTTTTGCATCGG
>JBAXTB010000068.1:0-19734 GCA_037130425.1 Bacteroidota bacterium
CTAATGATTTCGCCCTTTCAGGGCTTTAAAATCCTTAAGTCAATGACATTGCCCTAAAGGGGCGTACATCATAAAAAAACATTGATTGTCAAGCCGTTTAACGATGTACGCCCCTTTAGAGATCGGGATCCGAACAAGCGAAGCGCAACCATCCGCACGAACAAAACTAAATTCCTTCCGGCCCGCTTGGTCTTCGCTACCCCACGCTCAATGTCCCGCCGCTGCGCTTGTGTTTCGATCTAGTGCAACTCACGTGGGTGATTAAGCGTTATAAGAAATTGATTGTGAATATATTAGCATTGCGCGTTGCGTGCGCTTGGTCGGAGACACAAGCGCGGCGGTGAAGCATTGAACGTGGGGAAATGAAGACTGAGGGAACATGGGAAGACCAAGCGAGGCGGAAAATGATTCTTCAATCGTACCCACAGCGGGTGGAGTACGGCGTCAAATATGGCTATATACCATACGATAAAATCGTATCAAGTATGTGGGAAAATCGTATCAAAAATGAGAAATACGTGTTTAGGTATAGCTTAGTTCTACTTCGGCACTTTAAAGGAATTTAGTTTTGTTGGTGCGGCGTTGGAAGATCGCGCCAGCAAGGCTAATGCCTTGCGATGATTAAGAGACTTGTTGCGGTGGGAGGCGACCCGGTCAGAAATTGATCTTTTCGGCTGTTTTTCTGCAATTTTCTCGTCCGTAGAATTTACAAAAAAGGCTGCCCCAGATTCTTACTTCTAAGACAGCCACTTTGAAACCTTATTGTACAGATAGGCAATTTCGAATGGTGATTACTCCTTTGAGGATTCCGTTTTGTCGTTTTTAAATCCGTAAAAGGCTGTTGCAGAGAGTGTTAGAAAAATGATTAAGTAAGTAGTAGCCATTGGTTGCGAGCTTATTAAGGAGTTACATGTTGAGTTTACAAAAGATCATACTACAAAGAGAGGCTTCCTTGTGTAGATAAATATGCCTGAACGAATTCGGCAGCCGCAAAAAAGGAGCACAAAACAACAGTAATTGCAAAGCCGGGTTTGCTTGTAAAATAACTTTTCATGGTTTGGATTTTTTAAAATGATGCTTCAATCGCACCCACAGCGGGTGGAGTACGGCAGCAAATATGGCTTTAAGCCATACGAGAAAATCGTATCAATTAGGTGGGAGAATCGTATCAAAAACGGGAAAAGCGTGTTACAGAAGGCAAGAAATCTACACTTTAATGTAGTTTAGGGTAAATATTCCGAAGGCAGTTTGCCGAAATGTTTGCGGAATACTGCTGAAAAATAACGCACGTCTTTCACGCCGACGACGTAAGCGGCTTCTTTTACCGTGCGAGATGCGCGTGTTTCAAGCAAGTAGCGGGCGCGGGTGAAACGCACGGTTTGTATGTAATCATTCGGGGTCATGCCCGTGAGGAGTTTTACCTTTTTGAAAAACATGTTGCGGCTGGTGTACAAATGCTGGGCAAGCCATTCGGCGTTGAGCCGGGAGTCGTCGAGCGAATCCAATACGATTTTTTCCAGATGTTCGAGCCATGCGCCGTCCTCAGGATGCAAGGTAAGGGCCGGTTCATCCTGCGGCTGCGTTTCCGGGTTTTCGGAAATCAATTGTTCGGTCGCACGCGCGCGGGCGTTGCGCAGGAGGTTTTCAATCCGCGCCTGCAATTCCGCTTCTTCAAAGGGTTTTACCAAATAATCGTCCACGCCGATACGCAGGGCATGGAGTTTGTCGCGCAGATCGGCCCGGGCCGTCAACATGACAAAAGGAATGGTGCGCAGTTTTTCATCGGTTTTTACGGTTTCCAAAAATTGAAAACCGTCCATAACGGGCATCATAATGTCGGAAACAATCAGATCGGGTGTGGTGTCGGCGAGCAAATCGAGGGCCTGTTTCCCGTTTTCGGCTTCCATGACGCGGTACTGCTCCGTCAACAGGATTCGGATGTACTCCCGGAGATTGTCGTTGTCCTCCACAAGCAGCACAATAGGTTTGTTTCCGGCGTTTTCAGCAGGAGCCGCCTGGCTTGGTTCCAAAGCGGTATGGTAAGTATCCGGGGTTTGATCCCCGGTGGCTTCCGTTTTAGCATGGTCGGGCGCCTCTTTTTTCGGAAATTTAAAATAAAAATGGCTGCCAACGCCCGGCGCGCTTTCGGCCCAAACCTGCCCCTGAAACAAGGCTGCTATTTCACGGCTGTATGCTAATCCAATACCGGTTCCCCCTTCTATGGGCGTTCCGGGTTGGTTGCTTTGGTAAAAACGGTCAAAAATATGCGGCAAATCAAGGGGATGAATGCCGCGTCCGTTGTCCTCCACTTCGATCAGGATATGGCCCCCTGGCGCTTCGACGCGCACCGTAACAGCGCCGTCGGCGTGACGGGGCGTGAATTTCAAGGCGTTGGAAATCAGGTTATTGAGCACCTTTTGCAGTTTTTCCGCATCCACAAACACGCGCAGGCGATCGGCTGCCAGATACTGAAAGCGGAGCCGGATGCCGAGCCGTTCCGCGTGGCTTTCATAAGCCCGCACCAATTTTTGAATAAAGGGCTGTAACGAAATGCTTATTTCATGTAATTCCATTTTCCCCGATTCAAGTTTGCTCAAATCGAGGATTTCATTGACCAAATTCAGCAGTTCCCGGCTGTGTTTCTGGGCCGTAGCCACAAAACGCTGGTCTACCGGGTTTAGTTGATTGCGTTTTTGCACGGCATCAAGCGGCCCAAGCATGAGGGTCAAGGGTGTGCGCAGTTCATGGCTGATGTTGGCAAAAAAGCGGTTTTTGGCCTCGTCCAATGCCTTGAGCGCTTCGGTTTGTTTGCGGATGGTGGTTGTTTTTCGTTCAATTTCCGATTCCAAAAACGCCTGATTTTTTGTCAGTTCTCTGGTTCTCCAACGAATCCAGCCCCAAATCCCCAAACTGATCAACATGGCCATTGTGAGCAAAAACCACCAACGCAGGTAAAATGGCGGGATTACGTCAACGATGATGTCGAGTTCATTTTGCGCCCAGCTGCCGTCCGAGGCTTGCGCGCGTACATGCAGGCGATGAATGCCAGAGGGTAAACTGGAAAGGCGTAAAACAGCTTCATTCAGGGGCGTCCAATCGGCTGTAAAATCGTCCATTTTCCAGGAATAGCTGACTTTTTCGGGACTTAAAAATTCGAGCAATGCGAATTCAAGTTGAAAATACCGGTCAGTGGGGTGCAGGGTAATCCGGTTGTTTTGCAACAAATCGGCTGTTTGGTTTTCCAATTGACCGCTTTCGCCTTTGAACACCCTGAAATCCGAAACAGCCAGCGTCAATCCTTTACTTCCATTGATATCCGAATGGTAAAACTCGTCGGGATAAAACGTGGTGATGCCGTTCAGCCCTCCGAAATACAAGGCGCCGTCCGATCCGCGCCAATGAGAACCCCGGTTGAATTCGTTGTGGGTAAGACCCTCGGATGTAAGCCAGGTATGGCGCATTTGCAGGCTGGTTTTGTCAAACTGCGCAATGCCATAATCGGTAGGAAGCCACAGATGCTGGTGCGCATCTTCATAAACGGCGTAAATTTTGCCGTTGAGCAAGCCGTTTTTGTGAAAAAGCAGGCTGGCAGGTTGATCTTTTTTATCGGGTTTCCATTGCATCAAGCCTGCTCCGCCGGTCCCGATCCAAAACACGCCGCCGGCATCTTCATAAAAATTGAGCAAATTATCGTAGGGGAACTTGAACGCGCCGGTTCCTTTTGACCAATATCGACCCAAAATACCGCCGCCCGGTTTCAAGCGATAATACCCTGCTGATGTGCAAACGCCGATAAAACCCGAACGTTCCCAGCCCAAACAGTTGATAAATGATTTGGAAAATTCCGGGTAAGCCGGGTCTTGAAATGGTTCATGTTGGCCGGTTTGGGGGTTATAAATGATGATCCCCCAACCGCCGCCGCCGATCAACACCCGGTCTGGTTTTTCCTCGAACATCGCAGTCACCTGTGCGTTCATTTGGGGCCTTAGCAGGGCGGGGCCTAAGGGCTTGCCGTCAGGACTGGTTTTTAGTACCGAGGTAAACCACCAATTATCTTTGGCTAAACCAATTTCTGTCCAGATATTCCCGTCGGCGCTTGGCGCGATGCCGAAGGAATTACTCCCTGGCAATTGGGTTTCTTTGCCGGTTTTCAGGTCAATTAAAAACCTGCTTTTTATAAAATTTTCGGTATTGACCGTCAGTAACCCGTTTTTTTCGATTAACCCCCGGCAAGCATAACCGCGGCCGCCGGGTGCGTTTTGATCAAAAAGCAGGCGTTTAAAATGGTCTTTTCGGATTTCAACGACAACCAAACCGAATGCCGTGGCAAACCAGATATTGCCGGTTTGGTCCGTGCAAGCCCATAAACTCTGATTGATATCCAGTTCGGGGAATTGTTTGCTCAAATCCAGGATGATCTGCCCGTTTTTGTCTAATATTTGGGGAAACATGACCACATTCTGATCTTGTCCGGTTTGAAGAAATTGTAAAACGTTGCGATTTATATTGGAGAAAACGGTGTTTTTATTGCCGAGCAGGTCAAATTTAAACAGCGTATTATCTCCTTTTTCATGATCGGATAATTCAAATACCAAAAATTTGTCCGAGTACGCAGGGGTGCTAACCGAGGATTTGGCGGCATATTGAAGTCTGGCGGGAATGCGCTTCAAGGTATTTCCGTGTTCGTCGATTTCGACAACAGCATGCACATTGGGGCCTCGCCCGTCAAATGTTCCCCAAAAAGTACCCGTAGGGGTTGCGCATAATATATCGAATATATCACAATCTGGCAGTTCTACCTTGTTCCATCCTCTTTTGGGATGGTACGTGAGCCAGCCGCCCGGATAATCCAGGTTAAAAACCAGGGTTCCGTCGGGCAAATTAAAAGGCGGTCGTGCCAGTCTTTGAAACGGAACCGGGAAGGGTTTGTCTTTTAAAAAACTGTCAACAGGCGTTATTTGTCCTGATAAAGGATTTATGATATCAATGGCAGTAAAATGTGCATCGATCGCCCAGATATTGCCGTCGGCATCTTCGGAAACAGACCCGATGATGTCGGAATGCAGGCCATTGTCGGCTTGGTTAAACACTTTGAAACGCCGGCCATCGAAACGCACCACCCCGCCGTCGGTGGCGGCCCAGATAAAGCCTCGGTGGTCCTGCATGACGTGATGGACGAGGCGATTTGGGAGGCCGTCTTCGACGGTGTAGCGTCGGGCGAATGCGCGGTATTCTTGTGCGGCGGCGGGGAGGCTGCGGCAAAATAGGGCGATGAGCAGGAGGACGAGGGTAAGGTGTTTCTCCATGTTTCGTGTGGCGAGCGGTAATAAGCGATTCAGTGGGCAAATGTAAAAAAAATACCATTTATAACGCTGGCAACCTTATTAAGCAGCCCCGCCACATAGCGCTGCCAGCGTTAAACCCTGGCAACCTCAGTAGGTGTCAAAATAGATTTCAGACTTCGCCAATTCCTGGTTGAGCCGCTCCGAGGTTTTAAACATGCCCAAAAAAGCCCCGCCGGAAATCCATCCGACGGGGCAATTTATTACAATTTACTTATGACCTCAAACTTATTGCTTCGCAAAAGTGCCTTCGAGGCGGCCGGCTTCCGTTTGCAGGGCAATTCGGTACATGCCCGCAGGCATTCCTGAAATGTCGAGTTGGAAGTTGGAGCCGTCTGCTACAATTTGCGATTGAACCAAGCGGCCGTCGGCATGGAAAATATCCACTTTCGTTTGGCCGGGTTTGGCAGCGCCGTTCATTTGTACGCTTATGTTGAGCCAATCGGCCGCCGGGTTGGGCGAAAGTACCAGTTTGGCATCGTTTACAGGCGTACCTGCCGCTAATATCGGGCATTCTACTTTACCCATTTCAAATTCGGCTTTACAATCAGCATGTTGGTGATCGGTTACTTTGAAATGATACACGGTGACGCCGTCGCCGACGAATGGGCCGAGGATGATCGGTTGCGGCGTGTTGTACGGGAAATTGCCCGCAGGGTTGCCGTTTACCGTCACATCAAAGCCGCCGGTTCCGACATTCTGGTAGCTGAATGACAACAGCGCAAAGAATTGTCCGCACAAACATGGGGTATGTACCACATGCAGTTCAGAAATGGAGCATGGGTTATTGCCGACGCAATCAGGTACCGGGAATTCCTTCACTGCACAGCAAGCAGGCGCATTTGGCGTGTTTGGCGCCATACAAACTTTCAGCACGTCGTTTACACCGCCATCCGAAGGGAAGTTGGGGATAGTCAGCGGCAATTGGCTGAGGTTGTAGGTACCGAATAAAACACCGTTGGCAAAAACTTGGAATACGTTGGATGGCGGGTTGCTTACTTGGAAATTCAGTACGACTTGGTAGGTGGTATTGCTGGAGCAAGGGCCGGTCGTAACACTCAGGTTGTGGATTTCACAAGTGCCGGTCTGCGTCAAACAATCCGGAACGGGGAATTCGCGAATGGCGCAGCAAGTTGCAACGCCGCCACTACCGAAACATACTTTAACTACATCATTGGCGCCGCCATTCCAAGGGAAATTAGGAATTGACAGCGGCAACAGGTTGATGTTGTAAAGACCGAGGAATACATTGTTTGCCCAAACGCCGAAGGTATTGGACGGCGGGTTTGTTACCGTAAAGTTGAGCACTACTTTATATGTGCTGTCGCCGGTACAGGCGCCGGTCTCTACCACAAGGTTGCTGACAGCACAAGGACCGCTCTGGCCGAGGCAATCAGGCACTGCGAATTCTTTCGTTGCACAGCATTCAGAGGTGCCGGGAACCGTTGGGAAACATACTTTAACCACATCATTGGCACCGCCGTTCCAAGGGAAGTTATTGATTGTCAGCGGTAATTGGTTCAGGTTGTAGGTTCCGAACACCACGCCGTTGGCAAAAAGAACAAATACGTTGGTCGGCTGGTTGCTTGCGTGGAAGTTGATCACAACATGGTAAGTGCTGTCGCCCGTACAATCGCCGGTGACAACGCTCAGGTCTGTAATAGAACAAGGTGCGTTTTGGAACAAGCAAGTCGGAACCGGGAACTCTTTCGTAGCGCAGCAATCGGGCGCGCCGGCGGAGTTCATGAAGCAAACTTTCACGACATCGTTGACGCCGCCGTTCCAAGGGAAGTTATTGATTGTCAAAGGCAATTGGCTCAGGTTGTAGGTTCCGAACAGGTTTCCATTTGCCCAAACCGTAAAGGTGTTAGACAGCGGGTTAACTGCCTGGAAGTTAATTACAACATGGTAGGTACTGTCGCCGGTGCAATCGCCGGTAACAACGCTCAGGTTATTGACCGCGCAAGGATTACCAAGGCAGGTTGGTACCGGAAATTCTTTTGTTTCACAGCAAGTGACGGCGCCAACATTGGTGACAAAACAGATTTTCACGACGTCATTCGGGCCGCCATCCGTTGGGAAATTCGAAATCGTCAGCGGCAGCTGGCTCAGGTTATAAGTACCGAACAATGAGCCATTGGCGTACACCGTAAATACGTTGCTTGGCGGGTTTTGCGCCGTAAAATTGATATGCAGCACATACGTTGTGTTGCTGGTGCAATTGCCTGTCGAAACTTCAAGGTTACTAATAGAACAGTTCGCAGGTGGACAAGGCGACTGAAATTCAAGCGATCTGCAACAGTTCGGGTGGTCGTTGATACAAACCTGAACATGGTCGACCTGACCGCCGCTTGCCGGGAAATTCGGAATGGTGAGCGGTAACTGGCTCAACGGATAAGTGCCGATGAGTACGCCATTGTTGGCCCGAACTTCAAAGAATTGATTACCAGGGTTTTGTACCTGGAAGTTGATTACCAGACTGTAGGTGTGCGAAGTCGGGTTGCAATCGCTTGGAACCGCCGTTAAATTAAATACTTCACAAGGGCCGGGGGTCAAACAAGCCGGAACCGGGAATTCCTTGGAAGCACAGCAATCCGGCACACCGGCCTGGTTCATGAAACATACTTTCACGAGGTCGTTTGCGCCGCCGTTCCAAGGGAAGTTATTGATTGTCAAAGGCAACTGACTCAGGTTGTAGGTTCCAAACAGGTTTCCGTTGGCCCAAACTGTGAAGGTGCTGGACAGCGGGTTAACTGCCTGGAAGTTAATTACAACATGGTAGGTGCTGTCGCCCGTGCAATCGCCGGTTTCAACCACCAGATTGTTGATCGCGCACGGCGCCCCAAGGCAAGTCGGCACCGGAAATTCTTTGGTTTCACAGCAAGTAACGGCGCCAACATTGGTGGAAAAACAAATTTTCACCACGTCATTTGGGCCGCCGTCTGTTGGGAAATTCGAAATCGTCAGCGGCAACTGGTTCAAATTATAAGTACCAAACAATACGCCGTTGGCAAACACTGTAAACACATTGCTTGGCGGGTTTTGCGCTGTAAAATTGATATGCAGCACGTAGGTTGTATTGCTGGTGCAATTGCCTGTCGTAACTTCAAGGTTATTAATGGAACAGGTAGCGGGCGGGCATGGCGACACGAACTCAAGCGTTTTGCAACAGTCCGGATGGTCGTTGATACAAACCTGAACATGATCAACCTGGCCGCCGCTTGCCGGGAAATTCGGAATCGTGAGCGGCAACTGGCTCAGCGGGTAAGTTCCAATGAGCACGCCGTTGTTGGCCCGAACTTCAAAGAATTGATTGCCAGGGTTTTGTACCTGGAAGTTTACAGTTAAGCTGTAGGTATGCGTGGTCGGGTTACAATCGCTCGGCACAGCGGTCAAATTGGAAATTTCACAAGGATTGTTGTGCAGGCAGGCCGGAACCGGGAATTCCCAAGTCCGACAACAAGCGGCAATACCCGGCGTATCAGGATTGATGCATATTTTGATAATATCCATCATATTTCCGCTCCAGGGGAAACTGTCAATTTGAAGCGGGATATGCGAAAGCGGGTAGGTGCCGAGGTTGGCGCCGCTGTATGTATAAGCGGTGTAGGTACCGTTGCCCGGATTGGTGGCATTAAAGAAAATGCGCACTTTATAGGTGCTGTCGCCCGTACAGGCGCCTGTAACGGCAAAGACATTTGTTACTTCACAAGGGCCAAAAGGCAGACAATTCGGCGCGAGGAAAGACAATTCTTTACAACATGAAGGCGTATTGCCCGCACAAACCCTGATTTGATTGATCACCAAACCATTCCACAAGAAGGAATCGAGGCTGAGCGGCAACTGGTTCAAGCCGAAATGCCCAAGGTAGTGGCTATTGCCCCAAAGGTCGAATGAGTCGACGGCAGAGGGGTCATTTACATTGAAATTCAGCGAAATACGGAACGTGCTGTCGGTGGTGCAAGAATCAACGTTTACATGCAAATTGTTGATGCCGCATGGGTTGAGGCAATCCGGCACATTGTATTCCTTTGTTAAGCAACAAGTCTGCACGTTTGGCGGCGGCGTGAGCAGGCACACTTTTATATAGTCAACAGCGCCGCCATCCCAATGGAAGTTTGGAACGGTAACAGGAAGTTGTGACAGCGCATAATTCTTGATAAAATGGCCATTTCCATACAAAGCAAACGAATCGGCGAGGGCGATACCGCCAACGTGGAAGTTTAATTTTAAACGGTAAGTCGAGTCGGAGGTGCAAGAATCGGCATTTGCTTCGAGGTTCGTAATGTTACAGGGGTTGGTCACAAAACAGGTAGGGGCATTAAATGTAAGGGAACGGCAACAGTTTTGATTGTCGTTTATACAAACCCTTAACTCATCAGTTGTTCCGCCGCCCCAAGGGAAATTGGAGACGTGCAAGGGCAATTCGTTTAGGCCATAGTTGCCGAGATAGACGCCATTTCCGGCCCAAAGTTCGAATTTGCTATTAGTTGGATTGGCGACCTGGAAATTTAGGGTCAAATTATAAGTGCCTGCGTTGGAGTTGCAATCGCCGGGTTGAACGGTCAGGTTGGAAATTTCGCAAGGCGCTGTACTACAAGCCGGTATTTCAATCGTTACCTGATCCTGGCAATCTTGAAATACGGCGTCGCGGACGACAAATTCACGCGTAATCGGGGTGTTACCAGCCGTAAACGGGCCGAGTGTTACCGGGTCCTGGCTGTACGAAAAGGTTCCATAATTGTTTCCATTACCGGTTACGGTGTATTGATTGGTGGTAGCCGTGTGTTGGAAACTGAGTGAGATAAAATACTGGCAGGGGGTATTCGGATTTGAAGCGACCAAAGTTGCCGTCAAATCAGCAATGAGGCAATTGCTTTGTCCGAACAGTGCGCCGGTCAGGAATAGCAATAGCAAGACGGATTTAAAACGCATGGGTAATGAGTTTGGTTAATAAAAAGGATGAAAATCAGGTGTTTGGAAATCGAATTCAAGATACAGGCATTGCCGGGATCGCTGTTTACTAAACTGGGCGAGTTTTGCCTAAATTAGTCATTTGATGTGGAACAGAGCCGACAATTTGGGCCAAAAGATCAAAATTCCGACTAACATTGCTCCAATTGCAGCAATGAGTACGGCAGCGGCAGCAACATCTTTGGCTTTTCCGGCCAATGGGTGAAAATCAGGAGAAACAAGATCGGTCAGGTATTCAAGGGCTGTGTTTACAGCTTCTAAGGCGAATACGAGGGCAATACATAGGATGATTAATGCCCATTCTGTTTGGTTGATATGGCAATAAAACCCGGCTGAAATTACAAAGATGGCCGCTGCCAGGTGTATTCTTGCATTGGGTTGGGAGGTAAATAAATCGGCAATACCTTGAAATGCATAGCGAAAACTAAGCAAGCGTTTCCGTAAGCTCATAATTTTTATTATAGGATACGTCGGAACTATTTTTAGGGCTGGCCATGTTATAAATCGTGCATCCGGTAGGCATTGACTTTTGAAGTTCCTGCCTCAGTGTGGTTTCATTTTTAAAAAAACAAATCGCCGCACTACAGCCGAAGCAAACAAACATCAACCTGATTTTATCAGAAATCAAAAAAGCAAGTCCCAAACCGACCATAGAAGCGGCAATCTGCACGTCATAGGCTGCAAACTGTTGAAAAAACGGCTCTTCCGGGGGGAACATACAAATGAGTACACACATGATTAAAACCAGTGTGATGAGTTGACGAACGCGGCGGTGATCGAGAACGGTTGATAACATAGCGCACAAAGATACAATTGGCAATTGTAAAATTATGATTACAAATATCATTGTTTATTTCATTAATTGCGCGTACTTTTGCAGCCGCTTTTTGAAAAGCGATTAAAGGAGAGATGTCCGAGTGGTTTAAGGAGCACGCCTGGAAAGTGTGTATACGCCAAAAGCGTATCCGGGGTTCGAATCCCCGTCTCTCCGCTTCACCCGCCAAAGCGCGCAGCGCGTAGGCGGGTAGATCCCAACCCCTACAAAGCGCGCAGATCCTAACCCAACCTACGCGCTGCAAGGTTTGTAAAACACAACAACCCGCCTACGCGCTGCGCGCTTCGGCGGGTGAACGGTTGGTACAATACTGAATCATTTTTTAATCTTAATCATCTAATCCAACATGCTTCCTACAGAAACCTCCACCCCGGAGCACTCAAAATTTTATTACGTGTACATCCTGCGCCGTAACGACGGCAATTTTTACACAGGTTGTACGGGAAACTTGAAAGAACGAATACTCCGACATCAAAAAGGCTGGGTTCCGATCACAAAGGATCGAATTCCGGTCAAGTTACTTTGGTGCTGCGCTTTTCCGGATCGGACAAAGGCTTTTGCTTTTGAACAATATTTGAAAACGGGATCGGGAAGGGCGTTTGCGAAGAAACGGTTGTTGTGAGAATGAGACAACCCGCCGTCGCGCTGCGCGCTTTGGCGGGTGAACGAGATACCCGCCGTCGCGCTGCGAATTGGTTTGGGTGGAACGAGATACCCGCCGTCGCGCTGCGCGCTTTGGCGGGTGAAAAGGAGAGGTGGCAGAGTGGTTGAATGTACCTGATTCGAAACCAGGCGTACTGTAACAGGTATCGGGGGTTCGAATCCCCCCCTCTCCGCGTTAGCCTGTTTGGTCTGTTGGCCCAACGGGCTTTTTTTTGCTCAGATGCGAAAAAGGAGGTCGTTTTTTTATTGCTCACCAAATGCTTATGTTTTTGCTATGATTTGGCGAGCAATAATTTTTATTAGTCGCCAAATCGCTTTTTTCTTACCACATATCAAAAGACTATGCGCAAAGCCTAAAAAATAAACTCAACGTTTTTAGCGAAACTACTAAAACACAGAAGCATCTTTTTCTGACCATGATTGCCACCTTTGGCATTGCACCAAACGAACACAGTATCGGACTCATAGATCAGGTGCTAACAATGGATGATTTATTTGGTCAGAGCATAAAAAACGGGTGGATCGCTCCACCCGTTAAGGATTATTCTCAAAGAAAGTACTTTAGATTACTACCCTATAACTACTCAGACTGTATCATTTGTTTGGTTGCGCTGTCCGTGGCTGTTTCCACTTTGTAGTACAAGACGCCAGTACCCTTTAACAAGGCTTTTTCAAGCATAAAGCTGTTGTAGCCTTTGGCAAAGTCGCCTTTTTGCGTGTGGAGCAGGCGGCCGGTTTCGTCGTATACGGTGAGGGTGACCGTGGTTAGGCTAGACGCTCCCGCCTGCGCACTGCGTGCTTCGGCGGGTAAAGGCAAGTTAAACCCAATAAACGTCTTATCCACAAACGGGTTCGGCTGGTTTTGGTACAATTCAAAACCTACACCGGAGATGGTTTGCGTAGATCCGGCATTGAAGCGTAAGGCAACATTTAAAGCCCCACCTTTATCCGCCCCCAAGGGGAGGGAGACGGTACCGCCTGGGTTTTGTGCGTAAGCCTCGGCTTTTGTGATACGGCTGGAGATTGAGAGCATATTACTAAGTTTGCCCGGTTTTGTTGCTTCAAATGTAAGTGAGATGACGTTTTGCGCTGTTGGGCCGTCCACTGAGAAGGTAATGGCATCTGTGAACACAGCGTAGTTTTCACCTTTTAACCCGGCAATATCCACTACTTCTAACCCTTTGGTATTCAGGGTAAATTGGTATCCCTGAACAATCTGATCCGGCGTCAGTGTAACCGTAAAGATTTCACCCGCGCGTACCGCACCTGCGTCCCTCCCCGAAATACCGGAGGCAGCGCCGTCCCCCTCCCTTCCGGGGAGGGTCGGGGTGGGGCTGTTCACGTCGAGCAACAAGGTTCCTGCGGCACGATCATCCGCGTTCATCAAGGAGTTTGCGATAACGGTGCCGTTGACGTCTCCCACTTTTACCGATACAAAATCTTCCGCAATGTGATTCGATTGAATATCCGAGATCAATTTCGTTTCCGGGAATTGGGTCTGGAACGGATTGAGCGGGTTCGGGAACGCGAATGATTTATCAACAAAACGCCAACTGGTATTGAACGGCAGTTCGGAGTAAATTCCAAGGATCAGTTTGCGCAGTTCAACGATGTCAAACGTAGTAATTGAGCCTGATTTATTGGCATCGGCGGCGATCATTTTGTACGGACTGTTTAGCGGTTCAATGCCGAGGATATGCTTGGAAATCAGCACCAAATCGTAGGTAGACACGCCGTTCAGCGGATTGTCGTCTTTCAACGGCGTCACTGTTGAATTCGTAGATTTTGGAACCGCGTTGAAGTTGTAAGCGCCCTGCGTGCTTGTCATGGTAGTGAAATTGAAGGTCGGAATGCCGTTACCGGAACCAGAGATTGCAACTGAGCCCTCTTCTACTCCATTATTTGATTCTGTGGCCAATGCGCCCGCTACTTTTGCCGCATTCGGATCGCTTACGCAGTTGCCGGCGTTGTCCTGAACGATGACATACGTTTCGCAGTAATCGGCATTACCGGCAAGGTCAAGTCCCCAAAGTTCAACCAATTGTGTACCCAGATCATCGCAGGTGAAATTCACGCTCGTGATCGGGTTGCCGCTTTTGTCTTTCGGGAAACCTGTGCCCGTGCCGGAGCGACGGATACCGATTTTCACCTGATTAGCCGGCGTGCAGTTGTCTTCTGCGTATTGCTGGAAGTCGGATGCCCAGAGTTGAATCATTTGTGTCGGCATAATGTTGACACTCAGACCGTTAAGACAGACAACTGTCGGCTTTTTGCAGTCTTTTACTTCAAAATTGTATTCGCAGAAAGACTCGTTGCCGCAGCCGTCTTCAATGATCCACTTGATTTTGTGTTTGCCGTAAGGCAGCTCTGGCACGACAAAGTTGTTCTGGTTTTGCTGGGTGTTCCAGCGCACGGAAGCAATGCGTTTGTTGCCTTGAACTGTGGTTTGCAGCGCAAATCCGTACTTCTGGTTGTTCGGCACAGCGCGTCCGTCAAAGTTGCGTGCGGTACCACCGATGAAGTTTGGACCGTTGGCGTTGCCGAAGAACACTGTGTTCCAAGGCAGGCCACCCGCAACGCCCGTGCTTTCGCTGTTCACCACCGATTCCATTGTACCATCGCCGTCCAAATCAAGGAACAGCAAGTAGTGGATATTGATGTTTGAGCCGGAACAAGCGTCGGTGGCGGTGATCGTCAAATCACTTGGGCCTTCGCAAAGGTCGTGCTGACCAATGAGGTTGTCCCACCAGTAAGACGCATTCCAAAGCAGCGGGTCATTCTGCGTAACATCACAGTAGGTTACGAGGCTGTCCGGGCAGTTTTCCACGGTCGGGTCTTGCGTATCGGTGATCTTGATGATCTGTTTGTACACATAACCGTTGGCGTTGTTGTTCCAGAAGGTCGCGTAGTTGGTTGCGGTTGCGTCGGTTGGAAGCACTTTTACAACGGTAGCAGTCCAAGGCGCTGCCGTTTCGGGTGCAGAAACGATCGGGCCGGGCAGGTTTTGCGGACTGTTGCTGGTGGCATTCGGGTTTGGATTTGGCACTGCAATGAGTGGCAAATTCGGGTTAAACGTACACCAGTTTATAATTTTCCAGGTTCTTTCTATTTCAAAACAAGCATCCGGCACCACCGTAAATATTTGATCCTCAAAGGAAATGCCCATTAATTCACAGTCTTTGCCGAAGAAGGTTGGCTCGCCGAAAATGCCCGTGCCGTCGCAAGTTGTAACGATCGCATCGTTCGGGAATTTGATGTAGTAATCCTGCAAGTAATTGACAACCACCCGTTGCGTGCATTGGGTCGATTGGCCCGCGCAATCGAACGCGCGGAACGTACGCGTGAGGGTGCCACGGTTACAAACGGTGTCAAACTGGCTGTAATTTACACTATGCGTGATCGTGTCGATGCAGCAGTTGTCAGTTGCTGTGGCTGCGCCGTAAGCCCAGAGGCTTGGGTCGAAGTTTTCACAATCAACGGTGGTATTAGCCGGTGCGTTACAGATCGGTTTGATTTTGTCTTTTACCAAAACTTGCACCATACAATCATTGTAATGACCTTCATACGATTCGCGACCAACTTCTCCCGCAGGTACATCTACATCATATACGCGGAACACCACTTGAATGGTATCGTTGATATCGGAGCAACAGAATTTCACCTGATCGTAGAACGCCGTATCTGATTGACAGCCATTGGGTTGCATACGACGCACTTTGAATTCAACCGGCGCGCAGTTGTCTTTGGAACCGTCGTCAAAAGTAGAGGCATTTACCAGCGAAGTACCGTCGCCGCCGAGGTCAACTTGCGTAAATTGGTCGCAAGCAGCAGTTGGCGGCACGAGATCCGCCACCGTCATTTGGAAGGCGCATTTCGAGGTATTTCCGCATTGGTCGGCGGCCGAATATTGCACCGTGTACACACCCAGCGGCAGGCACTGCGTGTGGGTAAAGATCGCCAGCGTGTCCGGATTCCAGTAGTTGTTGCCTGGGAAATCGCCCAAATGACCTGGAACCGTGAAGGTGATGATGTTGCCGTTGGCCGGGTTGGTGCCCGTTACTTTGGCTTCCAGGTTGCTGATTTTCGAGCAGCCTTCCGACACAATCATGTCGGGTAAAGCCGCCGTTGCGCAGCATTGGTACGGATCGGTGGATACGACTACGGCTGGAGGGCAAGCGAACACAGGGCCGCCGAAATCTTTCACGCGGATGATCTGCGTGTGTACGGTCGGGTTGTTGGCGCTCAGTGCCAAACAGGTATTCCGGATTTTCCAGGTACGCAGGATTTCGTAACTGCCGGCGCAAATTTCGTAGCGCTCGTCTGTGTAACTAATTGATGCAGAACAAAGTGTGCCCTGGCCAATCGGCGCGCCGTTGATGCTTGGACGCCCCGTCGTGTTCGGATTGGTCGCGTTCGGATTCAAGTATGCGCTTTCGCAGTTTACCGTAATATCGGCCGGGAAAATCACGGCGCCAAGGTCGAATGGTACCACCGTAATCGTTTGAACACAGGTGGATTGGTTGCCCCAGGCATCAGTTACGATGAAGGTGCGGGTGATGATTTGACGTGGCGCGCCACATTCGCCGTTGTCTAACACGTTGTCGTCG
Source organism: Bacteroidota bacterium (assembly GCA_037130425.1). GTDB lineage: Bacteria > Bacteroidota > Bacteroidia > Chitinophagales > Saprospiraceae > M3007. The sequence continues at coordinate 16,422 of JBAXTB010000068.1, forward strand.
ATGACGGTTGTTGTTGCAGAACAGTCCTGAATACCGATGTTTCCGGTGTGATCCGGTCCGATGGATTCACTGCAAGCAACGGTGATGTTGGCCGGGCAAGTAAGGGCGGGCGCCAGTTTGTCTTCAATTTTGATTTGCCCCCAGCACACATTGCCGCTGATCGGATGTACGACATGGTAGAAATAAGTTTTACCAATGTCGGAAGCATTTACTGTTCCGGGCGTCCAGGGGCCGTTGCCGAATGGCAGGACTTTATCAATTTCAACTTTATAATCGTCAAAGCAATAGTAGGTGCCTTCAAGCACGTCGTCGGCGTTCAGGGTTTCAGTGCAATCAGCATCGAGGGAAACGTACACGAGGTCGTTGCAAACAACCGTCGTCGGCGTAGCAACCACATTGACCACTTTCGTGATTTTTTGTTTGCAACCCGGATCAGCAATCGCATTGGCCATAGAACCGCCCACTTGCACGCCGTTGATGACGAGGTTGGTGGTGGCAGTGCCGGCATCAAATGTTGCCATGACCGTGTGCGCGCCTACGCCCAGGGCAGCGGCGTCAAAAATGGTGGTCGGAACACCGTCAACCATGACGTTGATCACATTGCCCACTGCGTTGTTGTATTCGCCCACCTGAATGGTAAACGGCGGCGTGTACAAGCAGAACGGATCGTACAAGTTCAGGAAATACGGGTTCGGGTAGCAGGCTTTGTTTGCAATCGTAGCTGTTGTCGCAGCTGGCGCCGCGCCGATATTTCCGGTATTACCAATTGATAATGAATAACCTACACATTCTACAAAACGCGCGCGCAGGGTGTAGAAAATCATCTCGTCGGCTTCGTCCGTTTGACCGTCGTGGTCATTGTCGATGCCGTCGGCGGTGCCTGCGGCGAAGGCAGTACCGGCCGGAATCAGGATCGGTGATGCCGGTGGCGCAGGGCTGTTGGCTGCGTACAACCCGGAGTTTGCGTTGAGCGTCCAGGTTTGCATTGCCAGGGATTTCACCGTGATGATCTCTTCAAACTGGCCGTTATTTTCATCGGTTGCGTTGTCGAGGCAGTTGGTTTGCACACTGTATTGCGGCGTGCATGGCGCGATGCCTTCGACGACCGTCACGATGGCGGTGCATGTAGAGAAATTGCCGCAAGGGTCGGTCACTTTGAGCGTTACCGTGTTTGCGCCAGTGTTTGCACAGGTAAACTGGTTCGGCGTAACGCTGTACGTCAGGTACGGCGCGCCGGCGCAATTATCATAAGAACCATTGTTTATATCGGCAGGCGTAATAGAGGCTTTGCCGAATTTATCTAAGGTAATCGCGATGCTTTTGCACACGGCAACCGGTTTGGTCGTGTCTTGTACATGGATTTTCTGGGTGTGCAACAGGGCATTGCCCGCGCAATCCGTGATCGTCCAGGTACGGGTTAAGTCGTAGGTATAATGGCCGCAAACCGCCGGATTCGGGTTTTGCGTGCTGATTTCATTGTACGCGATATTAATATTTTGCGGCGAGGTGCAGTTGTCGTGTACGTCGTTTTTCGTCAGCGGCGTGCAAACATTTGGTCCGTGGTACACACAATTGGTCGGCACCTGATGGCAGTTAACCGTCGTGTCGTTCGGCATAATGATGTCTGCATCAAACTCCGGTTTTTGCGTATCCACCACCATCACCTGGAAGGTACAAGTGGAGGTATTTCCGTTGCCGTCGTTGGCCGTATAGGTGATCGTTTGCGGCGTTGGCGGACAAGTGATTGCAATCACAGAGCCGGACAATGGGCCGCCCGTTTGGGTGATGCCTACAAAAATGGCGCATTCGTCGGTTGCTGTCGGAATCGACCAGTTCAGTTTGCCGCTGCATTGGTCCGGGTCGTTGCCGATCATCACCATGCTGGTTGGGCAGTTGTTGAATACCGGCGGTGTTGCGTCGTTGATCGTGATGGTAAAGGTGGTGCTGGTGAAACACTGGTTTGGCAATGCACCGAGTGCGGCTGTTACCGTTACTGTGTAAACACCTTCTACCGTCGTGGCGTTAAAGCCTGGGATCACCGGATTTAAACCTGTTGTAGTGCCGTTTGGCAGACCCGCAACCGCGCCACCAGACCAAGTGTAAACCGTAGCCTGATTAACCGGAGTTGCGGACAAAAGCGTCGGTTGGATCGTTTTTTGGCCTGGACACAAGGGACCGATGTTCGGAATCGATGCCAACGTGAGAACCGGGCCTTCGGCTACGGAGACTGAACCAGTGCTGATACAGCCGTTGCCATCGGTAACGGTTACGGTGTAAACGCCGCCGTTCAAGCCGGTTTGTGCCGACGGATTGTTCGTACCTGCCAGGTTGCTCCAGTCGTAATTGTAAGCGCCCTGGTTGTTGGTCACAAATACGTTGGCGGTACCGTCGTTAGATACCGAGCAGGTTTCGTCTGTTTTGGACAGCAGTAAAATCGGCACCTGATTCACGATCAAATGAACCACATCAATGGAGTAGCAAGCCGAGTTGTTGCTTCTTTCAATGCGCACCCAGATGTTGGCCGTTTGGCTGTTGTACACATTCGTCAGCGGGTTCTGGTCGGCGTTGGCATCTTCCAGAGAATTGTGGAAGGTCACCACGAGACCAGCCGGAACTGGGCCGTTAAAAGTATTAGTCGTGGCCAATTCAGCCGCGTGCAGGTTTGTGAAATTGAAATCGCCCATGAGCATACCTTGACCGAGCGCGCAGGTTTTCAGCGTGACGGTGTAGGATTGCGGGAGAATGCAATTGATGTCGATCGGCGTCGGGTCGTTTTCGCCCGTTTCATTCGGGTTGCCGTCGCCATCCGGATCAGGTTCACTGCCGTTATCGGAAACATCCGTTACGCCGGAACCATTTGGCGCCGTGCCGTTCAGGGTGGCGGTGTTGTTAAACTGCGTCGCAGCGCCGCAATTCAGCAGGTTGATCGTTAGTAAAACCGCGCCTTTGTTGCCGACGGTCAGGGTATTTCCGGGCGCCAGCAGGTTGTTGTTGCCGGTGCCTGTAAACGACGGGTTAATCACGTAATCATCCGACGTCAAACTAACCACCGAAATCGCGCAAGTGGCTGGGAATGCGGCCGTTAGGTTATCAATCAACGCGAGATTTTTGATATCGACATTGCCCAGATTTTTGATGTTAAATTCAAAGGTTACGTTGGCGCTGCCGTTGGGTTGGGTTTGAACGAGCACGGTGCGTTTGGCCAAACCGGCAATCGGGTTGCTGGTCAAGTTAATCACGGTAGGATCGTTTTCGCCTACTTCGTTCGGGTTGCCGTTGTCGTTTGGATCTGGGTCAGCGCCAGAGTCAGAAA
>JBAXTB010000680.1:0-1690 GCA_037130425.1 Bacteroidota bacterium
CTAACAATAGAACTGAAAATTTTGAAAATAGTAGCGGCGCCGTCACGCTTCGGCTTGCGGATGCAAAATCGGGTACAGGTACCAGGGAATCAGGGAAAAGAATCCGAACCGATTTGATCAATATGTTCAATGAAACAAAGCAAGGAATTGTTATTGACTTTGACGGTTTATCTGTGATTTCATCCTCCTTTGCCGATGAATTACTTGGTAAAATGCTCGTGCATTTTGGCTTTATGGGTTTCAACCAAATTGTGCGTTTAAAAAATATGAACCACACGATCCAGGCAATTGTAGAGCGTTCCGTTGCACAACGAATGGCTGAAGCGTTTACATAGGGGGGGATGAAGAAAAAATGTCGATGTCAATTAGATTGCTTAATTTTATCCTTGTAAATTTAAAAACTGTTTTTAAAAAAACAAGGATAAATTATGATTACTCGGAAAATCGCCTCGGAAATCATGGAAAATATGGCCTATTTTCCTGCCATTGGTATTATTGGCCCCCGTCAGGTGGGAAAAACGACGCTCGCGAAAGAGTTACAGCGTCAATTACAAAAACCAAGTATTTATTTGGATTTGGAACTTGATGAAGACCTGGTGCGTCTGCAAAACGCACAAGCCTATCTTCAGTCGCACCAAGACAAATGCGTCATTATCGACGAAATACAGCTCATGCCGCGCTTATTCCCCTTGCTTCGCGCGTTAATTGACCAAGAGCGGGTACCGGCACGATTTCTGATTTTGGGTTCGGCGTCTCCGGTAATCATTCGCCAGCGTTCCGAAACGCTTGCAGGCAGAATCGTATACAACGAACTTGCGCCACTTTCTTTATCAGAAGTACAATCGTCGGGCATAACCATGACGCAACATTGGTTTCGGGGTGGTTTTCCCAACGCCCTGCTTGCCCCAACGGATGATATGGCCAATAAATGGCTACGGAATTTTGCGAATACTTTCATGGAAAAGGATTTGAAAGCGATGGGCTATGAAATCAGCCTGCAAACCATGTCGAAATTATACCGCATGTTGGCGCATGTACATGGGCAACTTCAAAATGTCAACACTCTTTCACAGGCATTGGGCGTTTCGAATCCGACTGTGGCAAAATATTTGGATTTGCTGGAAGGTGGATTTTTGATACATCGCTTAGAGCCATACTACGTGAATCTGGGCAAACGACTCGTAAAATCGCCCAAAATCTACTTCCGGGATACGGGGCTTTTACATCAATTATCCACCATCCCCAATTTTGAAGCGCTTCAGGGCAATCAACTGATCGGCCCATCCTGGGAAGGGTATGTCATTGAGCAAATTCGCCGCGCCGTAGATGCTTCCTGGCAGTTTTATTTTTACCGCACCATTGCGGGCGCTGAAACGGATTTGCTGCTGATTAGCCCGAATGGCACGATGACTTGTATTGAAATTAAATACGCAACCGCGCCGGCTATTGCAAAAGGCTTTTACCAAAGTGTAGCGGATTTGAAACCAGCGCATCAATATGTGATTGTGCCGACCGGTACGCCGTATTTTTTGAAAGACAACTTAAAAGTGCGCAGTTTGCCTGATTTTTTGGCAAATGAACTGGCGGTGATAAAATAAACGCCGCCGCAATAAAAAAGCCCACGTGTGGTGAACGTGGGCCTAATCGTTTTAAAAACCGGGCAACAAGCGAAAAAAGCGTTTCGTGCTCT
>JBAXTB010000681.1:0-1682 GCA_037130425.1 Bacteroidota bacterium
TTAAAAGAGTTTTATTTAGGCGAAGGTTGCCCCTTGGACTCTGCGAAAGTCCGGATTATCAATGACGCGGCCGATGAGGTGAAAGATACGACCATCAGCAATGGGTCTGTGGTATATTCATTCAAGGCAGGCAAACCGAATCCGAGTCCGCCATTTTTGCAAAACATTCAAATTATCGGCACTTCCCTGAGCGGCAATGAGTCGAGCCTGACAAGGCAGGTATTGGTGACCGGATTATTTTCAAAATCAAGCACGTTTACCACACAACTACCTCAAACGCCTTCCTTGGTATTGCGCGACCCGCCTGGAGACGGTAGTTATGCCTATTTGGAGAAGAATGAAAATGTTTGCCAAAACATAAACTTTAGCGCAGAAAGCTCCAGCGGCTTTGGCACAGATGTCGTACTTGACCTTGGCCCAGACGCTGATGTACTGGTGTTTGCAACCATCCTTTCGATAGAAACGCATATCGGGCCCACCTTTGTCAATTCAACGACTATAACTAAAAGGTCGGAAAGTTCCATGGAGGTTTGCAACAGTTACGATGAGCGCATCTCCACCAGTGCGGAAGATTTAATTGTAGGCCCGGCGGCCAATTTACCCGGCCAGGGCTGGGTGCAAGGCGGCGACGTGTTTGTCGGCGGCGGTTTGAATGTCGAATTCGGCTTTTCAGACAAGGTTAGTTTTGATCAGAATGCCTGTGCAGGCGCGGTTGAAACCGTTGTGTCTGTTTCTCCCCGAAATTTCGGTACCACATTTATGTACTCGGATAATTACATACGCAATAATGTGATCCGTTATTTGAACCTCATCGCAAACGATCCCAACACAAGTCAGGCCAAAAAAGATACCTGCCTTACCTCCATTGCGCTTTGGAATAAAATTCTGAATGACAATGAGTTGCAAAAGAAAGCAGCCAAATTTAAACGAAATCTCTCTTTTGATGCAGGCAGCGAATATGAATATTCTGAAACCAGCGATACGTTAAATGCTACATCAACATCAACAGATACCAGCAAGGTATTTGACTTTGCCTTTGATATTCTAGTCTTTGCGCAAGGCATCGGCGGCGGCGTAACTATCCACACTACTTCAGAAAAAATTAAGGGTAAATCACAAGACAACAGCCATGAAAAAGGGATCACCACCGGCTATGTACTGGCCGATAATGATCCGGGCGATGCGTTTACAGTAGATGTTGCGATGGATTCCGTGTACAAAACACCGGTATTCAGAACCGTAACCGGTCAATCCAGTTGCCCTTGGGAGCCGAAAACTGCGCACCGGGAGGGTACGGGGCTTGCCTTCCGCGATGGCAGCAGCGCGGTGGCCGTTGATGTGCCCGCCAACGAACCGGCTGTGTTTAAATTTAACCTTGGAAACCAAAGCGAAACAAACGAAACAAGGACTTATGTGTTAGCCTCTGGTGTGAACAGCAACCCTGACGGAGCCATTATCAGGCTAAACGGCGCTGAACTAACCAGCCCGGTCGGCTTTCAGGTGGAATATGGCACTTCTGTTCCGATTACCATTACTTTAGAGCGCGGACCGGAGCAATATACTTACGACAGCCTTGAAATAGCGTTCTATTCCGAATGTGAAGACGACCGGGCCAACGCATTGGGTCTGCCTTCCGATGCGGATAAAATTGCTTATTCAAACGTATATATCAGCGCGCACTT
>JBAXTB010000682.1:0-1672 GCA_037130425.1 Bacteroidota bacterium
GTAAATCTGTTTACACTTCAAACAGATAAAAATTACCATGGAAACTCAAATTCAAACAGATCAAACTCCAAATAACCTTGAAACTGCAACCCTTGGCGGCGGCTGTTTTTGGTGCATCGAACCATTGTATCAAGACTTAAAAGGCGTTATCAGCGTAGAAAGTGGATACACCGGCGGACATATCAAGAACCCCAGTTACCGCGAAATTTGCACCGGCACCACCGGCCATGCTGAAGTAATTCGCGTCGTTTTTGACCCAGCCATCATCTCATATCGCGATATTCTGGAAGTGTTTTTTACCTTCCACGACCCGACAACACTCAATCGTCAGGGCGCGGATTCCGGCACACAGTACCGTTCGGTTGTGTATTACCATTCGGATGCACAAAAAGAAACAGCCGAAGACGTGATGCGCACAACAGCAAAAGAAATTTGGAGCGATCCTATTGTAACAGAACTTTCCCCGGCCCAAATCTTCTATAAAGCTGAAGAATACCACCAGAATTATTACAAAGACAACCCAAATCAGCCGTATTGCGCATTCGTTATTTCTCCAAAAATCAAGAAATTTCGAGCAAAATATAAGGATATGATTAAGACTGCTTGATTTTTGATCTAAATGCCAAATTTGTTGTTATACCTTTGTTTCAAATTATTTAAACAGCATGATGGTCGATATTGATAAAGGACATTTACTTGCACGCGTTGAAGTCGCACTTCAATCCATTCGTCCGCACTTGCAAGTTGATGGTGGCGATGTAGAACTGGTGGATGTTACGGATGCTATGGTGGCTCAAATCCGCTGGAAAGGCATGTGTGAGTCCTGTAATATGTCGGTTATGACCCTGCGGGCTGGCATTGCCCAAGCCATTCAGGGCAAAGTGCCTGAAATTGTGGACGTTGAAGCCGTAAATGGTATCGAAATATAGATTGCGCTGGCTTAAAAACGCATTCTTGCCTGTAATTTCCAATACGTTTCCCTGCCGGTTTGGCCACTTGAAGTAACAGATTTGGTTTGTACAGTCTGTTCCATGCGACTTTCCAAACGCAACCAGCGGTTTACGCGCCAGCTCAGGTTCAAATAGTAACGTGAACCGCTGCCGGAAAAAGCCGGAATGGAAACAGCCGAAAACAAGTCATTTTCATACGCATATACGCGGGTATCGTAATTATCGGTTTCATAAATAGCATATCGAACGGAACCTGAAACCGGAACCCCCAGCGGCTTAAACACCATTTCCTGATACGCAATATACCCGTGCGCGCGCGCATAACCCTTGGGCTGCACCGTAGTCCACTCAACGCGGCTGCGTAATTCGATACCGGGCGATACCTTATATACCGCATGAAGCCGAAGGCGGTTACGTTGATTCTCAAGCAATCCGTAGCCGCCTTCCTGATTATTGTCGCTTTCCTTGGTTTCCGACTGCCAAAGCGCATACACGCTAAAGGTTTTGCTCTTGGTCCACAATACCCGCGCAAGGTATTCCCGTCCCTGCGATGGCCCGTTGATGCCAAAACGCAACCAGGGGTGTTTCCACATATCAGCATATACATTAATTTGAACCCGCCGTATCCATCGAATATCGGCCCCCATATACATGCCCTTTTCATTGGCGCCACCGCTTGATTCGGCAAAAGGATTGGCATAAATGGATTGATAATTTGGCGC
>JBAXTB010000683.1:0-1648 GCA_037130425.1 Bacteroidota bacterium
CGCCGGGGCTTACTTATGGTTCGATTTACAATTGTAACATCTACGATTGCCCGGACTATGTGAATAGCTCCATGAAATTCGGGGGAAAGGTTGACTCTTGCGGGCGAACGTGGAGCCGATTGGGGTCTTTTCTTATCCGCGCAGATCAAGGTAAGTATTACGTTTTACTAAATTGCGGAAATCAGGCGCTCTATTATGACTTCAGTAAACAGGCTGGCGACACCATAGAAACGGCCGATTTAGGCAAACTTAAAGTTTTGCAAACAGGCGTTTATACATTTATAAACGGATATACCCGTAAAAAGATGGAAGTGGCGCCCTTAAATGCAATTTCGCCCCTGCAAACGATGACTTGGGTAGACGGCATCGGAGACATAAACAGGAGTTTTTTCAGGAGCTCGGATTTTGAAGGCGGTTACGAACAATTGATCTGCCTCAAAGACAGCGCCAGCGGCATTTTTTACCATACTACCGAGCGTGACCTTGATTGCGACTCCCTGCTTTGTCCGATTCCAGCGCCGCGATTTGATTATTCCTGCTCCGGCAACACTTTCGAATTTGTGAACCAATCCACCCAGGCAGTTTCCTATTTCTGGGATTTTGGAGACGGTTTAAGTTCTACCGACATCAATCCGGAGCATGTTTATGCCGAAAATGGCTGTTATGTAGTCACCTTAAAAGCAAAATCGGATTGTCTGCCGCAACAATATAGCACAATTAGAAAAATCGTTGTAAACGCGCCGAATTATTGGAAAATATCTTCAATCCCCCTGCCGGAGCCTCTTATTAGAATTCAGTTTATCGATCCGCAAAAAGCATGGGCACTCGGACCTAAAACGATTTGGAAAACATCGGATGCGGGCGTTCATTGGGATTCTGTGCCATATCCCGGCCCGCTTCGGAGTGTTGCAAGCATTAGTTTTAAAGATTTTGAGCATGGAATCGTTGAAATTCGCAAGCCCGGCTCCCCCTTTTATTCCGAAATATTGTGGACAAATGACGGGCAAAACTGGGAAGTAGACACCATCGAATCAAACCCAAGCATTACGGCAATTGAACGGGTGAATGACAGCGTCGCGGTGGTGGCCATGCATTACCAGGGTATTTTCACAAGTAAAGACGGAGGCCATAGTTGGACTAATCAATATCTTGTCGGAGGCGGCATTACATTGATTATGGACTTTGAATCGGTCGGAGGCGACACCGTGTATTTTTGGGGTACGGCGCAAGGATACCCTCCTATGACGCAACTCGGATTCGGGCGCTCCGTTGATGCCTTGAACTGGCAAACGGATATGCTCAACCTTAACGGGATTGTACGTCAGTTTTGCTTTATAGACGACCGAAGAGGCTGGATGTCAAACAGCAATTCCATTTACCAAACCAAGGACGGAGGTTTAAACTGGATACAATTAACCGGTTCGCCTAAATATATTGATAATATTCAATTTGCAGATTCACTACACGGATGGGCCTGCGGATTCCAAACCGGCATTTACGGCACTACCGACGGCGGACAAACCTGGACGCAACAGGCTTGTGTGCGCACTTCAGAGACTTTATCAAGCCTCAATGTGCTGTCCCCTGACCTGGCCTACGTTTTATCAAAAGACGGCTTGCTCGAATACAGCGCCATTCCGGACACGAC
>JBAXTB010000684.1:0-1640 GCA_037130425.1 Bacteroidota bacterium
CGACGGCTGGTCGATGGAGGTGTTGGTACGGGAAATGACCAAACTGTACGAAGCGATTCAACAAGGCGTTGAGCACCCCTTATCTGTGCTTCCGACCTTGAAAATCCAGTATAAGGATTATGCAGCCTGGCAAAACGGGATATTGGAATCGGACGAGGTAGAAGTTATGCGCACATTCTGGCTGAATCAACTAAGTAAGGAAGACGGGATGATTCCGACCCTTGAATTACCTACAGATTATGCGCGTCCGACGCTTAAAACGTATAACGGGGCTACAATTAGCACTGTTTTACCCGCCAAAGTGCTGGACGGCTTGAAAACTTTATGTCAAACACAGGGCGCGACCTTGTTTATGGGTTTGACGGCGCTGGTAAACGGTTTGTTTTACCGCTACACCGGCCAAGAAGATATTTTGATCGGAACGCCGGTAGCGGGTCGTATTCACCCGGATTTGTACGATCAAATCGGGTTTTATGTCAATACGGTGGTGCTGCGCAACCGTTTGCGGGGCGAAGAAAGTTTTAAAACGTTGCTAAATGCAGTGAAAATCAACACTTTATCTGCATTTGAACATGAAGCATATCCGTTTGACCGCTTGGTGGAGGATCTGGATTTGCCGCGCGATTTGAGTCGCTCGGCGGTGTTTGACGTGCTGTTGGTGCTGCAAAACAATGAGCAGTCGGAATTGCGATTTGGAGATGTAGCGCTTTCGGTAGAAGGGGCAGAAACAGTGGTCAGCAAATTTGACCTGACATTCAATTTTGCGGAAACTGCCGACGGGCTGTTAATGGGTCTGGAATATAACACCGATTTATTCAAAAGCGACCGAATTACGCGGCTGGCGGAGCATTTGCTTACGCTAATGAACAGTGCGTTGCTTGATCCTGCAAGCCCCATCGAAGGCTTGAATTTGTTGCCGGAACAGGAGCGGGAACAAGTGCTGCTCGATTTTAATAACACGGCCACGGATTATCCAAGTGACAAAACCATTGTACAATTATTTGAGGAACAGGTAGCAAAAACGCCGGATCAAACGGCGCTCGTATTCGGAACGCGCACCTTGAGTTATCGGGAATTGAACGAACAATCAAATCAATTAGCGAATTATCTACGGGATATACATAACATCCAATCGGGTGATATTGTGGCATTGCAGTTGGAGCGGAGTGAATGGATGATCATCTCGATCATGGCTGTTTTAAAATCTGGTGCGGCATATCTGCCGATCTCAACGGACGCGCCACCCGTCCGCGCGACCTTTATGCTGCAAGATAGCCGCGCGAAAGTCCTGCTCACAGATGATTCCACACATTCGTCTGGATTACATTTCCAAACTGCATTGCCGGGATTGGAAATTGTAAATATTACTACAGGGTTTGCACAAAACCAACCTCTTGCAAATCCAAATTCGATCAACAAACCTCATGATTTAGCCTATATTATTTACACGTCCGGCTCTACCGGACAGCCGAAAGGCGTCATGGTCGAACACGCGGGCGTTGTCAACTTAGCGCTATGGCAAATCGACTATTTCGGCCTTCAAACCGGCGATGCGGTGCTGCAATTTGCTGCCTACACATTTGATGCCTCGGTTTGGGAAATCATGTCGACCCTGCTTTCCGGCGCGCGTTTGGCGCTTT
>JBAXTB010000685.1:0-1638 GCA_037130425.1 Bacteroidota bacterium
TGGAAATTGAACCGGAAAAACAAAACACGCGCATCGACTTTTGGGGCAGCGCTAAATATTTGGGCATCAAAGTATTATGCCTGAGCAAGGTAAAACGCGAAGGCCGCGATTTGCACTATTTGGATGAAAACGGCCGCAAAGTGCCCATTCACCGCATTTATAACCGCATCATTTTTGACGAATTAGAAAAACGCGACGACCTTCCCCGCGAATGGGATATGACCACGGAGGTTAACGCCGAATGGGTGGGCCATCCGAACTGGTTTTTCCGCATCAGCAAACACACGCTGCCGTTTATGAACTCGGCGTTTGTGCCTGAAACGCGCTTTGTACACGAACTGACCTCCATCCCGACCGACCTTGAAAACTGGGTACTCAAACCCTTGTTTTCATTTTCCGGCCAAGGCGTAAAAATCAACATCACCCGCGAGGACGTGGAAAGTGTGGACGACCCGTCTAATTACATCCTCCAGCGCAAGGTGGAATACGTGCCGGCCATTGAAACCATTGATCCGGACGAGCCGTCAAAATGCGAAATCCGCATGATGATCCTTTGGAGTAAAAACTGGGAAAAACCGCGCTTGGTCAACAACCTGATTCGCATGAGTAAAGGCGAAATGGTGGGTGTGCGCTACAACAAAGGCAAGGAATGGGTAGGCGCCAGCGTTGGCTTTTTTGAACCGTAATTCTATCCAATGTAAAGGAATTCTGCAAACAAAAACCCGATAACTCTTTGAAAATCAATTTATTTCATCCTGCAAATCTTTAAATCCCTTTTAATCCTGGTCATGTTTTACAGCACCGATATTGCCAACGGATTTGCCCGCTTCGACGAAGAAGAAAGCCGGCACCTGATGACTGTGCTCCGGCACAAGATCGGTGACCGTCTTTACCTGACCGACGGCAAGGGGCATTTTTACGACACGGAATTAACGGAATTGGGTAAAAAACAAGCCGTTGCCCGCGTCTTATCCACCACCGAAGCGCCGCTTGAACGTCCGGCCCGATTGCACGTCGCCATTGCGCCCACCAAACAAATGGAGCGTTTCGAATGGTTTTTGGAAAAAGCCGTGGAACTGGGTGTGGACACCGTTACGCCCCTGCTTTGCAAACGTTCCGAACGCAACACCCTACGCCAGGATCGGCTTGAAAAAGTGGTGGTGTCGGCCATGAAACAATCGCTGCGGGCCTGGTTGCCGCAACTCAACCCGCTTACGCCGTTTCAACAATTGATCCCCAAAGCGACGGAAGCCCAAAAGCGCATCGCCTGGTGCTCCGATGCGCCGGTTCCGCACCTCAAAGCAACCATAAACCCCCAACTTGACGTCCTGATTTTGATTGGCCCTGAAGGCGATTTTAGTCCGGAAGAAGTGGCCCTTGCGCTCCAACACGGGTTTGAAGCCGTTAGCCTTGGGGCCGCGCGCCTACGCACGGAAACGGCGGGCATTGCGGCGGTGGCAGGGTATAATTGGTGAGTGGCGGCCAGTCTATTGTCGTGAACGGCAGTGAAGAGGTGTCATCTTCGAGGCACGAGAAGGTGACATCTCTGAACGGAAGCGCTCACGTGACCTTTGTTTTGAGATGTCGTAGCGTCATTGCTGGTATTTCAGAGCATGATGAAAGCGCTCACGTGACCTT
>JBAXTB010000686.1:0-1636 GCA_037130425.1 Bacteroidota bacterium
TCAATTGGTCAGAATGGCCGCTTAGGAAGCAATCCTGCATACATTCGTACACCCAACCATATTAGGCATATAAGTAAATATAAGATTTTGTTTTTCAGGCATTTACAAATCATATAATCTTATACTTCTTATCGGTTCGCCGTGCGGGCCCCGCAACGCGATGGTTGAATAAATCCACAAAAATTATCAGAGAATCTAACCTCTTTATCTCTTCTTTTTAAGCTTCATTTTGAGTGGAACGCAGGGAAGCGGAGCACATTGACAAACAACGTGTTTCAACACTACGGTCTTATCCATAAAACAACCATTTTCTGCAAACACGCGTACGGTATAGGTCTGATCAGTTGGTGGATTCACCGCATTTTTCAAAATCTTACCATCGACCGGAATGGGCTGTGCCTTTGTTGATGCATCGTATTGAGTACCCAAGGTCAATCCAAAACCGGCATTGGCATCAAATCCGGTTAATTGAATAAATCCGTCCTGATAAGTACTGTCTCCGGCACAGGTAGCCGACGATGCCGATACGCTGTAACGAGGCGCTGCCCGACGGGTAACGGTAACTGTGTCTGCGCAATTTTCAAAAGGTGAGAATCAGGATAAAATGGTACACCCCATTTTGAGTCAGGCCCGTCACTAATCCGGTTGTATCGGCAGACGCTGAAGTAGGATTGGAAGCCGACGCTACCCAATACCGTCCGTTGGTAGGCTTGGGCAAGGAATGCGTCACTGAGGGTTCGCACAAAATCGCATTTGGCCCTGCGGGATTATTGGCACAGGGTTGCGGCGGGTTGGCATCGCAGATGGTTCGGTCAATTTTCTGAATCAATTCACAACCGGCCGCATTCACCACCTTTAAGGTCGCAATTTTGTTGTTTGGAATCGCCTGAACGAAATAGGTATTGTTTCCTTCGTTGGTCACGGTGCCTTCATTGGAACTGAAGGTAGCCGAGGACGATACCTGAACACGTACCGAATACGAATTGGAAACACAACTCACCAAGACCACCTGAAGCGTTGGGCGTGTTTTGACAACGACCTGAACCGTATCTGTTTGGGTACAACCTCCTTTGCTAACGGTTGCAATGTACCGTCCTTGCTGAGCAAGCTGAGCATTGGCAATGAACGGATTAGTTTGTGTCGAAGTAAAGTTCGCAGGCCCCGTCCAGCTACTATTTTCTCCCGCTTCGAAGGTAGCCGAAAGTTGGATAGTATCGCCTTCGCACACCACATCGCCCTTGGCTGTTAAAGCCAACAACGGAGGATTGGAAAGTGAAATACTGTCGACAACGGAGCATCCTTTGGCATCCGTCACCACGACTTTATACTTGCCGGCTTTTAAACCGTTACTGTTTTGAATTGTTTCACCGGTTGACCAACTGAAAACTGCCGCAACCATTGAGGTTGGTGTTGGAAGTAGTGGTACTGTTGGCAATATCAAAATGCCGCATTCGCCCTTTGCGCGTTCCGCACTGGTATTTTTGGGCCGCTGTAGGATTAACGACTGTTGCCACGTAAAATTCGGGCGTGATGTCCAACACTTCCTCCACCGTTGAGTTGGCAATGAGATTATTGGCAATGTATACTTAACTCACAGAGGTTTGCAAAACCAATTTTGGAGTTTTGATGATTTGAA
>JBAXTB010000687.1:0-1622 GCA_037130425.1 Bacteroidota bacterium
CCGCGGCTTTGGTGGTGCAACGGCATGGGCAATCCGAATTTGTACGATTTTTCTTTTGAAATCAAACGCGGCGCCAAGATTCTTGAAAAAGCCGATGTACGCGTGGGTATCCGCACCATTGAATTAGTGACTGATAAAGACGCTGCGGGCGAGACCTTTTATTTCAAACTCAACGGTAAACCGGTTTTTGCGAAGGGCGCCAATTACATCCCGCAAGATATGTTTCAGGACCGGGTGCCGCCAGATCATTACAAAAGACTGCTCGACGACGCAGTATCGTCCAATATGAACATGTTGCGCGTATGGGGCGGCGGGATTTATGAAGACGACCTGTTTTACCAACTCTGCGATGCACGGGGCATTATGGTTTGGCAGGACTTCATGTACGCCTGTGCGCTATACCCCAGCAATGGCCGGTTCCTGAAAACTGCCGCCGCTGAAGCCAAAGAACAAATTGAACGCCTGCGCCAACACCCTTGTATTTCGCTGTGGTGCGGCAACAACGAAAACAACGAAGCCTGGCATAACTGGGGCTGGCAAATGCAATTTAACGAAGCCCAACGCGCGCAACTTTGGCGCGATTACAATACGCTGTTTGTTGATTTATTGGGCACTTTTGTCAATAACCTCGGCGCGGGCGTACCCTATTGGGAAAGTTCGCCCCGTTTTGGTCGCGGCAATGCAAAAAGCCTGACAGAAGGCGATTCGCACTATTGGGGCGTTTGGCACGATGAAGAGCCTTTCAGCATCTTTAACAAAAAAGTGCCGCGCTTTATGAGCGAATACGGTTTCCAGTCCTTCCCGGAATGGCGCACGATTGAGTCGTTTACCTTGCCGGAAGACCGCCAGCTGGAAACCAAAGTGATGCTGTTACACCAGAAACACCCGCGCGGCAATGCCTTGATTGCCGAATACATGAAACGCGATTACCGGCCGACGACCAAATTTGAAGATTTCGTGTACGTGAGCCAACTTTTGCAAGCAGAAGGTATGCGCACGGGTATTGAGGCGCACCGCCGCAACAAACCTTATTGTATGGGCACTTTGTACTGGCAACTCAATGACGTGTGGCCCGTGGCGTCCTGGTCGAGCATCGACTATTACGGCCGCTGGAAAGCCCTGCAATACTACGCCAAGGAAGCCTATCGCCCGGTGGCGGTGCTGCCGATCTTGGAAGACGATATGATTAAATTGTACGGCGTTTCGGATTTGCCGGATACGGTAAAAGCCAATTTGCAAGTACGCGCGTTGAGTTTTGATGGCGCTGTATTAAGCGATGTGACAAAATTGGATATTCATTTGACGCCCGATTCCAGTCGCGTTATTTGGCAAGGAAATGTAAAAACCGTACTAAGCAAACATAAAGCGGAAAACAGCGTGGTGGAATTCGTGTTGCGTTCGACGGAAGGCGCGTTGTTGAGTCGGCGCTTGTATTACCTTGTGCCGCCAAAGAGCCTAAACCTTTCGCGCACCCGCGTGAACATCAAGGTTGAAAAGGTAACTGACGGCTACCAACTTGTGCTGGAAAGCGGCCGGTTAGCCAAAAATGTGTGCTTGAGTACGAGCGCGGAGGGTGTCTTTTCCGACAATTATTTCGATTTGCTGCCCGGCGAACGCAAGGT
>JBAXTB010000688.1:0-1619 GCA_037130425.1 Bacteroidota bacterium
AAAAAGGATTTGGATTAAACCTTTTGAATGGCAAAAAAGATTGGACAACCAAGGCGATTATGTTTCCAGGGCAATGGATTTGCTCTCGAAATCCTTTTAAATCCGTGCTCGCAGGGCCGTGTCATTGTGTCCCCCCTCTCAATCGGAAAAATCCTTTTAAATCTGCGCCCTGAAAGGGTCTGCGTCATCTGTGTCCCATCCCCTCGCATAAACGGAAAATCTAAATCCTAATCCAAGCCGACGCCTGATTTAAAGCAGCAGATTGTACCTTCGCCCCGCAAAGCAAACCAAACCAAGCATTCCATGAAACAGGCTGTCAACCAAGGCGAAAACATTCGATTGTTAAAACACGATGCAGGCAACGACGCGCCCACGCGCGCGCTGATCGAGCGGGACAGCGCCGTTTTTTATCATCAAACGCTTTCTACACCCGTTTTTAATGCAATCGACAGAGCGGAAGGGGCTTATATATACGATACGGCCGGCAATCAATATTTGGATTTACACGGAAACGGGGTGCATACAGTTGGCTACAACAATCCGGCGGTGCTGGAAGCCATGCGCCGCCAGATGGACGAAGCGCTCACGTTTGCCCCGCGTCGGTTTACCAATTTGCCGGCCGTGTTGTTGGCTGAAAAATTAGCAGCCATCGCACCGGCGGGACTGGATCGTGTGCTGTTTTGCCCCGGCGGCTCAGAGGCGATTGAAATGGCGACCATGTTGGCCAAACATTATACCGGCAAGTGGAAAACCCTGTCTTATTATGGCACCTTTCACGGAGCGGGCTTTCAGGCGGTTTCCATTGGCGCCGACCCGCATTTTCGGGAAGGCTTAGGCCCAATGATGCCGGGCGCGATTCATTTGGAATTGCCCGATTATTACCGCAATCCCTGGGGCTGGACGGATCAGGAACAAATTGACGACGAATATATTCGGCAATTGGAATTGCAATTTATGTACAACCCGGATATTGCCGCACTCGTTTCCGAACCGATATTCTTCAACTCAACCGTGCCGACCCGCACTTATTGGGAACGCGTAAAAGCGCTTTGTGCAGCAAACGGCGCACTTTTAATTTTTGATGAAATTTATACGGCATTTGGGCGCACTGGACGCATGTTTGCATCTGAGCATTTCGTCAGTCCGGATATTATTGTGGTAGGGAAGGGCTTTGGCGGCGGCGTGTTGCCTTTTGCCGGGATCATCGGCCGTTCCGAATTGAATGTGATCGACCATCGCTCTATCGGACATTATACGCATGAGAAAAATCCGCTTTGTTGCGCAGTTTCAAAGGCTGTGATTGATTTTGTTGAAAATCAGCAACTTGTGCAACACGCTGAAACCTTGGGAGCATTTTTCAAATCTGGCTTAGAGGTGCTTCAGGACGAATTTGAAACCATCGGGCATGTCAGTGGATTGGGCTTAAATCTGGCCGTCGATTTAGTGAAAGACCCGACTACCAAAGAACGCGCTACCCAGGAAGCGCATCAACTCATGGAATTTTGTTTGCAACGCGGCGTTTCATTCAAATTAATTCAGGGAAATATTTTGAACCTGAAACCCGCGCTGGTGGTTACGAAAGCAGAAATTGAGTATGTTTTGGAAACATTGAGGGAGGG
>JBAXTB010000689.1:0-1618 GCA_037130425.1 Bacteroidota bacterium
CAATGCGTATCACAGAATTTTCCGTTAAAAACAGCCAATTTACCTTTATCATATTTCTGGCTGTGATGGCCCTTGGTATTGGCTCCCTGCTTAACATGCCGCGCGCAGAAGACCCCAAGTTTGAGGCGCCGGGTTACAGCATCATCATCGTTTGGCCGGGCGCCGGGCCGTCCGAAGTAGAAGATAAAATCACCGATAAAGTGGAGGCCAAATTGGGTGCCCTGGAAAACATCGACCGGATGCGCTCCTACTCCGCCAACGGCATCATGGCCCTCACCATTGAGTTCAAACACGGCAATGATCCCGATAGAAAATACGAGGAAGTTACCCGTGAAATCAATTCGCTGCGGGCCGACCTGCCAAGCGACCTGTACCGGGTGGAAGTTCAGAAGTTTTCCGCTTCCGATGTAGCGATGATGCAAATGGCCATCATTTCAGAAAATGCGTCCTGGGAACAATTGCGCAAGGAAGCCGAGGATCTTGAAGAGCGCCTTGAAAAAATACCGGGCATCAAAGGCGCTGATACTTGGGGTTTTCCTAAAAAAGAAGTGCGGATCAGCCTGAATCTGGCAAAAATGGCCTCTGAAGGAATTCCTGTAAATCGTGTTTTGGGTGCTTTACAAAGTGAAAACCTGTCGATTCCAGGCGGTTCTGTAAACACAGGCGAGCGGCAGTTTTTTGTAGAAACCAGCGGCGATTATGAAAATATTGATGAAGTGCGCAACACAGTGGTATTTGCCAACGGTGGTAAAATTGTGTATCTCAAGGACTTAGCGGCCGTGGATTTTGCATACGAAGAACCTCGGCACATCACTCGATTAAACGGTACCCGCTGCGTTTTTGTAACGGCAAAAATGAAAAACGGCCAAAATATCACGGAGGTAGGAAAAGAAGTAAACCAGACCATCAACACATTTAAAGCCGGACTTCCCAATAGCATGGATTTCCAAAAGGTGTTTGACCAGGACGATTCTGTGCAAAAACGCCTGAGTCGCTTTGTGAAAGACTTTTCCATTGCCATTTTGTTGGTGCTGTTGACCTTGTTGCCCTTGGGCTGGCGCGCCTCCCTTGTGGTGATGATTTCCATTCCATTGTCAATCGCCATTGGTTTGTTTGCCTTGGACAAACTCGGATATTCGCTGAACCAGTTGAGTATTGTTGGCTTAATCATCGCACTTGGTATCTTAGTAGACGACAGTATTGTGGTCGTTGAAAATATTGAACGATGGCTGCGGGAAGGACATAACAGGCGGGATGCAGCCATTAAAGCCACCCAACAAATCGGCCTGGCGGTATTGGGCTGCACGGCGACCTTGTTGCTGGCGTTTTTGCCGCTCATTTTCCTGCCAGAAGCATCCGGCGATTTTATCCGCAGTTTGCCGATGGCGGTGGTTTGCACGGTATTAGCCTCCTTGTTTGTGTCGCTTACGATTGTGCCGTTTTTGGGCAGCCGTATATTGTCTAATCACGAAGACCCGCGCGGCAACTTCTTTTTACGCGGTTTGAAATGGTTGATTTCCAATTCGTATGCGCGCCTGTTGAATGTTGCCCTGCGTTTTCCGATCTGGACCATGATCGTATCGCTTGTCATCTTTTTTGGGGTCGTAAGTATTGCAGG
>JBAXTB010000069.1:0-19718 GCA_037130425.1 Bacteroidota bacterium
CCCTGAAGGGGGATTGATCGCAAAGAAGGCTTGGATTAATGCATTTTTCCAATCAATCCCCCTTTAGGGGTTAGGGGTTGGGGCTTCCGCCAATTCCTCTTCCAACGAAGCCAGCACCGCATCCAACGAATCCATTGCTGTGTCCAAAACCCGATCCAACCAGCGTTGGCCGCGTTCGGTGTAAAGCACAAAATACAAAGCGCCGCCGATCAGTGCAATGGCCGCCAAGACTTCAAGTAAACTCCTTTTTTGTTGCATACAGCGGCGATTTAGTAAATTGGCATGTCGTTGATTTCGGAAAAATCATCCATTTCAGAAACATCGTTGATTTCAGGTGTTGCGGCGGGTAAGTTTTTTGTTTTTGTACGGCGAAGGCGTTTGCGCAAACCGGCGATCCTTTGACGCAAGTTGCCGTACACTTCAGAGCGCCGGGGTAAAGCATCGCCCGCTTTTTCGGCGAGTTTAGGCCCCATTGCCAAGATAATCGGCCCAACCGTTTTGAGCATGAATGCGATTTTAGGATCACGCACCAACACATTGGTAACGATCCGGATCGGGCCTTGGAATCGGCCGATACGCTTCCCAATTTCCTCAGAAATCATATCCGTATTGGCGTTGGCCTGATGATTGTCGCGGCCTAAGAAGGAGTTTAATGCGGCTTTCACCACATTAATTGGCTTCAGATCTTCGCGAACCAATTTCATAGTCTCCTGAATTTCAACAAACTCCCGATCCATCTGAGCCTTTAATTCGGCTTTACGGCGCTGGAGTTCGGCCTGACTACGAATGTCCTTCTTTATTTTGAGTAGTATCGTCATGTTGAAGGAAACTTTCCAGGATTTTTGTGCGAACGAATGGTTTCACAAACATATAAGACAGCACGGCGCCGGGAACGAACAACAGTCCCGCCAAGGCAAAACCGCCGGCAACGCTGCCAATGCGTTCGCCCAGCCAAAAGGCAAAACCCATGCTGAAAAAGAAAAAAATCATGAGTAAAGAGACGGCTACTGCGACAACCCTTACTGCGCTTGAAACCCCTTCGGATATCCTTTCTGTTGCGATAATGGAATAATATTGCCAACGGGTGTCAAGGTGTTTTGCCGACTGCTCCACCAGCCGCTCTGCGTGTGATTTTTCAGACGAATCGTCAGATGCCATAATATTAGTTTAAAATGGGCAACCTTCGCAGGGCGCCACTTTTACGCCCTGTTTGGGTTTGGAAATCGTATTACCACCTTTTCCCAGAATGCGAAATTCCGTGCGGCGGTTCATCTGGTGTTCCGTTTCGGTGCAGTTGACATCATTTACGCAATGGTTCACCGGTTGGGTTTCACCGTAACCGCGCGCCGAAAGCCGGTTTGCATCAATGCCTTTTTCAATCAGCCAGCGCACCACTGCCTCTGCCCGTTGCTGCGACAATTGCAAGTTATAATCATCCGACCCGCGCGCGTCCGTATGCGAGGCGATTTCAATTTGCAATTCCGGGTTATCATGCAAGGTACGGAATAATCGCTCTAATTCGGGTTGCGAGGCTCCGCTTACGCCGATTTGGTTAAAATCGTAGTACAAATTTATCAAAAAACCCGAAGCATTTTGCGTCCAGCCCATCTTTTCCGGTTTTACCGGCGTTCCGTTGTCAAACATAACCCCGCTTTTCACCACCACGCCTTCGCCCATTTCAAAACTCGCAGGCGAACCGTCGGCATTTTCGTATAAACCACTCAAGGTGTTGTAATGCGGGGCCGAATCGAAGGCATTTTTCGCTTTTTTCGCATTTGCAGCCGTTCCGCTGGTCTCCCGGTAAGGCTGCAAGTTCAAATTTACTTTAAAAATGTTGCTGTTCGATAAATTTCGGGTACAAATCTGTTCCGAAACCCCGGCAATATAACCATCATGCACCGCCCGGACGGTGTAACAGCAATCCTTGTCTAATTTGAATTTATAGCGCCCGTCGCTGCTTGTTTGTATGGCTTCCGGAATGGGTTTGCCGCAATCATTCAACAGCATAATACTGGCTTCGTCGGCGGGCAAACCATCCGTCATGTCAAACACCATCCCTTGTACCATAAAATTTGCCTGTTTCTGAATTTGCACTTCCACGCGGGTTATTTTCCCGGTGTTTGTCGAATCCACACAAACCCGTTTCTGCGTCGATTCATAGCCTTTTTTTGACACACTAAAATCGGCGCACTCGGCATATCGCATGTCAAAGGCCACTTTTCCGTCTTTTCCGCTGGTAAATGTCAGGTTCGATTTGCCGTTTGTGACCGCTACCCCGCTCATGGGTGCTTTGGTCGTTGCATCCGAAACCACAATTTCAACCGGCAAGGCAAATTTTTGAAACCCGTACACATCGTCGCGGCCCACACCGCCATCCCGGTCGGAAGTAAAAAAGCCCCACGACAGGTCGCCGCCAAATGTAATGGCAAAATCATCGTGGTTGGAATTAATCGGACTACCGAGGTTCACCGGCAGGTTCCACTCATCCTGTTTGCCGTTGGAGGTAGTGTAAAAAATATCTAATCCGCCTAAACCAATCTGACCGTTGGAGGCAAAATACAGGCGGTTATCCGGCGTAATAAATGGAAAAATCTCGTTGCCCTCAGTGTTCACAATTGGCCCAAGGTTTATGGCCGGCCCCCAGGTTCCACCTTCGTTGTTGCTCACGTACAAGTCCATCCCGCCGTAGCCGCCGGGCATATTGCTGGAAAAATAAAGATGCTTGCCATCGGCGCTCAAACTTGGAAATGCGGTGTAATACTCATCTGAATTAAAAGGCAGGCTTTTAATATCGCCCCATTTCCCGGTCGCCTCTTTGCGGGCGGTGTATATTTTTAGTTTAACCAACCCGTCTTCACTGCGGCCCAATTTGCCGTCAAGGTAATTATTGCGCGTAAAATAGATGGTTTGCGAATCAGGAGAAATGGCTACTGCGGCCTCGTTGTACTTGGTATTCAGGTCTTTAGAGAACTTTTCCGGCGTTTTAAACACAAAATCACCCGGCGAAAGTCCCGCTTTTTGAAAAGGGGCAATGTATAAATCCGAAAAAGGATTGCCCGTCCACATGCTCGTGCGCTTAATCAGCGTTCCCCGGTCGCGGTCGCTGGCAAACACGATGCTGTTGCCGATAATCGTAGGACTAAAATCATCCAGATTGGAGTTAAAAGGCATCGCATTCACCACATATACATCGCGGTTTTTATTTTTCAGTTCCTGCTCCAGATCACACGCTTTGAACAAGTATTGCGCGCGCGCGTCGCCGGGATTATCCGTCAGATATTGCTGAAACCATGATTTCGCCAAGGCGTTTTTGCCATTGGCTTGCAACATCATGCCATAGTATAATTTGTACAAAGGTTTCGGATTGGGCAACCGGACCACCTGGCCGTACCAGTATTCCGCATTATCCGTATCATTTATTTTACGGTAACATTCTGCCAGGTTTATTTTGGCTTCCATGTTATCTTCTTGTTGCAAAATTTGCTGGTACATCACAATAGCCGTCATGTAATCAAGTTCCCGCATGGCCTCCCCGGCCAATCGAAGACGGACATTTTGGGCATAAACAGCGCTGGAGCACAGAATAAAACACAGGATAGTAGTGCTAAGGAATTTCATTGAGTATACAATTTGTAAGCAGGATTAAATTAAAAATAACGCGGAGAGGCGACCCTTCTGACCTTTATGTCAAATTCATAACCGGCCATTAATTCAAAGGAACCGCCACTGAATTTGCGCAATTTGCTGAGTAAAAAATCGTACGAACCACCCACCCGGATACCGTTGCGCAGGTACCAGGTTGCGGAAAAGTCGATGGACTCACTGGAGGTATATTGCTTTGAAACGGCGGCTCGATAAGCCATGCCCAGCCAAACAGTTTCCTGTATAAAAAAAGAACCATCAAGGTCAAATTCCGTGGGTGTTCCAATTTTTAACTGTCGCGACGCGCCATAATACTGACTGCCCGGACTAAGGGTTTTAACCAGCACACTCGGACGAAACACAACACCGCCGGCTCCGAGAGGATAAATGATCCCAGTGGTAGCGTAAAGATTCCGATAAAGGCTGCCGGAAACCGGAGTCTGTCCTTTGCTCGTTTTGCGCAAATCGTGTTCCACCAAACGCGGGCACCCGATCCCGGCATAAAACCGATCATTCGACAGGTATATGCCTGCTCCAAAATTAGGAAACCAGCGCGTGATATTGTGTTGAAAAACCTCATCTGTGTTGTTCTCAAGGTCAATATTAAACCAATCAGCGTGCCAGTTGGTAAAACCGGTTGACAGCCCGATTGAAAGTTTCATATTGACGCCCACGTTCATCCGGTAGGCATAAGCAACATTAACGTCGTACATTTCCGTTGGGCCGATCTTGTCTTTTACAATACTCAAACCAAGGCCCACTTTTGGCTGGCGCATCGGCGTGTGTACGGTAAGGGCCTGGGTAACGGGCGCGCCTTCAATCCCTGTCCATTGTCGACGGTGCG
Organism: Bacteroidota bacterium; assembly: GCA_037130425.1. Classification (GTDB taxonomy): domain Bacteria; phylum Bacteroidota; class Bacteroidia; order Chitinophagales; family Saprospiraceae; genus M3007. The sequence continues at coordinate 4,487 of JBAXTB010000069.1, forward strand.
TTAAATTAACGGATAAATGATTGTCTGAACCCGCGCAGGCAGGATTGAACAAGATTTTGTTAAACATGTACCGAGTGTACATCGGCTCTTGCTGCGCAAACAGAAAGATAGGCATTGCACAAAGTGCAATAAAGGTAGCGTAATGTTTTAATTTCATAAAATCGATCTTGAGACGTTGACTTTACCGGCAAGCCACTACGTCGGGAATAAAATCCCAGGGATTAAATACTTGTTCAAGCGTATCCTAATGCTAATAAGCCTATTGCACCATATTTAGATGCGGAGTAAGCCTTAACTACTTCATTTGCGACAACAAATATAAGGGTTTTCTGGTGAAAAACAGACTACATAAAAGTGTAGTCGATGAATAACAAACATCAAATGGGGTGGATGCTCCTACATTTTACGATAACTTAACAAAAGATTGCCTGGTATTGTACGGCAATCCAGCACAAGCCCCCTGCTCGAAATTTGATCTTCGATATTCATCTGTTCGATATTCAATACCTTTACGCCTTTCAAAATGTAGTTGTTCCCGGTATGCAGTTTAAACAAGACTATTCCCTACTTTCCTTAAATACCTTTGGAATTGATGCGAAGGCAGCCTATTTTGTAGAGGTTCACTCAACAGAAGAACTTCGGCAGGTTTTGCGAAACCGAATCAATCCGATTCTGATTTTGGGTGGCGGCAGTAATATCTTGTTCACGCATCATCCGAGCGGTTTAGTCGTTCAAAATGCGATTAAAGGCATCGAAATCACTCGAAGATTTAAAAACAAGGTATGGGTAAAAGCAGGCGGCGGCGTTGTTTGGCATGATTTCGTGTGCTGGGCGGTAGAGCGCAACCTCGGCGGCGTGGAAAACCTGAGCCTGATTCCAGGTACGGTAGGCGCCGCACCGGTTCAAAACATCGGCGCTTACGGCGTGGAACTAAAAGATGTTTTTGTAAACCTGGAAGCCGTCGAACTTGAAACCGGAAAAATCCGGCATTTCAATGCAGCGCAGTGCCGTTTCGGCTACCGCGACAGTGTGTTCAAGCGGGAAGCAAAAGGCAAATACTGCATCACGGCGGTTACGTTTTCCCTAACAATCGGTAAACACAAACTTAATACTTCTTACGGCGATATTCAGCGCACCTTAGAACAGATGCACGTGCAATCGGTTGGTATCGCAGAAGTGAGCCGCGCCGTCGTCCAAATCAGGTCTTCAAAACTTCCCGATCCCGCCAAAATCGGCAATTGCGGCAGTTTTTTTAAAAACCCGGAAGTAGAACGCAGTGTATTGGATCGACTTAAACCGCTGTATCCCAACATTATATCATACGATTTACCCGACGGCCGCGTAAAAATCCCCGCCGGCTGGCTGATTGAACAATGCGGCTGGAAAGGGAAGCGGGTCGGAAATACCGGTTCTTATGAAAAACAAGCGCTTGTGCTTGTCAATTACGGCGGCGCTACCGGTGAAGAGGTCAAAAACTTAGCGTACGCCATTATTGATTCGGTTGCCCAAACCTTCGGGATCCGCCTGGAAACGGAGGTGAATATCGAGTGAATATCGAATGAATATCGAATATCGAATATCGAACAGATGAATATCGAATATCGAATGGGGGCGTTGCGCCGGGCATTTTAGGGTGCAGGATGCAAACACCCCGTTCGACTTTTAAAGTCTTACGTGGAGGGCGGAATTTATTCCGCCTACGAAAACAAAACACAGTATATTGATTTTCAGTGGTTAATATATTTATTTAGGCGGAATAAATTTCGCCCCCTATTCAACATGGCGCATGTAAAACCCCTAAACAGAACGGGGGCATTGTGAATATCGAACAGAAGAACATCGAATAACAAACGAAAACATTGCGCTAAATATCTCCAGATACCAAGCGCAACGCCCCCCTTCGATATTCGTTATTCTTCTGTTCGATATTCGATATTAAAAAAGCCGTCCAGTCTTTTCGACGGGACGGCTTACAACATAACCATGAAAACAATTAACCAATCAAATGTTTTAGCCCTTTCGGTTTTATTAGAATCAAAACCGTGCCAAGTTTGAATTGCGCGCTTGCTTTTTTTGTTTGGTTATATTAAATGCTACTGTCTGACAATTCGTGCGCCGTATCCTTCTGATAAACCGCTCACTTTTAGGATGTACACGCCCACAGGATATTTTTCCAACGAAAACATCCCACGCAAACGATCATCCCAGCGCGACATTCTGAAGGTTTGAATCAGTTTTCCGCTTTGATCGTATAAATAGCAATCGGCGTTTTTTTCATGGTCGCGTGCCGGAAGTTCAACCCAAACTAAATTACGGGTCGGGTTGGGCGAAATCATCAACTGGCGGGCCGATTTAGGCTCATTGGCAGCCACCAGCACGCCTATTGTGACCGATAATTGGGTCTTGCATTGACTTCCGTCTATCGTGTAAATGGTGTAATTGCCTGCCAATAAGCCATTAAAGACCGGAGAAGACTGAAAATTAATGCCATCGAGCGAATACATAAAATCCGGGTTACCGCCGGTGGTTTGCACCGTAATGCTACCATTGGCAACGCCCGCATCTGTCGCAGATGTCACGTCTGCGGCAAGTGTAAATCCGGCGCAGGGCGAGGTGGCGCAAAATGGTATTTCAAGTAAAGAACCAAAATTCCCTCCAAAATAGGCGTTTATCAAACCCGCAGTATCCGCCGTTTCAATTTGAACCATCCCGTTCATGCCGTCTTGCCCGCTATCGTGCAGCCGGAATTTATAGCATTGATCTTTTTTAAGGCAACTGATTTTGGAATAAAATGTATTTGCAGCCGTAAATGGCCCTTGTGATGCCACGATATTTCCTTGTAAATCAACAATATCCCACGAGGTTTCTTCCGGCTTTGTATCGGTAAGTACAGAACAATATATGCCAAATCCATCCGGGTAAATAGCGTAATTAAACACAAGCGTGTCGTTGGCTTGTGAAAAATCCTTGCCCTTGTCGTTCACGTCAACAATCCACATTTTGAGCTGATTTGAACCAAATTTTGATCCGGAAATCGAAATATCTGTGTTATAACTTTGGCCGGATGAAATGCCCGGCGTAAGCGAAAACGGGGCATTTAACAAGCCGTTCAAACTGTATTGCAGGCGCATGGTGCTAATGTCGGATTGTCCGAGATTTTCGAAACTCAATTTTAAGGGAATAGAGGTCGTGTCGGAACAAACAAACGCGCTGCTCAAAGATTTAAAGGCCAAATCCCGTTCCGGGCGATGGTACACTGTGATTTGCTTCTGGTCATTTGTCGGCAATTGATCGCCTGGTACGGTAGCCCTTATGTCAAATTGATAGGCGCTCCCGAAGGTGCTTAAATCTTCGGTTGTGGCAAAAACGTGTTCGGCTTGTGCCGCCGGCGGTAATACACCTGGTATTGTTTCCGTATGCCAAAGGCCGCCATCCAAACGATAAGCCACATCAATATTAGACTGGTCAGTAAGGCCGAAATTCCGTACAATGACCTTAACCGGTTCTGCTATGCCCAAATTGGGGCCTGAAACCGGACTTGACAAACTAAAAGGGCCAACATCTACTTGCTTACGGGTTGGCGTACATACATTGATCGGTTGCACTGTATTATCAACTTTTGCTTCTGTTGCCTCCGCCAGGATATTACCAAAAATATCATAAAGTCGGAAATGACCTTTCCATTTCAAGGTTTTAGCCGTCAAAATCAATTTGTAACATGTCCCGTTTTCAGCGCATACCGGGTATCCAATGTCTTCCATAGATTGAAACTCGCGGGTTGCAACCAATGAATTAGACAAGGTGCGTAACTCCATTTTTAAACCCCCCGATTCCGTATTGGCGCGGGCCTCCATGTAGGTGCCGTCCAAATTGCCGGTAAATTTAAAAAAGGTGGAGTCATTGTGTACATCCTGATCCTGCACTCCGTTTGGAGAAGACGTGTTTGCGTAAAAGAAATTCGAGCCGTCGTTGATACCGGTAAGCGGCAAAGACACCGTATCGCTGGCGCCGGGCGCCAAATTGCCGGTCCAGTTGTATTGCGTGTATGACTGGCCGTTAATTTTCCAGTTTATTTTAGCGCTTTGCAAGGGCGCTTCACCCGCATTTTTTAGCAAAAAGGATAAACCATACGAATTTCCACAAATAACGCCCGGAAAATCAACCCGGCCGGCCGCTTGCGCATCGTCTGAGGTCAGGTGTCGCACGGATGCGCGCAAGGTGTCGTTTTTAGAAAACCCGTCTGATTGCCAATTGGTAATCATCATCAGTTTATAGGTTTTGCCGACTACGCCCATCGGCACCGGTACGCTAAAGGTGTGAACCTTTGTCTCGCCCGCCGCAATAACCGAAGCCACCGGATCGGTTGTAATCAGCGCGCCGTCAGCATAAAGCGATACTTTCATGCCGCTCGCAGACAAAATTCCGTTGTTCAAAATTTCCACTTTTACCGTTTCTGCATTGCCGAGCGTTGCAGAAGCTTGCGGACCAACTAAGCTAATCGGCGAAATATCATTGCTGTCGCGGCGTACTAAAAATGATGTAATGCGCGTCGCCCAATTCCCTTGCGAGGGTTGATATTCGCCTGTAAACCAGAACGTTCTGCCGTCTTCAGGGTCTACAACCATTGAACTGTAATCGCCCCAGCGCTCATCGCCATGCGATTTTTGGCCGTCCACCACCGTATGTTCTTCTATGGTCATTTGGTTCAGCGGGTCGCCTACGCGCCTGCCCGTGAGGCGCAGACCTGGAAAAACATTGGTATTATCGCAAACGGAATACCCCAAACCTATATTTCCCTTGTCATCCATCGTAATGGTGCCCATAAAACGGTTCGTTTTCACATCCGGCGCATACGTTCCTTGCTGGTAAATCCCCCAAGGGCCGCCGCCGGTTCGCCGCAATTCATACCAGCGCACCTCCGCGTCGCCGCCCGGCCCGACAACGCCCGAAACATCTACCACGTGGTTGAGCACAATGGATTCATGGTCGCCTAAATTGCGGTATGGCGCGCTGTACATAATAATATCGTCGAGCGCCGTAATGTTCGGCGCCGTTGGATCCGGCTGTTCTATGCAATTAAATAGTCCGGAATTACAAACCGCTGTTTCAAAAAAAGCAGGATAAAGTAATTCAGGCCCTTCCAGGCTGCTTTGGGTGGTATCCTGCCAATCTACATTTACCTTCCACATTTCAAGGTGATCGGTACCGCCGTCCCAAATATCATCGTACACACGCATAATCATCCCCGGCGTACCTGGAGGTGGAGGCGGTCCGCCTGCCCAATCCACGCCCGTCGCCGGTTGGTACTGAATGCCCAGATAATTGGGCATTTGAAAACGATACGTTTTAAAATTTGGTGATCCGTTCAACAAAGCGCTGCGCTCAAGCGCATATCCGGAGCAGAGGTTTCCGCCGGCAATTTCATTAATCGTAACAAAATAAGCATTGTTCCAGATATACAGTTTTGGATAATCCGGAAAACCGTACGTCGGAAAAGAAAAGGCTTTCCAGCTGCCGGTGGGGTCGCTGTTATCAGAAACCGCAATGAGAAGGTCATTTACGCCAAAACCGCGCATTTCCATCATCAACCAACGCTGTGCCGCCTGGTCGTACTGAATAATCGGGTCGCCGATACTCCCGGATCCCACTTGCGACCAAATCGTACTGGTCAGCGCCGGGCCGTACACCGATTGCCCCTGTTTGTCCCAAATCTGGAACCATGCCCCGCCGTTTGCATTCACCATTTGCACATAATGATTTTTACCCACATCTCCTGTCGGGTCGGGCGGCGTAATACCCGACAAATCGCCGATACCGTCAAAATTCAGGAGTTCCGTAATTTGCGGGTTGCCGCTGCGTGCCGCTACTTGCGCGTTTACCAGCGGATCGCCGTTGACCGGCTGAGGAGTCGGGTTGTTTTGCTTGTTTTTCCTAAAATAATTTCTTTTTGACCATGTTTTTTTGGTCGGAATTGCCGGCGTCATCAAAGGGGGCAGGGTACGCAAAGGCGGTATATTGCCTAAAAATTCGCCTTGTGAAACCATTGGTTTATAGGACTGTGGCTGGTCCCAGGCGCGGGTGTCTTTTACTTGCTGGGCTTGTAAGCAGGCTATTGCAAAAAACAGAGACAAAAACAGGAATATATGCTTCATTTACAATTTTTTATAAAATCAATGTCTGTGCCTGTGCGCAGGCGTGGTGTCTTCAAGTGCCGGAAATGGCGCCGTTTCTGTAGGCGGCGCCAGCGGGTTTTCACGCGGATATTCCACCGGACGCGCGCTTGGCGGTTCTACATTTTTAAAACGGGTATTAGCGCCCGCCGGAGCATGTGGCCTTATTGCATACAAGGTGTAAATCAACAGGCCGGCTAAAATAACCCAACCTAACCATTCTGGCGGACTAACCCCCGCTTTAGGCTCAAATTCAATCGAATCAGGGTCGTAGCCGAAATCAGGTGCGGCAGATTGAGTCGTTACGGCACTGCTTGCCGACATTTGCCGGTATTCGTTCAAATTGCGCTTCAGTACGGCGATTACCTTGTTTAATTCTTCCGACAAGGCCATAAAACCTTCTTCTTTCGGATGAATAGACAACAATGGCTTTCCCGGCCCCAAAGGCTTGAAATGCGCCAAACGCGATTTGTCTTTCCATTGCGAAGGCCGAAAAATCACCGGGAAAATACGCAAATACCGATCCCCGATTTCAACGTAACGTTGTACGGCGCGGGTAATTTCATATTCAACCGAGGAACTAATCAGCGAGCGATAACTGGTGATAAACAAATAGATATGCGCCCGTTCAAGGCGTTCTTGTACAATTCGGTTATAGTCTTCTAAATGATCGGGCTGTCGGTACCAAAACAAAAGCAACTGCCAGGGAAGGGTGAGCGGATCATCAGGCGGTGGCGGGTCATAAAACCAGATATTTACCTCATCTTGCATCGGATACAACCATTCGAGCAATTTTTCCAACTCCTGCCTGTCTTCCGGGGCGTAGGAAATATAGAGGTTTATTTTTACAGGCTCCATGCGTCGATTTAATTTCTATTGGCAAATGTAAACGATCATTCCAGCGAATTGCGAGATTTGACGGATTGATTTATCAGATAATTTTGCACTTTCGTCTCATTTTTTGGCGGTCTCACAAACTGCCGGCAATTTTGCGGCAGATTTAAACAACAATGCTCACAACACCCGATATATGGTTACCACAAAATCTCTTTTTGCAGCCGAAGGACAGGACGATCGCAGCCTGGAATTCTTGACCAATGCCATTGAAAAAAACAACCTGCCTGGTTTTGATTATTTTGAGTTCAAACGCGCCGTCGTAACGCTGATGCAAATGCAACTCGATGAGGCGACCGCGCAAAAAAGCGCTTATGCAACCGCCGCGACGGTGGGCGTTACCAAAGAAAAACTGATCGAAACGGCGGCCTATTACCGCGATATCATCGGTAAAGAAAAAGAACAGTTTGATAAAGCGCTTGAAAACCAAAATGCCACCAAAATTACCGGTCGACAGGAGGAAGTGAAAAGATTACGCGATCAGATTGAACGAAACAAACTTGAAATCGTTCGGTTACAAGACGAAATCGCCGCATATTTGACCCAAATTGACCAATCGGAAATTACCGTTAAAAAAGAAACGGAAAAATTAGAAACGACCAAAGCCGCATTTCACCGCACGCATCAATCGGTGCTGCTGCAAATTGAACGCGATATTGAAACCATGCACAAGAACTTGTAAGTCTTTATGAACGATTTTAAATCAAAATCTTTTTGGCAACGACCGGAAGGCGTCACTGGCACGCTTTTCCTGGTGGCCCTGGCCGTTGGAGGCTTCTATCTGTTCAACAAGTTTTTGCCTTTATTGCAAGACTTGGCGCGTAACACCCTGTACCTTTCAGGCATGTTGGCAGCCTTGGCAGCGGTCGTTTATATCATACTTGACCCCAAAATGCGCAACCTCGTATGGTACATGTACCAATCCGTAATGCGCTGGATTACAGGCATTTTTGTGCGCATTGACCCGATTTCCATCCTGAAATCCTATATTGAAAGTTTAGAAGACAGCTTGCGCAATCTCAGCAAACAAATCGGCGCCTTGCGCGGACAAATGCGCACCTTGAAAGGTACGATGGACGGCAATGCGGCCGAAATCAAAAAAAATATGGCCATTGCCGACCAGGCAAAAAAGAAGGACGATGATAAAAACATGACGCTCGCCGCGCGCAAAGCCGGGCGCCTGCAAGATGCCAACGCCAAATACGATGTGTTGTACAAAAAAATGGAGGTGCTGTACCGCATCTTGAACAAAATGTACGAAAACTCAGAAATCGTACTGGAAGACACCAAAGATCAGGTAACCTTGAAGGAGCAGGAATACAACGCCATCAAAGCCAGCCACAGCGCCATCAATTCAGCCATGAGCATCATCAGCGGCAACCCGGATCAGCGCGCCATGTTCGATCAGGCGCTGGAAGCCTTGGCCAACGACGTGAGCAGCAAAGTGGGTGAAATGGAGCGTTTTATGGATACCAGCCGCAATTTGATGGCTTCCATCGACCTGCAAAACGGCGTGTTTGAAGAAGAAGGCTTGCAATTGCTTGAAAAATGGGAAAAAGAAAGTCCGCTGCTGGTGGATACAAATGCTAAATCTTCCCAATCAACGCCTTCACTTGATCTGAACAAGCCGCCTAAAGAGATTTTGCGCGAAGAAAACGATTACCAAAGTTTGTTCGATTAGGTCTTTCTTGAACTCGAGGTCATGTTAACGTTTCATGCAAATCCGCACCCGGCTTACCTTATTGTTTTTGCTGATTGCCGCCAGTATCCTGGCAGGCGTACTGTTGATTGTATATGAGGTGTATCAAAAAAACATGGTGGAATCCTTCTTTGCGGGATTAAAAACCAGGGCTGAAATGGCGGTTCAAACAGCGGTGCAGCAAACCGACCGCCTCACGCCTTTACCCAACCAATGGACTGCTCCTGAAAATGACTCCCTACCCTACCGCGATAATATCAGCATTTACAATGATGCCTTTGAGCGGGTTTTCAGCCTGCATCCGGAGTCGGCGCCCGTTTCGCCCAAAGCCTTGCAAGACGCATATCAACATGGCGAAACCCGTTTTACGCATTACAACCTTTTTGCTTACGGCACTTTGATAACGGTGCCGCCCGGTAAACCGTATGTCGTCGTTTCGGAGGGCTATTGCGATCCGCATGAATTATACGATTTGCGTAAAATCCTGATTTTCAGTTTTATTGTTGGCCTTTCCTTAATTGCCGTTTCGGGCTGGTATTACGCCGGCCGCGCGCTCGCGCCTGTATCCGACATTATTAACCAGGTAGACGACCTGTATCCGAGCGATTTGAGCAGGCGCGTGACAGCAGGCAAAGACCAGGATGAAATTGCGCGCTTAGCCGAAACCTTCAACCGGATGCTCGACCGCGCGGAACAAGCCTTTCGGATGCAACGTATGTTCCTTTCAAACGTGTCACATGAACTAAAAAACCCCATCACGGCCATCAAAACACAGTTGGAAGTGGTGCTCCAACAGGATCGCGACCAGGATAAATACCGAAATGTGCTGCAAAGTGTGTTGGAAGATATTCTGATGATTAACGCCATTGAGGAAAACCTGCTTCAATTGGCCCGCATTTACAACGACCCGCAAGCCATCAAAATGAGCGCCTGCCGCATTGATGAAATGCTCTGGCAAGCGCGTTCTACCCTTCATCGGCGCAATTCGGAATATAAAATTCTGATTGACTTAAAAAATTTACCCGATACAGAAGATAGTTTGTTTGTGACGGCCAATGAAGCGCTACTCTGCAATGCCTTCATCAACCTCATGGACAATGCCTGCAAATACGGAAGCAACAAAACAGCCTCCGTTATGGTACATTTAAGGCCCGATCACGACCATTTAGTGGAAGTAGCAGACGACGGGCCAGGCATTCCGCTTGAAGAACAGGCGCTCATTTTCGAGCCTTTTTTCCGAAGTCCGCGTCATTTGCAGATTAAAGGAACCGGTATCGGCTTATCTTTGGTGCAAAGTATTTTACAACTGCATCATATCTCGTTGACAATCAACAGTCCTGAAAGCGGAGGCACTGTTTTTGGCCTGCAATTTCCCAAACAAACCAGTATTTCCAACGTTTAAAACAATTGACATGAAACAAATATTCGGCTTGTTTATTTTGCTTTTTGCATTTCTATCCTGCACTGCCCAACAACCTGTAAAAGAACTGCGCCTGCCAAACGGAAAACTACTGATGCTCCTCGACAGCGCCCAGGCGGCCCAGCGCATTGCCGTTGATTACCGCGACCATTTTTTTGAGTTGGTAACGCCTTCTGAAATGTCGATTCAAATGAAAAAAACATTGCCGGAACAAGCAAACCGGGCTGAAATGCTGCCTGCTTTTAAAGATTTTTTGCGCAGCGATATGGCAAGTTTCACCGCAGAAGAGTCGAAATTTACCATAGAAGCGATGGAAAAGATCCAAAGAACCGTGGCCGAGGTCGCGCCCGATATTTTCCCGGATACCCTTATCATCATCAAAACCAAAGGCGCCCACTACGGCGATGGCGTGTATTATACCCGCGACAATGTGATTATTGTGCCCGCAAACGAACTTGCAACGCGCAAAACCAATCCATTTACCACTACGATGTTCCACGAGTTGTTTCACGTGTACTCGCGCCTGCATCCGGCCAAACGCGTACAACTCTACAAACTTATTGGTTTTGATGAAGTTGGCCTCGCCAAATTGCGGATGCCAGACGCCCTCGCGCAACGCGTATTGTACAACCCCGACGGTGTGGATTTTGCGCAAAAAATCGACCTTACGCTTACAGATGGCTCCAAAATAAGCGCAATTCCCGTTATTTATGCCAAAAGTCCTGGCTTTGTAAACGGCCACCCTGAATTTTTCAGTTACTTAGAATTCAACCTGTTCCAAATTACGCCAAACGCCGACGGAAGCTGGCAGGTTGTGACCAAAGATGACGGCTTTACCAGTGTGCTCGACATGCAGAAATTGACCGATTTTTTCAAACAAATCAAGGACAATACCGGTTACATCATCCACCCGGATGAAGTGCTGGCCGATAATTTTTCCTTTATTATGGTAGAACGTAATGGTTCAAAAGTAAGCGCACGCTTCTCTCCGGAAGGCAAACAATTACTGAAAGATATAGAAACCATCCTGCGCAGCAATTGATTCACGGTGAATTTTAACCGTTCATCGAAATTTAAGGACAGCGCTAAACTGCAAACGTCCATTTGTGCGTTTATGACCCTAAATACTTTTATTGCATGAAATTCTATACAATCTTAGGCGTTTTGTTGTCGACCGCCATACACTTAAGCGCGCAAAAAAACGCGGACTGTGTAACGGCCATGGATATATGTAAAAAACAGTCGTACAGCATCGATCATACCGGGGGTGAGGGCGCCGACCGAAAAGAAGCCGATTTTGTGGCTTGTTTTATGAATGGCGAAAACTTTGGTCAGGCAGAGGAAAATTCGACCTGGATCAAGTTTGAGGTCAAACAAGGCGGTTCGCTTACGTTTACCATTACGCCCCATCGCGCGCAGGATGATATTGATTTTGTGGTGTTTAAATTGCCCGCCAATGGAGATTGCACCCAAAAACAAATTGTGCGTTGCATGGCGGCCGGCGATTCCGAAAGTGATGCCGGAAGCAGCCGTTGCATGGGTAAAACCGGCCTTCGAAATGGCGAAAAAGACACCAGCGAAGATGCAGGCTGCGGTGATGCCGACGACAATACCTGGCTGGCCCCTTTAAAAGTGGTAAAAGGGGAAAAATATGTGATTTTGGTGAGCAATGTTTCTTCCAGCGGCCCTGGTTTCGACATCAGCTTTAGCGGAACGGCCAAACTGCCCTGCGATGAGGAGCCGCTGCCTGTTATTGCTGAAGCGAAACCGCCGAAACCCGCCAGTTCTACTACCAAAAAACCGACCATTAAACCAACGAAAACCCAACCGATTCCACAGCCTGATGCCTACCCGCCTGCTCCTGTTTCCATCGGCGGGCGTACCGTATCGGTTGCCAAGACCATTACCGTAAAAAACTTCAAACTTGATGTTTCCGTTTGGGATAACCAAATTGAAGATGGCGACGTGATTTCATTGTACATTGATGATAAAAAAATGATCAGCAATATCCTGTTGACCAAAAAGCCAAAGGAATTCCTGATTACGATGGATAAAAACGTGGCTTACTTAATCGTTTATGCGGAGGATTTTGGAAAGGCTGAGCCAAATACCGCTTCTATTAAAGTAAAGGACGGCGTGACCGAACAAACATTCGTGCTGAAGGCCGCGCGCGGTTCGCAGGAAGCAATTCGGGTGGTGAAGGAATAAGATACGTGTAAAACTAAACCGTTTCCTTTGTTTGTTGTTTGTATGGTTTGATGCCATGAAGAAATATACATTCCCAATATCGCTAAACGCAACGTGTGTAAACATTTAACATCTTGTAACCACCGGTTTTAACCGGTGGTATAGCAATCTTGGCCACTTTCACATCTATCTTCTTTGCAGAACATCCACATCTAATTCGTTGTAGATGTGGATGTTCTGCAAAGAAGATAGATGTGTTAACTGAATACGTTTGCCCCCGACTGAAGTTCGGGGGTTACAAGATGGTAGATGTGATGCGCTTTTTATGCTCGGCCAAATTTGGATTTCATAAGCAATACATCAACTTATACAAAAGAACGCCCTTTTATGATAGGTTTTAGATTTTCAGACTACAAGGCCGACCCGAACGAAAGCAATTTCGACCGGCTTTTTAAAATATTTCAGGAGCTCATGCTGTACACTTCCGGCGATGTGCAGGAAGCGCTGTCCTGGCTGACGGAATTGGATAAGGAATACAAACTGACCACGCCGGAATACGGCATGGGAGATTTTATCCGCGACCTCATCGACAAAGGATATATTCGGGGCAACGGCGATGGCGATGGCGGCATGGGGCCAACTTCCAAACTCGAAATCAGCCTGCGTCAAAAAAGCCTCGACGATATTTTCGGCGACCTGAAAAAAGCAAAATCGGGTCGACACAACACCACGGTCATCGGCCGCGGCGACGAATATACAGCCGATGTAAAGCCCTACGAATTTGGCGACAGCCTTGATAATCTGGCGGTTACAAATTCGCTGCGCAACGCATATATCAACCACGGCATTGATGATTTTCAACTCACACAGGACGATCTGGAAGTACACGAAACGTACTACCAAAGCCAGATGTCGTCGGTGCTGATGATTGATATTTCACACTCTATGATCCTGTACGGAGAAGACCGGATCACGCCTGCCAAAAAAGTGGCCCTGGCGCTGGCTGAGTTTATCCAAACCCGTTTTCCAAAAGATACCCTTGATATTATCGTGTTCGGCGACGATTCCTGGGCCATCGAACTCAAGGACATTCCTTATTTGCAGGTCGGCCCCTACCACACCAACACCGTGGCGGGCTTGGAACTGGCGATGGACATCCTCAAAAAACGCCGCAATCCGAACAAGCAGATCTTTATGATTACCGATGGCAAACCTACCTGCCTCAAAATCGGGAAAAACTACTACAAAAACTCCTTCGGACTTGACCGCAAGATCGTAAACCGTTGCCTGAACCTGGCGCTGCGTTGCAAAAAGGTAGATATTCCAATCACCACTTTTATGATTGCCCGCGATCCGTACCTGATTCGCTTTGTAGAATCGTTCACGCAGGCCAACGGCGGCAAGGCGTATTACTCTTCCCTGCAAGGACTTGGCTCCTTTGTGTTGGAAAACTACAAGAAGAAAAAGCGGAAATAGGCAAACGAGTGCCCGAATTGAAATACTTTTGCAGCAGTTTTCGTCGGCAGCCGATATGCTGTTTTGTTTGCCATAAAAGACAAGCTCCGTGTACACCATACTGATTTCCATCGTAATCGGCCTGTTTGTGGCCATGTTGTTCCTGAATGTGTATTTCCGGGCCAAGGTGTTGAAAGTGTACGGCGTGCTGGTGCGCAACAAAGTGCAGTTTGGCGCAGCGCATATTTTTAACCGGGAAAAACTCGAAAAAGAGGTTTTGCCGCGTTACCCGAAGTTTCAAAATGAAATTGAAATATTCATCAAACACATGCGCTATTCCATCCAAATGGCCACGGTGTTGATTCTGCTGATTACCCTGTTTGGCGCCATCCTGATGTATTTCCGCGAAACCTAAACGCCACTTAAACCTCACTCGACTTTCGCTTCACGACGCTCGACCCTTATGGAATTATTGAAAATCGGATTACTTGGCGCTGGGCACCTTGGAAAAATCCACCTCAAATGTATTTTGGCAACTGATTGCTGGCAATTTGAAGGGTTTTACGACCTGGATGAAAAAAATGCGGCCGGTGTCATCAGCCAGTTTCAGGTAAAACGGTTTAATTCCTACGAGGAAATGCTCGAAGTCGTGGATGCGGTAGATATAGTAACACCCACAGTCAGCCACTACGAACTGGCGGCTAAAGCAATCAAGGCCGGCAAACATGTTTTTATTGAAAAACCGGTAACAGAAACCGTCGCAGAAGGCGCGGCATTGCTTGAATTGGCGGCCAGATTCGGTGTAAAAGTGCAGGTTGGCCACGTTGAACGCTTCAATCCGGCGTTTTCTGCCTTGAAAGGCATGACCTTGAATCCCATGTTTATCGAGAGCCACCGTCTGGCTGCCTTCCAGCCGCGCGGCACGGATGTGTCGGTGATCCTGGATTTGATGATCCACGACCTGGATTTGATTTTGCATTTGGTACAGTCGCCCGTGTCGGACGTGAGTGCCAGCGGCGTGGCCGTATTGAGCAATACCGTAGACATCGCCAACGTGCGCGTGGAATTTGCAAACGGCTGCGTGGCCAATTTAACCGCCAGCCGAATTTCCCTGAAACAGATGCGAAAAATGCGCCTGTTTCAACAAGATCACTACATCAGCCTTGATTTTTTAGATAAAAACGCTCAGATCGTGCGCCTGTTCAACCAGGATGCCGATCAGCTGCCGCCTGTGGACGAATTGATGGAATTTGAAACTTCCCAGGGCAAAAAATGGCTGCAAATGCAAATGCCGGAATCCGCGCCGGTAAATGCCATTCAAATGGAATTGGAAACATTTTGCGAGAGCATCCAACATAACACCGATCCGATCGTCACATTACAAGACGGCTTTGAAGCCCTCAAATT
>JBAXTB010000690.1:0-1595 GCA_037130425.1 Bacteroidota bacterium
AAGGCCGTTCGTAAAATCGCGTGGCGCTTGATTAATTGCTGCCAGGCGTTTTTCAACAAACCGACATCCACACGATTTCCCAAATTGATTTCCAACTGGACAAAATAGGCTGGCGAATCCGGATTCATCATCCATTCAAACAGCATACCCTCTTGCAAGGCAGACAAGGGGTAAATGTCCTCAATAGAAGACGCGTTCAGGTGGTGATGCGCCAAAAATTGATCGTACTCCGCCATATCCATACCGCAGCCGCTGAAATCGGCAGGACTTAAGCGACCCTTTTCCACCGATACGCAGTGTTCGATCAGGGAGCGAAGCGCATTGTGATATTCAGCGATTAATGACTCCATCCGCGCAGCCGCCATCCGTTTGGCGCTGTATGAGATGGAAATGCGCAACTGCCCGCCTGTCATCATGCCCAAAACATCCACTTCGTGCAATCGCGACGCCCTTGAACTAATGAAATCGCCGGCCGCTGCGTTGGAAAAACGAAATAGACGATCCGAATCAGCACCAGACTGGTCAAACGAACCTAAATAGTTGAAACTTATTTGGGATGCGCCCTGCAAAGACTTCATATCAGCCAAATACCGCAACAAACCAAATCCCACGCCTTTATTCGGAACCTTTCGAAGTGCCTCTTTAACTTCCTGCAAATGACGGCCTGCCTCGCTGTGATGCGACAGGATGAAGGGAAAAATAGACGTAAACCAACCAACGGTTCGGCTAATATCCAGGTCTACAACTTGCTCGCGACCATGCCCTTCAAGGGTAATGGAATAAGTCTGCGCGCCAAAACTTGCGTGCAGCGCCCGGCTGAGGGCAGTCAACAGCAGGTCATTAATTTCCGTGTGGTATGCCTGGTTGGCTTGGTGCAACAAGGCGTTTGTTTCTTCGACACTCAATAAAAACACCAATTCGCGGGTATCCAACATTTGATTTTCCCCATCCGGCTGATCCGGTAAAAAGCCCGGCAATACGCTGGACGCTTCCGATACAGACTTCCAGTAGGCAATTTGTTGTTCAGGGAATTGCTGCCCCACATATTCGCTCAGGGTGTTTGCCCACAACTGAAAAGACGCCGTTTTTTCCGTTAATTTTAGTTTCTCTCCTTTCGAAACCTGCCGATATGCAGTTTCAATATCTTCCATCAAAATACGCCAGGAAACACCGTCAACCACTAAGTGATGAATTACCAAAAGCAGCCGGTCGGGATCAATACCGTTTTCGTCGCGGAACACAACCGCTTTGAACAAGGGGCCAGTTTGCAAATCAAAACTTGCCTGTACCTCGTTTGCTTTTTGCAGCAAAAGTCGTTGAGCATCTTCCCCGGTCGGCAGGAGCAATAATTGCAAATCGGCTTGCAGACCTGCTCCAATCGTCTGAATTGGGCCGTTTTCCGCAGGCGCATACACGGCGCGCAGCATATCATGTTGTTGCAAAAGGGCGCTCAGGGCTACCCGCAATACTTCCAAATCAATTTGCGCAGACCATTCCAGCATAATCGCCTGATTGAAATGGTGTTGGTCCACCGGACATTCATCAAAAAACCATTGTTGTACCGCCGTGAGCGGTACATCGCCGGTCATCAGTCC
>JBAXTB010000691.1:0-1584 GCA_037130425.1 Bacteroidota bacterium
CACGAAAACGGCCTGCCGCAAACAGCACAAATCTTTTGCGGCAGGTCTTTTTTTTAAATACAAGTTAAAAAAGAGCCTTATTCAGTATCATCCAGATACTTGCCTGGAATGACCTTTTAACTTTAAAAGATGAGATTCTTATTTATCGTTTTGTTTTTCGTTTTTCAAGTGAATATTAATATCTTCGGTCAGAACCCGGGTTTCAAAAATTTATACGCTGGAGAAACGACAGGCGCTACTTTTGTTGATATTCTTTGGGACGGAGAAAAATTGGTTACAACAGGTCAATTTCTTACCGACACTGCTTCCCACGGGGCTTTGAACGGCCTGTTATACATGGAGTTAGATACCAATGGCAACTCGCTTCACACAGATATTTACTTTGAACCAAACGATGGCATATCTTCTTCCATTGGAAACAGTGTGGCGCAAACATCCAATGGGAAAATATTTGTAATGACCCAGCCCTTAGAAAGCACGGATGCTTTATTATGTATATATCAGAATGGAGCACGAATTTCATCGATTCATTACCAGTTTCCTGCATTAAACACGACTTTGAGGTATTTAAAGGACGCTGATGATCAAATATTTTTATCAGGACATTTTCAGAATCTGGACTATACATTAGAGGGCTTTTTGATAAAGGCAGATCAAAACGGAAACAAAATTTGGGCAAAATATTACGGAACGCCGGGTATCCAAACCAATTTTGTTGAACCATTTATCATCGACAATAATACGATCTTAATCCCCGGAGGCCAGACTAACTGGGATCCATCGGGTTCGATTCTTAACACCTGGACAAAATCCTATATACTTTCAGTAGACAGTACAGGCACAAAAAAATCTGAATGGGTTAGTCCTGAAAATGTAGAAAATGGAATTGCAACACGATTACAGCGCTTAGCAAATGGCAACTGGTTGTATGCTACCTATGAATTTATTCCTTTGCCTGGCCAAATTAATGATTGGGGCGCAAAGCCCAAACTTGTATGTCGGGATAGTAATTTCAACTTAGTCTGGGAACGATACCTCTCTGATTTTGTCTCAAAGACCAACCGGATTTCAGACATCAATCCTACGCCCGATGGGAACTATGTAGTGGTTGGCAGATGGGACTATTACAATTATAATGTCATTCATAAATTCAAGTCAGACGGTACGCCTGTTTGGACGTATTACGATGCGTGTAGCACCTTAGGTTGTGACGAAAATTTGGGAGGCGTGACCGTACTTCCCTCTGGAAGCGTGTTTATTGCTGGAGATCTTACGAATTATGAAATCCCTAAATCATTTGGCCTAATAATCAAATTGGATCAAAATGGTTGCCTTGACAGTCTTACCTGCGGGCCTACAATTGGAACGGAGGAGCATAATCTGGTAAATAAAATTAAGGTTTACCCGAATCCAACAACCGGTTTAGTTTATATTAATAAACCTATAGGAAACACAGTAGCGTTATTTAATATACTAGGTCAGGAAATTAAGGAAGAAGAAATTGTTTCATCGAAGCACACTTTGGATCTTTCCAGTCTTGACCCAGGGGTGTATCTAATCAAGATGCACAATAAAAAACTTCAC
>JBAXTB010000692.1:0-1576 GCA_037130425.1 Bacteroidota bacterium
GTAGCCACCCGAAGCCCGATATTGACCTTGGTTTTGGTCAGCATCTGGTCATACATTTCTAATTCTTCGGCATTATCCACCACCGGAATCGTTTTTTGAAATCCGGCATTGATTAGGCCTACAATCCGTTCAACATATTGCTCGGGTTTGTAGCCATTGTGGATGATCGTGATACTTTTATTGAGTTTTCCGAGTTTGTGCAAGCGCCAAACGAGATCCACATCAAATGCCGAGGAGGTCTCCAACCAGGTGCCGCTTTCCAGCACTTCATTTAACACAAAGGCAAAATGTGAACTTTTAGTGCAGTAGCAATAGTAATATTTTCCGTTGTAATTGTAGCGCTGAATAGCATCCCGGAACAACTTGCGCGCCATCTGGATTTTCTCCCCGATCTTAGGTAAGTACGTGAGTTTGAGCGGCGTCCCGTATTTTTGGATCAGCTCATAGATGTCGATCTCGTTAAACAGTAAGTGGTTGTTTTTAAGACTAAATCCGTCTTGCGGAAAATCGAAAGTCTGGTTAACCAGATCGTAGTAAGTGTTTTTCATTGAAAAACGGGTCGTCGCGCGAGCCTATAGTGGATTTGTGAACAATATAACGGCGCAAATTTAGGTGGTTTTGGGGAAATTGGGCGGATTGTTTTTTGAGGAGGGAAATGTCAGAATCAGGTGGCGTACATTAGCCGAATGAAATCGACGCATATACAGTATATTTTCAGGCTATTCCTGACGGTCTGTTTTTTCTCCTTTTTAGCAGCCTGTTCGTCGGATTCCAAACCGAAAAAATTCAAGATCGGTTTTTCCCAATGCTGCGACGATGCCTGGCGGGATGTGATGAACCGTGAAATGATGCGCGAACTGGCGTTTCATCCGGAATTGGAGTTTAAAATGCTGGCCGCAAACTCTAACAGCGACAAACAAGTTGCCCAAATTAAAGAACTGGTCGCCTCCGGAATTGATTTGCTCATAGTAGCGCCGAACGAATCCAAGCCACTAACTGCCATTGTAGAAGAAACTTTTAAAAAAGGCATTCCGGTTATCCTCATCGACCGTAAAACGGAGTCGGAACAATACACCGCTTACCTCGGCGGCGACAACTACGAAATCGGCCTGACAGCGGCTAAATACATGGCCAACCAATTGGGCGGCAAGGCCAAAATCATTGAACTGGAAATGATGATGACCATGTCGCCGGCCATAGAGCGCTACCGGGGTTTTAACGACGGGATTCGCGCGTTTCCGGGTATGAAAATTGTGGGCATGCAGGAGGTTAAAGGTCAGGTAGAGGCTGATTATCAACGGATTAAACAATTGATGACGGATCACCCGGAAGTAACCGCTATTTTTGGACAAACCGACTTACTCGCCGAAACCGCCTGGAAAATTCACAAGGAAATCGGCCGCAACAATGACCTGTTTTTTGTCGGCATCGACGGTATTCCCGGCACCGGGCGCGGCATTCAGGCCGTAGAAGACGGAATTCTGGACGCCTCGCTTTTGTACCCGACCGGCGGCGCAGAAGCCATCAAATTGGCTTTTACCATCTTGAACCGATTGCCTTTTGACAAAAACAACCG
>JBAXTB010000693.1:0-1570 GCA_037130425.1 Bacteroidota bacterium
TCCGGGCAATCGTAGATGTTACAATTGTAAATCGAACCATAAGTAAGCCCCGGCGTCGGAAACGGCGCGTATTGCGCAAAAGCCCCGATAGGGCAAAAAAACAACAAGGTGTAAATGAGGCGCTTCATAAAATATGTGGCTAAAAGGTGAAAGAATATGCACGAAAGATACGGGCCTTCTCTGTTGAGTGACTTTGAAAAAGCGACTTCTGTCGGAAATTAGTCATGCCCCCTTACTTCTATCACCATACCTTGTGCGCAAGATCAATGGTTTTTTGACAGCCTTTTACGAATGTTGTGGAGCCGTTTTTACGCTATATTTTTAAAAACAAACTTGAGCACTCAGATGGAAAAAAAGGCAAAAAACACGACCCATAAATTCTCAAAACCGGTTTCCGTGCTGCGTTATTTTCCCCAAAAAATGGAATGGAACAAAGCCGAATACCGCGCGCTTCCTTCTCATGTCCCAAATTGGGATCAATTTACAACCCTGAAAAACGGCTGCGTGCGCGATGAGCGGTTTTTAATGCATTCCAATGTCTATCAAGGACTTACGACCATCGAAACAGATACCATCCTGCTCTGGGGCGCCGATACCGCCACGCGCATAGACATGTACAAGCGCGCGCACAAGCTCCCGAATTTCCTGAACCTATACCACAAAAACAACGAACTCTGGGTGGAATGCTGCGACGATTATTACCCGACGTTCGGCTCCAAACAACGCGACCGTTTTGATATTTTGCCTTTAATGCCCGGCAAAAGCGCAGCCATCCACATCAATGCGCGCTACTGGCACACGATGATGGGCAAAGGCACGGATACGCATTACGTGGAAAAATACCTGTACCTGGAGCATTTAGGTACCTTCCAGGAGGTCACGTTATTGGATGATTTGGAAGAGTCCTTTATGTTTAAGCCGCAGCAAGAGGTGGATCTGAGGCAGATGATGTTTTAAGGCATTTCATCCTCTTCCAATTCCCCTGTCGCCTTCATCACCGCCTTCAACATGTCATATTCCTGATCCAATAAACGTTTGCATTCGAACATCTCATACCGATAATCAAAATCATAAAAATGATTCTCAAAATGGTTGTCGCGCGCAGGAATCAAGCCTAAAAACTGCGCGTGCCAACGGATGCGCCCCCGGTTGCTAAGTTCGAGGTGTACCAGTTCTAAAAATTCTGCCTTGGGAAAATAGCGGTAAATACCCTTCATTTTCCGGATAATATCCACCACAATTTCCCGCTCCGGGCGCCGGTTCTCCTGCTTGTATTCGCTGATTTCATGGAAATAACGCTCCGTCAAGTCCCGGTACCGGTTGCGCGCAATGCGTTCGCGCATGGCAAAGGGTTTGTAGCGCTCCGGCACGCGCAAGTGAATGGAATCCAGTACCTCCAGCGGATCAAAAGGATAATCGCTCATAAATGCCCATGCGAATGCTTCCCCTTTAATATTGACGTCAATCCAGGGGAATTTATGCTCCGCCGTGAGTTCTTTATACACAAAATCAAGGTAACGTGGATCAGGATAAAGCCGGAAACCCGCCAAGGCTTCCAATAAAAGTCGAA
>JBAXTB010000694.1:0-1560 GCA_037130425.1 Bacteroidota bacterium
CGGTTCGGTACATCAGTTCGCCGGTTTTGAAAAGGTGCGACACAAATTTTTCCGCTGTCAGTTCCGGGTTGTTCAGGTAGCCGCGCGTGAGACCTTTACCGCCAATACACAATTCGCCGGCAATGCCAATGGGTTGCAGGTGGCGGAGTTCCGGGTGCAGGATATAAATTTCGTAATTCGGTAAGGGTTTGCCGACTGTAGACGGTAAAGCCGCATCGGCAGATGAAATGATGCGGTGTGTGGCAACCATCGTCGTTTCCGTCGGGCCGTACAAATTGGTGATGCGGATATTATTTTGCGGGAAATTGGTATAAAACTTTTGCAGCAAGGCCTGCGGCAGAGCCTCGCCAGAAAGCAAGATGTTTTTCAACACAATTTCTTCGGTTTGCCGAAGTCCGTTGTTCAGCCACAAAGCCAGCAAAGTCGGCGTTCCGTCAATCAAATCGATTTCGTGCTGCGCTAAATATTGTTGAATGGCCTCCGCACTCAGTTTTACCGCTTCCGGTACAACATGCAAACGATAGCCGTTAAACAGGCTTCCGAGCATCAGGCGCACCGAACCGTCGAAGGTGTAAGAGGCCGTAAGGGCCGTTCGCAACACGCCTTCATGCAAATCAAACACCTGCTTTTTAAAGCCCGTGAGAAAATTCACGACTGAAAAATGTTCCACCATCACGCCTTTGGGCTGACCGGTAGAGCCGGAAGTGTAAATAATATAGGCTAAATCTCGGCTGTCGTTGATCGGCTGCGGGTCAGAAATCAGTTGGCCCGAAATATCAAGGGTTTCAACACAAACAACAGGTACTTGATTTTCAAATAATTGCGCTGTTTTTAAAGTAGCATCATCCGTCAACAGCGCCTTGGCTCGCGCATCTTGCAGCATATACAAGACTCTCGCTTGCGGCATATCCGGTGCAATGGGCAAATACGCAGCACCCGATTTGAGTACGGCGAGGATGCTGATGCCCATCCATTCGCTGCGTTCCAGTTGAAGCGCGATGATATCGTCGGGCTGTATCGCGTACGCGGCGCGCAGGTGATGCGCGAGTTGATTAGACCTTTCGTTCAGTTCACGATAAGTCAGTTGCTTGTTCCCAAAAACAAGCGCAATTTGATCTGGTGTTTTATAGGCTTGTAAATCAAATAGTTGCGCCAGCGTTTTGTCTTCCGGAACTTCCAAACAGGTATCGTTGAAATCATGCAGCAATTGTTGTTTTTCTGCATCCGGTAGCAAATCCAGGCATTTAATGGAAGTCGTCGGATCGTGCAACACACTGTCCAACAATGTCTGCAAATGTTCCGCCAAACGCCCAATTCGATCCGCCTTAAATAAATCGGTATTGTATGTAAGCGCTATGAGCAGCCCTTCGCCTGTTTCCGAAAAACTGAACGTCAAATCGAATTTGCTGATCCCGGTTGCTGCACCCTCTACCGAAAGCGCCACATCTCCAAAGCGCAATTCCGACTGTTCGTTGTTTTGCAACACCAACAGCACATCAAACACCGCCGAGCGACTCAAGTCGCGCGGTAAATCCAGATCCTCCACCAGGCGGTCAAACG
>JBAXTB010000695.1:0-1522 GCA_037130425.1 Bacteroidota bacterium
AGAGGTTGCGGAACCATATTGTAGGCAGCAGCCACAAATCGGCGCTTTCGGGGCCGCGGTTATGGGCCGTAATTTGGATGAGCAAATCGTCTGAATCGGCCTTGGCATATTCCGTAAATACATCCCAATACCGGTCTTCAGCAAACACGCCGGTATCGAGGAGTTCATATTCGGGCTGATTGCGGTCGCGGTTTTGGTTTTCCTGAATCAAATCAGCATAAGGAAAAGCAGCCTGCGGGTACTTGTACAGGTGCTTCATGTAGGAGTGGGTGGGTGTGCTGTCGAGGTAGTAGTAGAGTTCTTTTACGTCCTCGCCGTGGTTGCCTTCATTGCCGGTCAGGCCGAACAGGCGCTCTTTCAGGATCGCGTCTTTGCCGTTCCAAAGCGCAATGGAAAAGCAAAGTCGCTGCAATTCATCGGAAATACCGGCAATGCCGTCTTCGCCCCAGCGGTACACGCGGGAGCGCGCATGGTCGTGCGGGAAATAATCCCAGGCTGTGCCGTTGGGAGAATAGTCTTCGCGCACCGTACCCCATTGACGTTCAGACAAATAAGGGCCAAAGCGGAGCCAGTTTTTCTCCCCAGCATATTGCTCTTGCAAGCGCCGTTGCTCCGGGTTGCCAACTGCCGAATTGTCTGTTTTTAGTTTTGGATGCTTTGGCGCTTTGGCGCTTTGGCCGCTTTTTGATCGACTTTCTTATGTTCCATTGTTGCTTTTTTTGCATTTAATGAAACAAAGGTCGGGGTAGGCAGCGATGCAGGATGTTACGTGGGTAACATCCTGCAAAGTTTTAGAAAAAAATTCAATCTACGTCTCAATCACATAAGTAGCCAACACAACCCAGTCGCCGGGCGTGATGGTTGTTTCGTTGGTTTCGTCGTTCACCGTTGCCAGCAGGTGGCGGCCGACGGCGTAAATGTCTTTGCGGGCTGTATCGGGTTCGGCTAATTCAAAGCGGAACCATTTGCGGTCAACGGTATTGTCGAACAGGAGGTCGCGGAGTTTGCGCCATTGGGAGACTTGTTCGACATTGTACAATTCGGCTACAGAGTACGTGTTATCCGGCGCGATGGTGATGACGTCCAGCAGGTTGCGGAAGAAACGCTGTGTGCCATTGCTGTCGGCGCGGTGCATTTCTGCCCATTCAGTGGAAACGATGCTGCGGCCGTTTTTGCTGTACACAAGGCTGCGGAAATCGTCGGAAGTGAAGGTTTCGCCCACTTCAGCAGCCGGGAAGGTGTGAATTTCGAACGGGCCATCAGATTCGCTTGGGTAAAACAGCGGAGCGGAAGCCTCCTGAAGCGCAGCCACGAGGGCTTCGAGCGTTAAGGTGATGTTTTTAATCGGCATAATAGGTTGTGTTGTTTCCCCAAAAATAAGGTGGGTTCGGGGTTTGGGTGGGTTAAATTTGGGTTATGTTTTTTGGGGTTTATTCCGCAATAACTTCGTGATTCGATATTCTTCTATTAGACGTGTACGAAGGATTTAATTAAGCCGAGGGGCCTGACCTCGGAGAGGTCA
>JBAXTB010000696.1:0-1512 GCA_037130425.1 Bacteroidota bacterium
AGGCATTCCAAATGTATTGAACGGCATCGGCGTTTTGGGCTTCGGAGACAAATCCACGGTCGATGTATTGGGCAAGCGGCCAACTGTACCACACCGTGAGCAGGGTAAATAGGAGGAACACAGCGAGGTGTTGTAAGGTGGCGCGCGGGAGCATCATAAAGCACAAATTTATAACAGTATTCCGATCCCAAGCGCATTCATTATACGTTCATCGGCACTTCCATGAGCAGGACTTCCGCGTTGGAGTCTGCCTGTAGGTCAAACTGATCGGTGTTCCAGATGCCGTAGCCGTCGCGGGGGCCGAGCGTTTGGCCGTTCAGGGTAACATTGCCGCTGAGGACAAAGGCGTACACACCATTTCCGGCCAAATTGACTTTGTAGTTGGTACTGAACCCTTTATCAAGTGTGCCGAGGTAAAACCAGGCGTTTTGATGGATCCAAACACCGGCGTCATCCGGGTTGGGCGACAAAATCTGTTGCAGTTTGTTGTGCCGGTCTTCGAGTTTAAGCGTGATTTGGTCGTAGCGGGGCGTTACGTTTTTCTCGTTTGGAAACACCCAGATTTGCAGGAATTTGACCAAACTATCCTGGCTTTTATTGTATTCACTGTGGTAAATACCGGTTCCGGCGCTCATCACCTGGATATCGCCATTCTTAATAACCGCCACGTTTCCCATGCTGTCTTTGTGTTCGAGGTCGCCTTCAAGCGGGATGCTGATGATTTCCATGTTGTCGTGCGGGTGGGTACCGAAGCCCATGCCTGCCTGTACGGTATCATCGTTGAGCACGCGGAGCACGCCAAAGTGCATACGTTCGGGATTGTAGTAGTTGGCGAAACTGAAGGTGTGGTAACTGTTCAGCCAGCCGTGGTTGGCATTGCCGCGTGTTTCGGCTTTATGCAAGATTGTATTTGCCATAATTTTTGAATTTGTATTTGGTAAGTGGTTGAATCCCAACACATCCAGTGGTTTTAGTTCATCGATGTTGTTGTGGATGACGGCGGCTGTAACACCGCTTCCGGCCAGTACGCCGGCGCCGATCAGGCTTTTTTTGATGAAATCTTTTCTGTCCATGTTCCGATTGGTTTGATGACACAAATTTGGGGGAATTAATGGGGCTGCGCCAATAATGTAGATTAAGAAAATGGGCTTGCCTATTTTTTGCGCAGCAAATCAGCCCTCATTTTGCTTAAAAACTCCGGTGTGACGCCGATATAGGCGGCAATTTGTTTTTGCGGCAGTTGGTTAATCAAGGTGGGGTAGCGGCTGCAAAAGGCTTCGTAGCGCTGCTGGGCGCTCAAACTCAGGCTGTCGAGCAGGCGCTGGCGGTTGGTGACCAATGAGTTTTCGGTGATGATGCGGAAAAAGCGTTCGAATTTTGGAATGTCTTGGTACAACTGTTCCTGGTCTATTTTGGACAAGAGCAGCACTTCGGAATCTTCCAAGGCATCAATGTTAAGGTTGCCGGGTTGGGCCGTGAGCAGGCTGTACATATCGGCAATCCACCAATCGG
>JBAXTB010000007.1:0-45397 GCA_037130425.1 Bacteroidota bacterium
TCAAAATCAGGTCGAAATGCTCGGTTTGAATCAGCGCAATGGCTTGTTCTCCGCGTGAAACCACGTCCAAATTGATGTCCGGACAAATCGCGGCCACCGTTTGAAACGCCACGATTTGGTTGAATTCGTTGTCTTCCACCAATAAAATTCGCACAGGCGACTTGCAAAAGAGTTTCGGAATAACGGTTTTATTTGTTTCTAATATTTGTTCGGCCGGCACAGTCGCAAGCGGCAAATCCAGGGTAAAGAAAAAAGTAGAACCCGCTCCGGGACTGCTGTTTAATTGCAAGGCGCCGCCCATTTGCGCCACCAAACTGCGGGCAATACTCAACCCAAGCCCTGTGCCGCCGTATTGCAGGGCCACATTTGAATCGGCCTGTGTGTATTCTTCAAAAATAGCGGCTTGTTGCTCCGGCGCAATCCCGATGCCCGTGTCTTGTACCGAAAATTTGATGCGGGCGCTTGTTTCGTCCTGCGTTTCCGTGTGGGCGGCAATGATTACTTCGCCGGCGTCCGTAAATTTGACGGCATTTGACACTAAGTTGTTCAGCACCTGTCCGAAACGCACCGGATCGGCCATTACATATTGAGGCAAATCATCATCGGTTTCCAGCCGGATTACGATGTTTTTCTCCCGCGCGCGCCCCGCAAAGGTGTCGCGCACGAGGGCCAAATGCGACAACAAAGCAAGCGGTTGCGGACGCAGTTCTATTTTTTCAGATTTGATTTTTGCCAGATCCAGCACGTCGTTCAGAATCGTCATCAAGTGCTCGCCCGACTGTCGGATGATGGAAATATTGCGCGCCACAGTCGGTTCATGTACCTCAGCGTCAAGCAGTTGACTCAAACCGACAATGGCGTTCATGGGCGTGCGGATTTCGTGGCTCATGGCGGCCAAGAATTTTTCTTTTACCGCTTCAGAGTGTTCCGCGCGGGCGCGTAAGCGTTCGGCCTCGGCCTTTTGCGCCAGAATTTCTGCATTTTTGATTTCCAGCGCGGCATTTGTTTTTCGGCGTTGCCTGTCCCGGTACCAGAACACAAATCCGGCCATCAGCGCCAGGCATAATCCGGCTAATGCCAGCCAGAACTGCGATAGCAAGCGCTTGTTTTCCAGCGTTTTAATCTGAATATCCTTTTCTTTTCGGTCGGTTTCAAACTCTGTTTTCAGGCGTTGTAACTCGTTTTTTCCCGCCTCCGAAGCCGTGGTATCGCGCAGGGCCTGATAGGCAAGCAGGGTTTCGTATGCCTTATCATGCAGGCCCACGGCGTAATATGCGCGATGCAATTCGGGCAGCACTTCTGTCTGAATATCAATCAATTGCAACTCCGTGCTGAGTTTTCGGGCTTTTTCTAAGGCCGGAATTGCCTGCGCCGTGTCTTTTTTTAACAGGAAAGTCGAGCCGATTACACTTTCCAAATAAGCCAGTTCGGTATGCTCATTCAGTTCTTCAAACTTGGCGCGCGCCGCTTCAAATTTTGCAAAAGCCGCTTCAAATTGCCCCAATTGACTGAGCGCCGTTCCCCAATTTTCATACAGCACCCCTTCTTCTAATTTATCGCCTTTTTGCTGCGTAATCGGCAAGGTTTTTACATAGTATTCAATGGCGGTTTCGTATTTTCCCATTCCGCTATAAGCATTGGCCAAACTCATCAGGCATTCCGAAATTCGCGCTGTATCACGTTGATTTTCAAACATTTCTAAAGCGCGCTTAATGTATTCAACCGATTGATTGAACTCCTTTTGCGCATTGTAAAACGAACCTAAACTACGGTTCATAAACGCAATTTTACCAGGGTCTTTGGCCGATTCCGCTGCCTCCAATCCTTCTTTAAAATAACGCAACGCGCCTAAGTTATCGCCTTGTTTGAGGCAAATCCAGCCTAAGTTATTGCACACCGACGCCTGGTCAGAATAGGCTTTTGTGGCGCGCATGAACTGCAAGGAAGAATCTAATAAAACGCGGGCACGGACATTGTTGCCGTTTGAAAAAAGCGCCCAGCCCAAACCGTTTTGGCATTGTGATATTAGCCAGGTATTGCCTGTTTTTGCTGCAATTTGAAGCGCCTCCTTTCCATAAGCCACACTTTTGGGCGGATCGGTGTGGGCTAAGTTAAAGGCCAAGTATTGCAAAGCCATCGCGCGGGCGCTGTCGGTGGTAGCAGCCCTTAAACGCGCTTCAGATTCGGGGATTAATTCCGGGTTTTGCGCCCGTGCAAGTGCAGGTATTAAAAAAAACAACACCCAAAACAGGCATTGCAAAGTACATAACCGCAGGCAGGTATGTTTCATCACATTAGGATTTTAGCAAAGATACTTTTTTACCGTTCAATCAATCGTTTCAGCCATTCGCTCATCGCTTGAGCGGCGCGTTTCGGATGCCCGCTCTTTTGCATCATCAACCTTATGAAATCACTCAAAACCGCTGTTTTGCAGCAAAACCTTCTAATTAATAACAAAATCACCGATGAAAAAATCTTATTTCCACGCTGCGCCGTTCTGGCTGCTCATTTTCACCATCCAATTTTTTTGCGCCGGCCAACTGTTCGGACAACAGATACACGCCGCCAGCGAAATGCCGCCTGCCTGCCACCTCGAAACGGAAACAATTAAATTAAACTCGAATACCCCGCCGACCTGGGGCGTTGTTGAAAGTTCCAGCCCGGCTGTTGCGGCGCCTTCCATTGATGTGGTGTTCGATCAGCAAGAAGGCAGTTCATTGTTGTACCAAAAAATAGCCGCCTGGACCGGCAGCGAGTCCGGCAAAGCACAAGTTTCCTTGTTAATTTGGGTTAAAAATAAACAAGGCGCCAATATCAGTTGGAATAAAGTTGATTATGTGTACGTCCAAAACGGCACAACGTACACCAAGACCTTCAATTTTAGCATGGACCCCATTGCTCCGAACGCCTGGCAGGGTTGGCAAAACAGCCGCGACTACCACCAGGTCGGCGACGTGCTCTACCTGAATGCGCCGATCCCAACATCTTTGACGGTAAAACTCTATTTTTCCGGTTATTCCACGCCGGTGGTTTTCACTAAAACCCTTGCGCCCTACAACCAGGCTTTTGGAATGCCATTCCGCGCCTTCGACCTTAAAAACAACGAAGTGTGGGAAAGCGCCAGCACACACGGCGGCGGAAATCAGGTTTTTGCATACGATATGGGCGTGCAGGGCCTTGAAAACGGCGTTTGGACCTTTAACTTGCCGAATACCGACGGGACTGAAAACGTCCACATGCGCGTCTGGGGCAAACCCGTGTACGCGATGGCCGACGGTGTGGTGAAAGAATTCGTCAATATTGTGCCAAATAACCCAAAACCCGGGCAAAAAGCAGACTTTTCGCCGTACACCAACGGAGGCGCGGGCAACCACTTTTATATTCAGCACGGCGAAAACATCGCGCTGTATGCCCACATGCAAAAAGGCTCTTTGAATCCGGCCCTTATGCAAGTTGGCGCGGTCGTTCATGCCGGTGATTTCCTTGGTTTGGCCGGCAATTCAGGCAACAGCGACGGCCCGCACCTGCACGTACACATACGCAAAGAGACGTCGGTTGAAACAGGCCCGTTCCGCCCGCTGATGTTTAACACCGGTTTTACCATTGCAAAAACCAGTTTCACAAGCCTTAATTCTAATGCAGATTGGACGGCTTTAACCGCACACGGTCTGCCGGGATATGCAAGCACCCGCGCATTTGTATGGCCGAGCAGCATCAAGCCCTACTACGGCACAAACGTGTACAATGGCGTTTTCCAGGCGGGTACCGACGCGCACGCAATGTGGGCGGGCGCAACTGCCGCAGAGATTATCGACAAAGATAATACCTTTAAAAACAGCGGATTACGCATGACCGACCTCAGCGTGACCAAAGTCGGGAACAACCTCGAATACTCCGCCGTTTGGCGCGCAGGCTCCGGTGTTTCAAAAGTGCAAACCGGCACAACCTGGGACGCATTTACCGCTGAATGGAACACGCTTTCCAATCAAGGCTACCGCTTGCTCGACCTTGAAGTGTTCACCGACGCCAACGGCAACCTCAAATACGCAGGGGTGTACGGCGCCGGAAACTGGGGCCACTACCTCATCGCCGGCCTGAGCCAGTCGGCCTTTAATGCTAAATGGAACGAATACGGCGCCCAGGGCTACCGCTTGGTCGATATTGAAGTGTACAAATCGGGTGGCGCAACCTTATACGCAGGGGTTTTCAAAGCTGGATCGGGCAATTACGCCCTTTGGCACGCTGGAAACTGGTCAAGTTTTACGACTAAATGGAATGAACTAAGCGCCCAGGGCTACCGCTTAGTGGATCTTGACACAGACGGAACAGGCGCAAACACGATTTATTCAGGTTCATTCCTGGCCGGAAGCGGTGGCTATTCCTTGTACGAAAGCAACTGGAACGCCTTCTATTCTTACTGGGATCACGTATCCAAACAAGGTTTGCGCTTGGTTGATTTCAATGTACGCGCCGCCACCGGCCCCGGTGTAAACGATGTTGCGGAAGATCGTGAAAACGACGACCTGTTGTTGGTTGGCCCCGATGCGCCGAATCATTTTGAGCAATCGGCCGGAACTGTAGAGATCAAAATTTTCCCGAACCCGGCTTCCGACCAGTTTACGCTCAATGCCGATGCTGAAATTCAGTCCTGGATGCTGATTAATGCAATGGGCAGCGTGGTCATGCGCGGCGACGGCGATGCTTTAGCGCAAGACGGCGTGATTCGGGTGAATGCCTTGCCCATTGGCTTGTACCGTTTGGCGGTAAATACGAGCAAAGGCCGCACAATTCAGCAGGTTGAGGTGATGCGGTAAGTCATTGATTTAAGATTACATGATCTAAGATTACATGATTTAAGATGTAGTCGCTTATTTCAGTTTTTTGTGGTTGTGGCATTAGTATTTGCAACAAAAACGGGCATATAAGAGCAAGGATTGGTTTTCGTAATATCAAGCATTTTACCCCTCCATCTAAAATCTTAAATCATGTAATCTTAATTCTTAAATCCTTAGGCCACTGACATTGCGGTAAAAAGGAATTGTTTTGACTACCAGTCACCCCGACAATACGCTCGGTCACCAGCATAATTTTTGTGAACGATCCTCAAGTTGCTTAAAAAAGGACTTATGGTACACCCTCGAACAAGTAAAAGATTTCAAAATCAAAGGTCATCCCGAATGCGGGGTGGCTTTTGTTTTTTGTAGAAAACCGTATAAGCACGCACCCCAATTTACTTGTTTATATAACTATTCCCCGCTACCTTTGTACACTTAACACCGGTTCGATGCCAACAATAGAAACAGCCATCAAGCAAACAAAATTTGACAACGACCTTGTAAAAGTCAATGTCAACATTCTGTTTACAGCAAACTGGATTTACAACCGGGTTTCCGCCCAACTCAAACCCTTCCAGATCACCCACGAACAATTCAATGTTTTGCGCATTTTGAGGGGCCAACACCCGAATTGTTTATGCCAAAAAGAGATTTTGGAGCGTATGATTGCCCCAAATTCTAATTTAACCCTGATTCTTAAAAAACTGATTA
Organism: Bacteroidota bacterium; assembly: GCA_037130425.1. Classification (GTDB taxonomy): domain Bacteria; phylum Bacteroidota; class Bacteroidia; order Chitinophagales; family Saprospiraceae; genus M3007. The sequence continues at coordinate 5,547 of JBAXTB010000007.1, forward strand.
CCAAGAAACTCATTCAATTGGCACAGTCGACAGAAGACAAACGGGCCTACAGGATCACCATTACCGAAGCCGGTTTGGCGCTGCTGGAACGCATTGACGAAGCGTTTAAAATTGAAACGGAACAGTTCAACAAACTAACGCCCTCCGAAGCATTTCACTTGAATGCCTTGCTCGACAAACTTAGGGCAGACTGAACATTTTTTTGACAAAATAGTTATACATAAAACTAATTTTATGAAACTTTTAGAACAAATCAAGATTGGCGATTTAACACTCCAAAACCGCATGGCTATGGCGCCCATGACCCGCAGCCGGGCAAGCGTGGAAGGCGTTGTAGGCGAGATGACCGCCACGTATTACGTGCAACGCGCAAGCGCGGGATTGCTCATTTCGGAGGCCATTAATATTTCGGAACAAGCCATCGGCAGCCCGTTTACACCGGGTTTGTACACGCCTGCGCAAATTGAGGCCTGGAAAAACGTCACCGATCAGGTACATGCGGCGGGCGGCGTGATATTTGCCCAGTTATGGCACACCGGCCGGGTTGGGCACTCGCTTGTTAAACATGGCGCGTTGCCAGTATCTGCATCCGCCATCGGGATTAAAGGCCAGCAGCATTTTACCCCCGACGGCATGAAAGACTACGAAACCCCGCGCGCGCTGAGCACCGAAGAGGTAAAACAGGTGGTACAAGACTACAAAACTGCGGCTGAAAACGCCAAAACAGCCGGTTTCGACGGCGTGGAACTCCACGGCGCATTCGGTTATCTGCCCAACCAGTTTTTGGTGGACGGCGCCAACCACCGCACCGACGAATATGGCGGCAGCATCGAAAATCGCAGCCGCTTCGTGCTGGAAGTCATGCAGGCCATGGTCGACGTTTGGGGCCCCGATAAAGTCGCCATCAAACTCTCGCCCAGCATCCCGTACAACGGCATGATCGACAGCAACCCGGAGGCCCTGTTCAGTTATTTGATCGGCGAACTCAACAAAATGCCGCTCGCGTACCTGCACCTCATGCAAGCCTTGTTCCCGCTCACCGACCTGCCGCATTACCCGAAAGACGTGCTCAACACCTTCGGCCCTTTGTTCAACAAAACCGTGATGGCCAACGGCGGCTTCAACCGCGAAACGGCCGAAGCGGAAATTGACAACGAACGCGCACAAATGATTTCCTTTGGGGCCTTATTCCTCGCCAACCCGGATTTACCGAAACGTTTTGAATTAAATGCGGAGTTGAATACCCCGGATCGGGCAACGATGTACGGTGGGGGCGAAAAAGGATATACGGATTATCCGTTTTTGAGCTAATTGATTTATAGCATTTATCATAAGTTAGCGAGAAGGCCCTTCCCAAATAAAAGGTTAGGATCGCGTACAAGTAAGGCTGTTTCACAAGCCGTTTTATAAACGCTTAACGGATGATTCGCAAAATATTATTCGGATGACCAGGCGTATTGAGGGGGTGACTGGCAGTCACCCCCTCAATTAGGCGCGATCTCAACTTTTTATTTGGCAAAAAATTTCTCGTTACCTTATGATACGGCCTCAATATGTGCGGCCATGAGCATTCTCTGAATGTGTCCATGTAAATTGTGAACGCGGTTCGTTCATAATTAGGAATCTGTAGTAAAACTGGCGAAAGAAATAAACCATTTCGCTTTTACACATAAAATTTCCTATCCCTTCCGAAACCCGATCATCCTACGTTCCTCCCGCTCTTCCGCCGGTTTTTCCTGATTTTCCAGCGCCGCAATCGCATCCGCCCGTGCCTGGTTTTCTTCCCCCAGCCAAAGCAATACCTCTTTAATATCCGACAATTCCTTGCCTAAAAAGACTTCCAGTTCGGCTATCTTAAGGCTGAGCTCGGCATGGGAAAGCGCAAAATGCCGCAGGGCCACGAACGCGCGAATAATCACGATGTTGATCTGGATCGCTTTTTCGCTTTTAAGGATGCCTGCCAACATCGCCACGCCTTGCTCCGTAAATGCAAAAGGGAATGCCCCGCCGAGGCGACTTTTGGAGGGTATCACATTTTGTGACACCAGCGCGCTGATCTCTTCATGGCTGAGCGCAAACATAAAATCATCCGGAAAACGCGCGATATTCCGGCGCACTAATTGTTTTAATGTCCGCGTTTGAACTTCGTAGAGTTCGGCCAGGTCATAATCGAGCATCACTTTTTGCCCGCGTATGGTGTGTATTTTGGACTGGATGGTTTGGATTTCCATGGGTGGTGTGGAGTAAGGGTGTGTTTTAACGTTGTTTTGGCAAAAGTAGTGCGGAGTTTGGTGATGGGCAATACGCGCGTACATTGTCTGAACCGGGATTTGAGGATATCTACCTTGGAATAATTTCAAGTTTGGCTTCCGTATGTTCAAAAAAGGCATTGGATTGGGTCAGATAGTCCTGCATTTCAGTCATGTCATTTCCGAAAATATTTTCACTGAAATCATGAGCCCTTTGTAACATTCGGATGTATGGGTCACAATCTCCCCGTTTTGTAAGTCTTTTTAGCGCGCCCATGTAGTCATCCCTGTAAACCGTAGGTATGATAATTTTTGACTGTCCACCTTTTACCAATTCTGCATTCATCATTACCCGTGCAATCCTGCCGTTGCCATCTAAGAATGGATGCACTTCGCTTAAAACAAACATCATGTACGTCGCTTTTGAGAACGGGTGATCCAACGCTTTATAGAAGTCGAAACTTTGAATCAACGTTCCCCTAACTAAGTTCAAATCAACAAATGCTGTGCTTCCGGCAAAATTATTTTTGTCCTTGAACAGACCCGGATTTTTATCCGCTCTTGCACGGAGTAAAATGTTATGCCGGTAAGAAAGCATTTTAAGCAACTCATCTGCTGATTGCGGGGTCAGCATCATTTCCTGTCTGTTAGAAACGAGCTGATAAGTTCCTAATACATCATGGCTGTCTTGGTTTCTTGCGGGAAGAGGGGTGTTGGTGGCAATGATCTTCTTAGCTTCATCAATTTCAAAAATAGTTCCTTCGATATAGTTGGAAAAATAACTTTCATAAAAGGCAAAATTCTGAAAAGACTTTAGGGTTGTGTTTCTATCTGGCCGGTTCTTGAACGCTCTTTTTTGCAATTCACGGAAAAGTTCTTCAAATAGTTCCATTCTGGCTGGGTCATAAGGGGCGCCAAATGCCCTTGCTATAGATAAAGGCGAGGAAAGTATCTTTGATGGACGCGTTGTAAGCATGGCGCTTATGATTTTATCCAACCGCTCAAACTCCTTTTCCATCTTGAGCACTATGGAAATAGCCCTTGCCTGGTCCCGCAACTTATTTATTTCATCTTCCCCGTTTACCCTTATGATTTGTTCCAATTTATCCTCAAGATCTGACAAGGTCAAGCACTTTGACAAAATACCTTTTTTTTTGGATGGCTGTAGATTTTCTAAAAAGGCCCTTGGCTTTTGAGATGCATACAATTCGCCTGATAATGGGTTGTCGCCCTCAATGGGCTTGTGTCCTTCTAAAAAACTAATCGTAATACCCGGAAGGCTTATTTTCTTTGTGTATGTGTAGGTCAAAAATATTTGGCCAGACTTTGTGGGTTGGAATTCAAAAGCCGATCGATGGCTTAATAATGCTCCGGGATATAATTTACCTAGAATATGAAAGAGATTCCGCCTTACAATCCCTTCAATCGGTTCCGTGAGGTTCGAAGCATAAAGACGGGGCGCAATCTTTCTGATTTTGCCTTCCTTTAGTAGCCTGGAAATCTGTTTTGAGGTTCTCGGGTCTGGCGAGCCAAAAATTATTTCCTGAAGGTGAATTGGTAAAATATTTTCCATTTTGAGTGCTGTAAGTTACAAATATAGTAAATTTTCTCCACTAAGGAGTTGTTTTTGATAAATATTTTCTAAAATTTAAAAGGCAAGTATTTTCCAGTAAAAGGTTGGCCAAGGATGAAAAGGTAAATATTTTCCAGTGATGCAATAAATAAGGCAAATATTTTCCAGTAAAAAGGCTGGATGTAAAGAGGTTGTTCAGAATCTCCCCAAATCGCGTTTCAAACAGCCTCCAAAATCGCCTTGCGCAGTGACTCATATCCAATTTCACCCACCAACTGCTGCAAAGGTTTTAGGCTGATCGTTTTTTGATTTGGAAAACGGTCGTCAAGCACCGCAGTGGGTACGACATAAAACGCCCGCCTTGAGCGGCTGGTCATGGTGGGTGAGGGGTTCGTGGCCGGATTTGGGAGTGGGGGTGATTTTGTTGAATTGGGACATGGGGTACTTAGGCAAAATAATCAGGTTTTAGTGGACTACGCAGCCTTACTCAACTGTCTGTGTATTAAAAAGGTCATTCGGATTGATGACAGGCAGGATAAAAGCGCTTAAAGCTGTTCCTTGGAAACGGGACAGAATAATCCCCCTGGCAGTTGAATAGGATATGGATGCGATGGCATTGGCCATACCCGGATGAATATGTATCTGTTTGGGCGCAACTTCAACGACATATTGTTCCAAATGCTCGATTTCAAAGAAAAAGGCGATGTGAAAAAAGCCGTCGGCTTCCGCTTTGTTTTTGCCGTCGCTGATCGTTTTGGTTTTTATTTCAATTTCTGATTTGATCATGTTTTTTTCCAACAGGAAAGCCATATCAAACGCAACATCGGATTTGTAACTTATAATACGTTTTTGCTTGAATTCCAATGGACTATTAATATTGCCTCGCAGAATTTTAAATTCGCGAAACAGTATTTTTTCGGGTTCTAAAGCAATTTGATCAAACATATCAGGCAATGGATGATTTAATTGGTTTAAAGTTTTGGTATTCCCACTGCGTGTAATCGGTCGCGTTCGATACCGAAGATTTGACAGGCGGCGTTATTTCAAGGTGAATGATTTTGCGGCTCACTACCTGAAATTTTGGGTGCCTGGGAATTTGGATTAAATCCTCTCCGAGTTCTACTTCTAATTTGGCCAAAGAGCGAATGGTAAAATTGTGTTCACCATTCAGCCATTTACTGATCTCGGAAGGGCTTTTACCCATTTTTTCCGCCAAGTCTTTTTGCGTCCAGCCTTTTTCTTCCATAATATCATGTATACGGACGGTTAATTCGCTGTAGCGGCGTACGAATTGTTTTACTTCTGCTGGGGTTTCCGCCAAAATTTGACGGGCGAGTGCGTTTTTCATATTTTTATTGCTCGTTTTACAGAATGATCTCGGTGTCGCCACCGGTATCTACGATGCTTCGTTCATCATCTGTTATTTCGATTATTTTTTCTCTGAATGCCTCATCAATGCGACGTGAAAATTCATTTGCGTGATGAAATGGCATTAGCATTAATGCTTGCAATGCTTCACGGTACGTTTCATGGTTGTAGAATTTCTCTACAAACTTGTCAGTTTCGGTTTTGGAATGATCTTCCCATCGAACCGTATAAAAAGTTACGTAGTCGAGTTCGTCATCCCAAATTTCAAGGACAAAGTTATTCATTTAAAAGTGAATTTTAAAATTTCAGTTCACTTAAAAGTTACTTTTGGTAAAAATTAACACAAAAGAATCATTTAGAGGCAAGAATGTACCATGCTACGCTTGCACAGCAATCGGTAGACTAAGCGGAAAGACTTGTTGAAGGCATTCGAAATTGTGCCTGCCGGTATCCGAGCGGATAAAGAAGGGCGCGAGGTTTATTGGTGGTAGCCTGGCGGCTGCGTTCAAGTTTGTGGGATTCTGTCATGGTAGTGAGGAATAAATTTTGATGTGCAAGTATAGGGGAAAAATATATTGTGGGCGTTTTTTAAGGGGATTGATTTAAAATGCATTTTGTCTTTGGTTGCCTTAATGCTTTTTTCGCCACTCCCAGGGCGGAGATTTTGTTGAATTGGGACATTATTTATTTCTCTTTAGATGAATCCTTTATTCAAAATCTACCGGCTCAAAATAATCCCTACCTAATGAATAATGAATCAGTTTTTTATGTTGAAGCCTGCCGATAATGATTGCAGGGTGTGTATTAAACTTCTCTGCAAAATTCCTGATGTCTGCTTCGCTGAGGGGTAATGCTGCCAACACTTCTGCTTCTTGTTCTATGCTCAAAGTCCATTTAACAGCAAATTCGTCCGCTTCTTTTTCTTTGAGGAGGTCTTTGTCAGAATATTCTACTTTTTCTAAAAAAATATCCTTTTTGCCATGTAAAAGAATGTGTCCGGCTTCGTGAAAAAACGTGAACCAGAAACTATCGTTTCGCTTGTAACGGCCTGTTAACTGTATGAATGGCGTATCGTTCAACCAACGAGTAGAACCACTGATCGGGGCTTTGTTTATGCAAGGCGTATGAACGACTTTAACACCCGCCTCCAGACAGATGCCTTGCAGTTTATGAAAGAAATCATCCGGGTGTTTTGCCATGACGGCTTTTAATTCGGGCAATGCGTCTTTAAACTTCTTTTCTGAATAGTCGCGCGCATGTAATGCGGCAGCCTGCAATTCACCCTTGCGAAGCCAGGCTGAAATGGCATAAGGTTCTTTGGTTTGAGCCAACGAAATACGAAAAGCCACTTTAAGTTGCTGATTAAAATAATAATCTTCCCAGGCTTTATGGTCGGAGAAACCAAAAAAAGCAAGCATTTCCATTGTTTTTTCCTCAATGGTCGTTACGGGTGGCAGCCATCCTTTCTTGATCATATCTGCCAACGGGAATTTTCTGGCCCAGGGCAGTGCTTCCTGAATAACGGCTTGCCGTTTCTGTCTAGCAATAAACTCATCATAGCCTCTTTGGTGGTTCATCCAAAAATTGGCAGGGATCTTGGTTACATTCTCAAACTGTACTGCCATATCGGGTGTGATAGAGCTGTTGCCGTTAAGAATGGCTATAATGGTTTTTTCAGGCTTTCCGGTACGAAGCGCAAATTCTTTTGGCCCCATGGCCATTTCTTCTAGCTTCTCCGCTAAAGTTTCGCCCGGGTGGAACACTACGGAAGGGAAATATTGATTTTGTTTTGCCATTGGTTTATTTTTTAATGGTAGTCTACGATTTCAATCACTTCTACCCCAAAGATTTCCAACCAAATGTATTGACCGTCTTCATTGGTGGGGATGGGGTCTTCGTGGGGTGTGAAAATCAATCTGTAAGGGTGGTCTAAGTCGCAGCCCCATTGCCCTTTTCTGTCGCCTGTAAGTTCATGGAACCTGCCGGGCAAGTTTCTGACATCTTCCAGCGTGGCAGCATATCTTAAGGCGTTGAGCCTTGTTACGAATAACTTTGCCCTTTTGTCGCCCATCTTTTGACGACACTTATTGTAATCGACTGAAAGTTTCTCTAATTTTCTATCGCTAAAAGTTATATCCACTGCAAAGGTAATTGGATTTTGGTTAACAGCAAGTGTAAGTTAAAACATTTTACACTTACGCTTGCTTCCTGGTTGTTTATGATGGCCGTTGGAGTCTTTATTTATCGCATATAGCCCTGCGGTTGAGTTGCTTTGGGTTCATTCCGTACGTACTACAACACCCAAAGCCCAACTTACCCCCGCACCTTATGCCCTACCACCGCATAATACAAAATATACAAATAACAAGGCGTCATCACCAGCACAAAGGCCGCCTGGTAGCCCACCGAGCGCTCCAGCAAACCGTAAATCTGGGGCACCACGGCCCCGCCGGCAATACCCATGATGAGCAATGCCGAGCCGATCTGGGTGAATTTTCCCAATCCGTTGATCGCCAGCGGGAAAATTGCCGGCCACATCACGGCATTCGCCAAACCAAGCAAGGCGATGCAACTCACCGCCGTAGAACCTGTGGTGAAATACGTAAGCGACACCAACACAACGCCCAAAATGGCGGAAATCCGCAGGAACATTTGCTGCGATATGTACTTGGGAATCAACGCAATATTCAACACATAACCCACCAGCATCCCCGCCAGGGTAAAGGAGGTGAAATACTTGGTCTGATCAAGCGCGAAGCCCAGCGATTTGCCGTAAATCCCGATGCCGTCGCCCGCCATCACTTCCGCACCCACGTAAACAAACAGCGCCAATACACCCAAAACTAAGTGGCGGTATTGCCAAACACTGGATTTTGCCACCGTTGACTCGGCATCGTTGGTATCGCTGCCGCTCAGGTCTATTTCCGGTAGCGCCGAACGGCGGATCATAAAGGCCAACGCAGCCAACACAACGGCCATCACCACATACGGCACGATCACGCGCGCGGCCAACTCGTCCAGCAATACGGCTTTTTGCGCCTCATCTACCGCCGTTTTAACTTGCTCTTCTAAGGCCGTTGCATTTTTTAACACAATGGTACTCAATATGATCGGACTTAAAATGCCGGCTATTTTATTGCAAATACCCATGATGCTGATGCGCTTTGCCGCGCTTTCAATGGGGCCGATAATGCTGATGTACGGATTGGAAGCCGTTTGCAGCAGCGCCAAACCCATGCCCTGCACGAACAATCCCAGTAAAAATAAAGGGAACGCGCGCATGTTGGCAGCCGGTACAAAAATCAAACACCCCAGCGCCATGACCAACAAACCAAGCGCCATCCCGTCCTTAAATCCCGTTTTTTTGAGGATCTGCGACGAAGGAATGGCCAAGAAAAAATAACTAATGTAAAAGGCAAAGGTTACAAACAGCGCCTGTAATGTATCTAATTGGCAAGCGAGTTTGAGGAAGGGAATCAGGGTACCGTTCAGCCAGGTTACAAACCCGAAAATGAAAAACAGGATTCCGATAATGGTGATTTGATAGGTGTAGCCCGCGTTGCCGGATTTAGGTGTTGTCATTTTTTCAAAAGAATAATAAAGTGTTCATAACAGGAAGTGGTGATGTTTCGCTTGGTCTTTACGATTTTTGTGCCGTCCAATACAAGGCAAAAGTATCAACTCCAGTCAAACCAACAACATTTAGCCCAAAAATCTTCATTTTAACACAACGCATCCATTATGAAACCTACCCTATTGATTTTAGCAGCCGGTATCGGCTCCCGCTACGGCGGTTTAAAACAAGTAGACGGCATGGGCCCCAACGGGGAATCCATCCTCGAATTTTCGGTATTTGACGCGATACGCGCCGGTTTCGGCAAGGTCGTTTTTGTGATTCGCAAGGACATTGAGGAGGCTTTTCGGGACAAGGTCGGCCAGCGCGTAGCACCGCATATCCAAGTGGAATACGCCTTTCAGGAAATGGATACGGCGCTTGAGTGGCTGCCGGAAGCGCCTAAACGCGAAAAACCCTGGGGCACGGGCCACGCCATCCTGTCCGCGAAAGATTTTTTGACCGAACCTTTTGTGGCCATCAATGCCGATGATTTTTACGGCGCTTCGGCGTTTCAGTCGATCGGCGATTTTTTGCGCACGGATTGCGCTGCGGATCGCTACGGCATGGTAGCGTATCGCATCGGTAATACGTTGTCGGAAAACGGCGCGGTTTCGCGCGGCGTTTGTACGGTCAGTGCGGCGGGCTTACTCACGGATGTAACCGAACGCACCAAAATTGAACGCTTCGACGATGGCATTCACTACATAGACGAAACGGGCGAACGGCATTTTTTAGATGACCAAACGCCGGTTTCCATGAATTTCTGGGGATTTCACCCGACGGTTTTACAGGAAATTGAAGCGCAATTCCGGGCATTTGTGATGGCCAATGCGGACAACCCACGCGCAGAGTTTTACATTCCCAAGGTGGTAAACACGCTGATCGAAAGCGGCAAGGTGCAGTGCGCCGTGATGTCGAGCGAAAGCCAATGGTTCGGCGTGACTTATCCGGACGATAAGGACACCGTGCAGGGCGCGCTGGCCGGCATGGTACAAGACGGACTTTATCCCGGACCATTGTGGGCAGCATAAAACGCGCCGCGATGTTTTCCGGGAAAAAACGCTTGTCTGTTTGGGGTATTTGGGTCTTGCTCGGTTTGCTCACGCTGCTGCTGGAGTCGCTTGCGCACGCCTGCCCCGCGTGGATCGAGCGCTGGTACAGTCGGGGATTTTTTCAAGGCATTCGATATGTGATGGACGGCAGTTTCGGAAGGCTGCCGTTCCCCACATTTTACTTGTTTTGGGCAGGCGTGGTGTTTTTTTGGGTACTGCTTTACCGTTTCAGGCCGATTTTAAACGGTTTTTGGCCCAAAATGGGTCATTGGTTTATGCGCCTGTTTGGGTTTGCCGGCATTTTGATTACCCTGTTTTATTGGATGTGGGGCTTTAATTACGCTCGATTGCCCTTGGAAACGCAAATCGGGCTTGAGCTGCAACCGCTGGATTCGACCGCGCTTTGGCAAGAATTATGGTCGGAAACCCGCGCGCTGGATTCCTTGCGGACGATGTTGGTGGGAAATGATACCAATGCCATCGAGGGCGCCCGTTTTTGGCCGAATGAAACGGAAGATGTGGTGCGGGAGGCCGTGGAGAGATGGATGGCCGACCAAAACTTTCCCGTGGGCGGGCGGGTGCGGGGCCGGTTTATTTACCCGGAAGGGACCTTGTTTAAATTCGGCGCTTCGGGTATTTATTGGCCGTTTGTGGCAGAAGGCAATGTGGAATCCGGGCTGCATCCTTTGCGAAAACTGCCCGCCATGGCCCACGAAATGAGCCACGGTTACGGGTTTTGCGACGAAGGGGTTTGTAATTTTATCGCTTATGCCGCTTGTTCGGAGCACCGCAACCCGTACATCGCTTATTGTGCCCGACTTGATTATTGGAGTACCCTCACGCGGGCGTGCAGGATGAACGATCCGGAAGGTTTTAAAAACCGCTTTCAACCACAAATTTCACGTGGTATTTTGGCCGATAAACGGGCGATTTACAAGCAAAATAGTAAATTTTCGGAGTTTGCGCCTGAACTGCGCTACGAGGTGTACGATCATTATTTGAAAGCACAGGGTATTGCGGCGGGCATGTTGAATTACGATCAGGTGCTGGTATTGGTGCGGGCTTGGCGTGTAAAACGTAGTTTCTACAACTGATTTTTCACCACCAAAACCTCCAGCGCTTCAAACGCCGTTTCATCATCCACTTTAAATTTCCGTTTCAGGTATTGGAAAACCTTGTCTTCGCGCGGCGTCACCACCCCGTCGGCCAGGATGACATCGAGGCAATGGTAAAACAAGGGCAAACGCGTTTGTTCCCGAATGGCGCCGATGGCCGCATCAATGAGCGCCGCCGGGCTGCCCGCCTGGTCGAAGTATTGTCCGGCGGTTTCAATCAGCACCTCCGCATCAGAACCGATGAAAATATTGCGGCTTTTAAGTGTTGCGAGGAAGGCTGCATCTCCGCGGGCGCCGTGGATTTCATCGGCGCGGCGGCAGGCCAATAAAACGGATGCGCAAGCTTCGGCCTCGTTGGTGATGTGCAGGTTTTGGGCGGAAGGGTTGATGTGGAAAAAATCCTCGTGCTGGGTCATGGTTTGCAATCAAATGATGCGCAAAGTTGGTTTTTTCTGCGCTCATTTTGGGTATTTTCTTCAAAAGTATTGTCGGGGCGACGGCACGCCGCCCCGACAATGATGCTCGAATAAACTACTTTACAAATTTTGGCACATACCCGAAAAAGTACGCCGCCAAATCAGTGCTTTTTATCGCCTGGCAAATTCTTGAGCGAATCCACCATGCGCTGATTCGGCGCTGCGCCTTGCGGCATAACTTTCAAGGATTGATCGACCGGTTTTGCGCTTCCTTTTTGTGAAGCGGCTTCGTTTGATGCCGGTGAAACGGTGCCTGCGCCGCCTTGTGAAGTAGCGCTGCTTTTCTGTTCCGGTTGTCCGCAAGATGCCGCTTGTAACAGCGCCAGTGTCAATACCAGCATTGAAATTTTACCGAAGAATAACGAGTTTTTCATTTGATACAAGTTTATTGTCAGCGTTGATATGAACATAATACAAGCCATCAGACAGGTTGTCCGTTTTTACCGAAATTCGGTTGTTTTCATTGTCGTAAACACCTTCAAAGGTTTCATTGTGTTGCAATTTGCCTGCAACATCATAAATCGAAACAGATACTTTGCCGGGCGTGCCGTTAGACAGCAAAACATTGAAATAACCGTTATTTACAGGATTTGGATAAACCTCCGCTTTAAGCGCTTCGTCCGCGCCCACCATGTCGCCGCGATCCGTAGAGATACCAGGGCCGAAATTTGTCAAACCAAGTTGGAAAATCTTTTCCGTCCACTGGTGGCTGGTATTGCCGAAACTTGCGCCGCCCCATACCCGCACCGGGGATGAATTGCGCTTGCGGCAAATACCGGTATAATCGCCCCAACGGCTAACACCTGTTGTATTGCCGGTCAGGGTAACATTGCCTGTACCTACACCGCAATTAATCCAGGAAGACACGCCGAATGCGTCATCGCAATTTAAAGCCCCTACGCTCGGAAAATTTGATCCGTTACTATACTCAAATGAAATGATTACACCTTTATCCGTTGTACTCGTAGAAGCGCCTGCCCAAGCCACCGAAGGGTAACACAAATCGTAACCGTTGGAATAAATATTGAAAGACGAAACGGAAAGCGACGACGGATTTAGGCGATGGTAATGTATGCGGTTGTATGAACTTCCTGAAACAGATGAATGGAACACGTAATGAATCAATCCATTGGCCATAAAACCGGAAATCGCGCGGCCGTCGCCTACATCCAAGCGTTGGGTGGTGCCGCTTTGGTAGGCATTTGAGCCGATTTGCCAGGCAGCCGTATTGATGGAATTGTAGGTAAGCGTCGCCGCGCCGGAAGCATACGTATTGGTTAATTTGTACAACTTTGTAGCACTGCCCGAACCGGTATTATGCGCCACGAGGTAAAAATATGGCCCGTAATTGGTGTTGGTGCCGGAAGAAATCGGCGTGACGGCAAATGGCGAACCTGCAATATTATACCAGTAACCATAGTTAATGTAAGCGCCGTTGTAACCGCTGGTTTTCGGGATTTGGTAAATAATAGCCTGGCTAAAATTCGGGTTGTACAAATTTCCGGTAATAAATACTTCATCTGTAGAGACGCCGATGCGCGGATAATCCAGCCAGCTATTGTTGTTCAAAGGGTTTCCGCTAAAGAAATAAACCCACCAGCCGCCGGAAGGGTTGTTTGTTTTGGAAAAAGCAACACAAATTTTTGAATTGGCGGCACTTCGTCCTACACAGCAGGTAAATACAAAACGATCGGCTCCCGGATCATAAATAACATTTGGGTCAAAAAAGTCATTCACAACGCCAGAACCTGAATAGTTAAAAAAATCGTACAAATTCCATTGTCCTAAATTCGCGCCCGAAGTGTTATAAACGGCTACCCGGCTGTTTACGCATGTGATAACATAGCCGCCGTTTGAAATCGCCATGGTATTGTCGGGTGGGTTGCCCGAGTACACTTCTGTAGCATTGAAACTGGATACCAAAATTGGGGTAATGGCGCTCACAGCATTCGCATTCGATTCAAACGGGTTCGGCACGTTCCGCATGGTTGCCATTTCTTGCTGGCGCAATTCGTCTTTTTCTTCTTTAATCTCTTCTACAAGTGGGTCTTCTACTTCATCAGCTTCGCAATTTCGCAGTGAATAGGCATCTGAAGTCCTGCTTTGTGGTATACGCATCGGGTCGGATTCGCCGCTTAACGCCTGGGTTAGGGTGGCAGAGTGTTGTGCGGCCATTTCAGTGGATGCTGTCTTGCCGGGGGTAACGACGACCGGCGAAACAGATTGAGCAGTTACAAAAAACTGCAGTAAACAGAATAAAAGGGTGGGAATGAATTGGTTTTTGAACATTAGTTTAAATTTATTGGTTTAAAAAATATCTTAAACCGCAAGGTTGCGCTACAGCGGGGGCTGTAGGCAATAAGCGTTTCATTCGGTAAATGTTACCAGCACATTCGGTAATTCTGTACTTGGCATTAAGCCTAAATCATTGGTAATCAGCGCAATAAAGACAACCATTGTAGTGGTATTTGGTTTTGCAAGCTTTGGGGCGTTTTCTAAAAAGATTTAGAAAAGCGCTGTTTGTGTACTTAAAGTACGAAATCAGGGACAAGTTATCATTTTTTTTAAGAATTTTACAAATAAAATTTTACATACCTAAATATAAAAAACAACTAAGGCTGCCTAAGCACTAAACGAGCACGCCAAAACATCAAATATTATTTTGAGAAAAGCCACAATCGAACAAAATTTTATGTTTCCTGTCTGAGAAGTGCGGTAGTGTCACCCAGAAATGAAGCATCATATATTTTATCTTCCATGTTTTGGGTGAATTCTAGTTGACTTGGCGGTTCGGCAACTGAAAATTTCATATAAGCCTCATACGCATGTAATAGACCGGTTTTATCTAATTCCGGCATCTTGGAAAGCGCAATAAATAGGTCATAAAGGTCGCGGCCTTTGCGCCGTTGATAAAGTGCGCGAAGTTTAGTTCCGAGCAGTTCTTCCAGTTTATAAGTTGTTAGTTCACAGGCGCCGGAAAACCAGGAGGATTGTATAATAAATGGCATTTTTTGATACCCCAGTACGGAAAAATGCTCTCTACAATTCGTTTCTACTTTCAGTCGGAGTGTCTGAACAGGAGGAAATTCTGATTCAAAGTGGTAGATTAGGGTATTGTTGTTGGCCTTTTGTTTCCTTTTGGGCTCACCTAAAAATGACAATCGTTCTCTTATTCTGTCGATAATTGGGCCAAAAGGTTCGGCTGTTATTTGTACCAGATCGATATCTTCTGAATATCTGGGTTGTGGACTCAGGTAAAGTTTGTGCAGTGCCGTTCCTCCTCTAAAAGCCAAACTGGAGGCCAGCCAATCATCTGAAAATAATTCAACGAGGGCACGACAGATTACCAGATCCTGCTCTACTTGCTCATTCGTTTGCCAAGGTACTTGTTGGCTCCATTCTGTAATAAATGCTTGTGGTATCATTCGTCTACTTCAATTTCTGTATTTACAATTACTTTCCAACGGTTTTCAGACGAAAACCCTTTGGTCGCTCCCGATATTTTCAATGGAGTCCGAAAGCAGGTTAATTGATATTGATTCATAGCATCATAGAGTGCGTCCGCGAGTTCTGTTTTATTACAAGGAAACTCCAAAAGATAACCCAAACGCTGTAAGGCTGTTACAGGGGCATTGTCCAACAAGGCGTGATTAAAGTCAGTTGGTTGAATAACCTCGGCTAATTCGTTCACTACAGTTGCCGCTCGATTGATGCTGCCGATTCTTTTTTCAAAATGAACCAGATCAGTTGCTGTAAGGGCCGGGTTGGATATGTTTAAATACCCGGCTTCGGTTTTAAGTTGTACTAAGAGGCTTTCCGGAATATTTTTCACACTTATATAATGAATGCGTAACCCTTTTCTATTGGTCGTGCGCAACACCGAGAAATTTGTCACGACAAAGAATTCCTGCGGCTGCTGGTGTGCTGCACCGTGATATGCGGCCGCATTTAACAATGCCAAATAATAGGGCTTTCCCAAAAATTTCATAAAGGAGTCCAAAAATAAAGCCGGAGGCAGGATGCCTTTGCCTGAATACTGAGGCGGTATAATGAGATAATAGCCTTTGTATATGGATACTATTTTGCCCTTATCCACTAAGCGTTTTAAAGCGGATTTGACGGCTATTTCGCTTTGTTCAGGAAAAGACGCACGCAGAAAGGCTAAGGCAAATCCATACTTCCCTTTGGAAATTTGCTCGTCTACCCAGGATTCGAGCCGTTGATTGGCTTTTATGCTTTTCAAGAGTGTACTTTTTTGCGAAAGGTAGTGTATCTCGACGCTTTTCGCAAAAAATATTTTTCATAGAAATGATACAACTTACTTTCAGATACAAAACGTGGTCTGTGTTGCCGATAAATTTATTACGTAAATTATATATATGTTTGATTGAAAACGGAATTTTGAATGGCTTTTCAGGTAAAGTTGAAACATGCCCCCAGGTGGATCTGTCGCGGCTTTCTAATCCCCCAATATTCATCCTACTCAATTCCAATCTTTGAGGATATGTAGTTTTTCCGCACACAAAACTCTTTTAAATTTGTGTTGTCATGGAAAAATGATGGGACCTGTATGATTCCCTAAAGCCAAGTTTCATGTTGAAAAAAGCCGATACTCATCAGATGACTTTGAGTCATTAAATGAGTATCGTTTTTTCAACTTAAAATTTGGTCATCTATTTATGAGGCAAACCCATGAATTTACTTGATGTGCCCCGGCATTGGTGTCTTTGTAGAGAAAACTACTCCACCACCACTTTCAACACCGAACTCCCTTTCTTCGACGTAAAATGCGCCAAATACACCCCCTTGGCAAGCCCTGCTACACTCATTTCAAAGCGCACACTGCCGGACAATAAATCTTCCGCACGACAAACGCGGCCGCTCAAATCAAGCAGTTCAATATGGGTGTCAGCGTCCAAAGGCTGTTGAAAATCAAAATAGATTGCCTGTACCGCCGGACTTGGGTACGCGCTGACAAATTGCGCGTTATTTGCAATTTCGCGCGTGGGTGATACCGGCGCATAAATGGAATCGAGCCAGGAAATACCGTCGAGGTTCCAGGCAGATACCGTATCAGGTTTGAAATTCAGGTCGTACAACAAGTGGTGCAGCGCAGTCACGGCGATGTCGGCCTGTACCGGTGATTTGCGGCGCAGCGTTTGATTCACGCCGGATATTTGATAACTGCCCGGGTCGGGCGCGTTTACAATTTGGTGGGGCGTTACGTTGTTGCCGCTCGCGATCCACCAGATATGACGTTCCTGGTTGCTGTTGCCGCCATGGCCGGTGCCGATGCCGCCGTGGTCGGTGGTGATGAGGATGAGCCAGTCTTCGTTGGCGTAGTTCGGACGCGCGTACAAGGCGTTCAGGATGCCGCCGATATGGCCGTCTACGTTTTCAATGGCAGAAATATAGGACGGGTTGGCCGGATTGAAGCCGGAAGAGTGGCCCGCGAGATCCACTGCGTCGAAATACACGAACAAAGCGTCGAGGTTTGGGTTGGCAAGTTGGGTTACGGCTGCGTTTTCAGTTGGCGTGCCCTGGCCGTCGGGAACTTTGAGTTTCAGGTTCCAGCCGTCGTTGTACACATCGTCGGACATGGGCGCCCATTCCGCAATTTGCACGCAATACAGATTTGGTTTGAATTCCTTGGCCCGTGTTGGGAAATAAGGATAATCGTAGTAATTACTGCCGGAATATGAGTTGTTGGTCACGCCGTGTTTCTGGTGGTACACGCCGGTCATAATGCTCGACCAGGATGGGCCTGAAACGGTAATGTCCAAGTGCCAGGAGTCAAACGTATAAAAAGAATGGGCCAATAAGGCGTCAATATTAGGCGTATTGGCAGCCTGCAACGCATCGGCGCGGGTACCGTCGATACCGATGACCAATACTTTACGGGGCTGGGTTGCAAAAGCGCTCACCGAGGCCAACAGGCTGATAAACAATACGATGTAAATTTTATGCATGGTAAAACGAGTTGTAAATGAATGTATGATGGTGTTGAACATGATCTTAAAATGCGTACTTGGCCACTAATTGGCCGCGCTGCCGGTAATAGCCCGTGCGGTGTGGCCGCTCCCGTACGCCGATATAATCTGCCGAGGGAGAATCCAGCAAATTGGACGCCTCCACAAACAGGGAGAAATGCGCATTGAACCGGTAGCCGACGCTCATATCAAGCGAGTAAAATTCGCCTTGATAAAGGTCAAAATCGGTGTCTTTATGCACCAATTCGGGTTTGGTACCGCCCAGCGGCACAATGGCCGCCAAGTTGAGTTCTTTCAGGAACGGCCCGGTGTAATTGAGCGCAACACGCGCCGTCAAGCCGTATTTTTCATAAAACAAGCCGAGGTTGTACAGCAACGGCGTTTGCCCGCTCATGGCCTGCGAACTCGGGCGCCCGGGCACCTGCATACGCGAGAGCGAGAGCGCGAGGTTGGTATTTACCCCAAATCCGTTCAGCATACCAGGCAGCGATTCAAAGCGGCGGTTGAGCGTAATTTCCAGCCCCAGCACATAGGAATTGGCCGCATTGACATAGCGTTTGAAGCCAATGTCCTGTATCGGGTCGTATTCCTCGGTGGTTTTTAGGAAAATATGGTCGGTCACGTATTTGTAGTAGCCGCCGATGGAAACCATGCCTTTGTTGCCCCAAAAATGCTCCCAGGCTAAGTCGAAATTAAGCGAATAGGTAGGTTTTAGTTTGGCGTTTCCGAAGGTAAAGTCCAGGTCTTCGTAGATAATATTGGCAAAACCGGGCTTGGTTTCAGCAAAATTAGGCCGGTGGAAGGTGCGCGACATGGCAAAACGAACATTGTCAAACGGACGCGGCGACCAGGTCAAATTCAAAGAAGGCAGCACGGCCAAATACGCCTGATCGGTATGGCGCACCAGCGGCGGATAATAATAGGTGCTGGTGGGCACATCTAAAATGGCCTCCGGCGACAACGTATCCGAGGTTTCAAACAAGCGCGTATGCTCGAAACGAATACCGCCGACCAAGGAAACTTGCGCGCCCAATTTGGCCTCGGTCATCAAATAGGCCGCCGTGGCCCGTTCGGTGTATTCGTATTTTGATCCGGCCCAAAGCACATATTCCTGATTGAGTTTGTCCATCGGAATATTGCGCAGCGTGTCGCCCAGCGGCTGGATATAATTATTCAACTGGTCGTGGGTCAAAAACGGCATAAATGTGCCCTTGTAGTTGTTGCCCAATTCTGCCAGGAAATTATTGTCGGCGTCCGGGTACTGGGTTTTCGCTTGGGTCAGCAGGCGCGGTTTGGTCGGGAAGTTCTGGAAATCCACCTGCCATTTGTGGATACTCAGGGCGCGGCTGCCGGTTTTGTAGCGGTATTTGAGGCCGCCGATGAGTTTTACGCGGCTGTTCAGGGTGTACGTCCAGTCGTTTTGCGCCACGATGGGGTCTTGTTCATGCGTGGTATTTAGTTCGGAAATGGCCTGGTAAAAACTGAAATCAGCCGGCGTGAGCGGACTGCCGTCTACAAATTTGCCGTATTTGGGCTGCACATTGCGGTAATCGTCGCCGCGGCCGTAGGGGTTGTCTTTGCCGATGAGTTTAGTCAAAAACGCCTCCGGCGAGTTCGCGTCGGCGGGTTTTCCGTACAAATCAATAAAATCCCGGTCGTAGTATTGCAGTAGCGGACTGATGTACACGACGGAGAAATAGCCGTTTCGCGGGTCGCTGTTTGCATAAGGCACATTGCCATATTTAAACTGGTTGTCGTAAGAGGCAAGTTTGAATTTGGTTTGAAGCCGGTCATTTATCCGGTAGTTCATATTCAAATTGCCGCCCAGAAAACGGCTCAGCAGTTTGCCGTGCAGGTTGTGCAGGCGCACGCGCGAGCCGGAACCTTCCGACCAGTTGTAGTTTGTGCGGTACTGGTATTTGTCATTGATGTTGAAGCCCATGATGAACACGGCGCCCAGCGTCATTTTTTTATTCGGACTAAATTCCAGGGCCGCATTCAGGCCCGTTGTTTGCCGAAAACCCTCGTATTGCTTGAGTTTCAATTCGCTGATGCCGTGGTTGTACGGACTTTCGTATTCCAATTCGTAGGCGTGTTCGGCCCAACTTCGTCCAAAATAAGAACCATTTACCACCGCGCTGAAGCGTTTGTCCTTGCTGGCAAACCCCAGCAAAGCGCTCCCGCTGCCAATCATTTTTTTCGCCAATGCGCTGTAACCCAGCCCCATCGATAGTTTTGCCGTATTGCGATCCACCGAGGAGCGGTTCAAAAAATTGACCACGCCGCCAATGTTGTCGCCTTCCAGATCGGGCGTAATGGTGCGGTTGATGGTGACGTAATTGAGCAAATCGGAGGGCAACACCTCAAATTGAAACACCCGGCGCGGATCCTCCTCGGCCGCCACCGGCAGTCGGTCGCCGTTGAGCGTTACCGAAGTCCAGTCTACCGGCGTGCCGCGCAGGTTAATGAGGCTGCCTTCGCCGTAATTGCGCTGCATAGCCACCCCGGCCGCGCGCCGCACGATTTCGGCGATGTTGCGATCCGGCAGTTTTTCCATCGTTTCGGCAGAGATCACCGTCAGGTACGAATTGGAACTTTTCATCAGGTTATTGGCCTTGAACTCGCTGCCTTGCGCCAATTTGCCCGAAACCGTCACCGTCCCGATCGAGGCCGCATCGTCTTGCAGCACAAGAATTCCCAGATCAAGTACGCCTTGCGCGGGCACTTCAATGGTTTGTTCTAAGTTCGTAAAACCCAAGCAACTAATGACAAGACGCTGCGGCCCCGATTTTAGTCCGGTAAACAAAAAACTGCCGTCCAAATCCGTCACCCCGCGTATTTTCTGTCCTTCAAAAAATAAAGAAGCGCCGGGCAACGCCTCTTGCTGCGCGCTGTGTACGATGCCGCGCACGCCGCTTTGCTGTGCTAGTAGCGAAAAGGCGTGCAGGCAAAAAATAAAAAAACACAAGGTTATTTGCTTCATCTATTACGACGATTAGGGTATTAAAATCAAAAAATGGAGGAATGGCTTATTCCCCAATCACAATTTTGCGCAGCATTTTACCTGCTGAAGTAGTTATTTCAAGGAAATACAAGCCCGGCGTAACATCTGTTTGCACTTGCATCGTCTGCGCGTCTGTGCGTTGCGCGCGCACAGGAAGTGTTTGGCCGTTTGGCGTTTGCAAACGAACCGCTTGCAGGTCATCCGTTTTTACTGTAAACTGGTTTTTAGCCGGATTCGGCGAAATCAGCACCGCTTGTTCTAATCCGGGAGTTGAAACGCCAACGGTTTTGGTTGTAAATGTGATCGGCCCGATCCATTCGCTGCTGCTGATGGTTCCACAGTTGGAACGAAGGTAAACATCGTAACTTTTATTGATCGCCAATCCGTTCAACAAGTACGGCGTTGTCACATCAGGATATTGGATGCCGAGGCCGAGGGCGAAACCGCTTGGGCCCCATTGCAAATCGTACGTTGTGCCGGCACCAGTCGGCCAGGTGAGTAAAGCGTCGTTTGTGGAAATTTGCCCGACAACAAAACTTGCAGGCGCCAGGCAGGATGAGGTTTTAAAGGTATAAGGGCCAAACCAAACGCCCGGCAACTGATTTGTCGGACAAGTATCCAACACGTAAAAATCGTATTCGGTATCCGATTGCAGGCCGGTAACGGCGTAATTAGCGCCTGTAATGTTATCTATTTGCGTACCGCTACCCAATTGGAAACCGGTTGGGCCCCATTGCAGGGAACTCAGGTTTTGCACCGAACCCCATTCCAAAGCAATACTGGTAAAACCGATGTTTGTAGCCGCCACAGTGCCCTGGAACGGACAAACCGCGGTAAAATCAGCCGAAGCCAGGAACAATTGGCGGCTGCCGCCTAAACCCGAACGCTCCAAAATATCGTTTGTGCCATCCAAACTACCGGTCAGCGCCGACCATTGCGTGGCTGCGCCGTCGCTGCGCAAACCGAATCCAATCACCGGTTCAAACAGGTTGGCATAAGCGTTTCCGGTGTAATTGAAGGAGGCCGTGTATTGCGCCCCGCGGTCGGTCGGGTAAATACCCCAATGGTAGTCGCCGCTCAACGGAATTACATGCGCCGGAACCAAAGAAGCAGGCAGCGTGTCGACACGGTACAGTTGCAAACCGGCGGGATTGCCGCTCATGCCATAAACAGAAAGCGAACCTGCATCGGCAGTGAGTAAAGTCAGGGTCGTGGCGGCCCAGTTTGCCGGATAAGCATAGATACTTTTTTCGCCGATGGCAGCGCCGGAAGTTACGCGGCTGCTGAGGGCCGCCATGTTGGTGAGCGTGCCGTCGAGTGAATTGCCGGTGCGGTTTTTAACCGTATTGCCTGCGCCTTCGTCAAAGCGCCAGTAACCGACCAATCCGTTTTCGTTGCCTTTCAATTTTTTGCACATCGTCGTTCTCAACTCTTCTTCCGTGCGCGCAACGCTCCAAACGCGTACTTCGTCAATTTGGCCGTCGAAATAATAATCTTCGTTGTCGTCGTGGTAAGCGCCGATACGGAAATCGACCGGGGCAAATTGCCAGTTAAGGTCGCCGGTTTTGTCTTGTGATTCTTGCAGCACGCCATTTTGGTAAAAACGGATATGCGCGCCGTCGTACACGCCGGCAATATGCACCCATTCGTTGTAACGCACTTCGGTTCCGGGATTGTTATCCCATTCATTGGTGGTCATGCTTGCGGTTTTGCAACGGAAACGCAATTTGCCGTTTACGTATGCCAAATCGTAACCCGATTCGCTGCCGCCGTTGTCTTGGGCAAAAGACAGCACCGTTTCCCAGTCCGTATCAAAGCTGCGCACATTGATCCAGGCTTCGAGGGTAAGAGCGGAGGTGGGTTTCAGCACGTCATTTGTCGGCACAAGCACATAATCGTTTACGCCGTCAAAATCAAGCGCGCGGCCAGCGCCGGGCAGGTAATCGCTTGATACACCATTGGTTACGGTGATCGTTTTAGTCAGCGTATTGCTTTCGCAAGCGCCGATGGCCGTCAGCGTAACGGTGTACACGCCCGGTTGCGCGTACACATGCGAGGGTGTGGCAAGACTGCTTATGACGCCGTCGCCAAACTGCCAGGCAAAAGAGGAGGCATTCGTTGAAGTATTGGCAAAATCCACATTTAGGCCGGCGTTTTGGGCCGTAAAACCTGCAACCGGCGTCGCAAACGATCCAGTCGTCCAGGTAGCGCCGCCAACCAGCGTACCCACGGCGCCTGCGATAGCGTCCGTAGTCGAAGTACCTGCGCATTCAGAAAATGCCCAATAACGCAGCAGTTGCGCGTAATTGGGGTGGCTGTTGTTTACTTTTTGGCAAGACCAGGCTGCCACGGTGGCGCTATCCAAGGCTACGTTCCATACGCGCAATTCGGCAACCGAGCCATTGAAAAAATAAGGATAAACCAAGGTTCCGTCCTGGCCGAGGGTAATATTGGCCAAAGGAGAGGTAACATTTCCCGTGAAAGTGGTGTTATTGGATTGCAGCAAGCGGCCGTCCTGGTAAATACGCTTGGCGCCGAGGCGGCTGAACGTAACCGTTAGGGTATGCCACAAATCGTCATTAATTTTGCCGCCGTTGTTCATATCGATGCGGTTGGTGCCGTCGCCGATGTTGAATTTCCAGGTTTGGCCGTTGGTATTTGACGAAATTACAAAGCCCTTGTTTTTGCCGGCATTCCAGTCTTTATCCGACAAAATGGCCGGATCGCCCGTCCAGCCTGCTGTTTTTACGCGGATTTCAAGGCTAAAATCCTGGCTTGTGCCGAAATCGAGGGTATTGGGCGTTTTGATGTAACCCGTGGAGCCGTTTAGGTTGATGGCCGGAAATGATTGGGCAAACAAGGCGATGTTGCACGCCAAAAAGGAACAAAGAAGGAGAATACGATGCATAGGAAGCTGGACTTTTTTCGAAACAATCGGTAAAAGTACGGGTCGCGGTATGGCGAGGATAAATTAAGGGTTTAAGTATTCATTAATTGTATGAGTTACTTCAAAAACACAAAACCCGTCCATACCTTTGGTTGAAACGGGAATTATTTATCAAAATGCCGAAAACACCGCTTGCTTGACCTTGTCTCTAATAACAAATTTTACTGTCAAAATTTAACCATCCTTGACAATTACCATGAAGCATTTTGCATTGCTTATTTTGATCAGCCACTTAATGACCCTGAAAACTGCCTGTAACGGTACCCACAACAAAACGGCCACCTTGCATTCCTGCGACGGTATCCAATACGAATACAAGGGCGTCTGCGGCCCGGATCACTGGAAAGATCTATGTGTGGACTACATGCCATGCGGCGGAAAAGTACAATCGCCGGTAAATCTCACGAGTGCTACTACGGACGCTACGTTGACCGACATCTCAAAAACATACGGATCAACAACCGTACACATCGTAAACAAGGGCCGCACGATCCAATTCAAATACGACGTCGGCAGCAGCATCGTCATCGGCGGCGAAACTTACGACCTGCTCCAATTCCACACGCACACGCACAGCGAGCACACGCTCAACGGTGCATCGGCTCCGATGGAAATTCACTTTGTACATAAAAATGCCGCTACCGGCAAACTCGCGGTAATCGGAGTATTTGTGAAAGAAGGTGCTGAAAATCCGGTACTGGCTAAATTGGTTGGCCATTTACCTGCCACAACTGACGCTGTTTACGATGATGCTTCAACGACTTTTGCCGCTGCTGATTTGCTCCCAAGCGATCCGAGCTATTTCCGCTATGCAGGCTCCCTGACCACGCCTCCTTGTTCTGAAATCGTCACCTGGACGGTGATGGAACACCATATCGAAGCATCTGCTGCGCAAATACATGGTTTTGAAGCGCTTGAGCATGAAAACGCGCGTCCGGTGCAGCCGCTGGACGGCCGTGTGATTACGTATCACAAGCATTAAGATTTGTGATTGGAACGGTAATATAACAGGCGCCCTGAATTATAAAATGAGTCATCTCGAATTTGATTGAGATGACTCATTTTTTTAAACAGCGCGTTTCTGATGACTAAGCGTGGCAGCAGATTGATATGGAGCGCGACGGATTTGGATATCAGGATAGGCAGAAAAACAACAAACTACTGCCTCGCCGACCGAACAAGATCAACCGATATTTCAAAATATTCGGCTACCGCTTCATCTGTCATATCAGGGTTTTTTTGGAGGAATTTTCGGATCAGCAGACTTACTCCTTCCTCCATTCCTTCCTTCTTACCTTCCTTCTTACCTTCCTTCTTACCTTCTTCCAATCCTTCCTGCTTGTACTTGATTATGTATTTTTGAAATACGTATGGCAGGACGAGGTCTTCTTCCGCTATTGTCATATTCGTAGCAGGGTTTTCGAGGACTTTCTGAACTGTTTTGGATACGCTGGCCATATATAACAAGGTGAATTTTATGATGGGTTGAATGTTGTCGTTTTCGTGGAATTGCCTTGCAAATATAATGACTTTTTTCCAGTACTTGCGCAAATACGCTTCATTGCGGCTGAATTTAAGGGCCAAGAATATCTGCCGTAACAGCGTCGTACCAAGACTGTCAATAGCATTTTCTGACATGGCGGACACATCGAGCAGGACGTAATCGAAATGGGGCACAAAACGCAATAACTCAGGCGGCGCATGGGGAAAAAGCCGGGCGGGGACCTCTTTTTTAATGGGATTAGTTCCGTGATAGATGAGAATTGGAATGGACAGTGTTGGCGGCCGATCTTGTTTTTGATCTTCTAACCAGACGTTGTTGATGTAGCGGTTCAATTGTTCATATAAACCACGCTGGGGCGCTTCGCTTTTATGTTCGAAAAGCAGGCATATTCGAAATGGAGTCTTGGTTTTTGAAAAACCTTCGTAGCAAATATCAGCAAGACTAATTTGCAGTTTTTCATCAATGAAAGAGTTGCTGGTAAGTTGCAGCGAGTCCGAATCAATAAAATTACGGAGGTTTTCATCCAGCGCAAATTCTATGATTTGCAGGGCTGCGGTACGGTGTTGTAGCAGCGCGCGTACGTATTTGTCGTGCGGCTGGTGCAGGTAATACCGAATGTCGGTCGGGTCAGTAGCGGTCGCCTCGGTGGCGGTCGCCTTGGTGGGTTTCTCTTTGGCCATGCGGCAAAAGTAGACAAAAAGTTTAAAATAAAAAACAAATAGTTTGAAATATATTTTAGATAAAACACATTTACTACCAGGCTTGTGTGTCTACCAAGCGGAAGTAACGCACCATGCTATGTTATTCACAATCAATTTTTTACGTAGTTTGTCCGCTCACCCTTCCCAACAAGCCGATTCTTATCCCCGCAATCTGGTTAGTCGAAAATGCGCGCTGTCGCAACTTCACCCGGCTACTTTTGTTATTCCAAGTTCCGGTCATTGTCCTTAACCAACTTTACATGCGTTCTTTTTCTACCCTTTTGTTCTGTCTGATTTCCCTTTCTATTTCCGCACAAACCGCTTCCTTGCGCGGCCAACTGCAAAACCCTGAAAAAGAAGCCATTGTGCTGGCCAATGTGGCCGTTTTTAATGCCGCCGACAGCACGCTTGTTAAGGCGGGGGCAACAAATGAGTCAGGTATTTTTGAAATCAAGGGACTTCGGGCAGGCCGCTATTTTTTGAAAGCGGTTTATTTCGGTCTGGAGGATTTGAAGAAATCAGACATCGTTTTGACGGAAGGCCAACAATTAGATTTGGGTATACTGTCATTCTCGGCTAAAACCCTTGAACTGGGCGAAACGGTGATCAGCGCCAACCGCCCCTTAGTGGAAGTAAAACCCGACCGCACCGTATTCAACGTGACCGGAACCATCAACAGCGCAGGAACCGACGCGCTCGCACTTATGCGCAAAGCGCCCAGCGTGACGGTAGATAATAACGACAATATCAGCCTCTTAGGTCGTTCCGGCGTGTTGTTGTATGTGGATGGCAAACGCCTGCCGCTCACCGGACAAGACCTCAGCAACTACCTCCAAAGTCTGCCTGCCGAACAAATTGACCGCATTGAAATCATTACCAATCCCGGCGCCAAATACGAGGCCGAGGGCAACGCGGGCATCATTGATATTCGACTAAAAAAAGATAAAAACTTAGGCGCAAACGGCGCGCTGAACTCCACCGTGAGCCAGGGAAAATTTGGCCGGGGCAACCTCAGCGGCAACGGCAATTACCGCAATAAACGCTTTAACGTATTTGGTTCCGGTATGGTGGAAACAGGCAAACGTTTTGACAAAATGGCCTTCGAAAGTTATCAAAACAACATCGTACAGCATGAACGCAATGAAACGGAAGCCCAATTCTCTGATGATAACTACCGCTTGGGCGCCGATTTTTTCCTGTCTAAAAACCAAACCTTCGGCTTTTTATTGGGCGGTTCCTACAATGCCGCCGACCGCGACAACCTCAACCGGATTACCCTGGCGCAGCAAGCCCGGCCGGATCAAATTGACAGCATTTTGGTGGCCATTAATACGGCGCACAACACCAGAGCACAACAAACCTACAACCTGAATTACCGCTTCGACAATTCCAAAGGACAAATATTTAATGTCGATTTGGACTATGGCAAATACAAAAACCGCTCGAAACGCTACACGCCCAACCGCTACTACGATGCTACCGAGCAAACCCTTTTAACCGAAATCATCAACAGTTTTGACACCCCGACAGACATCGGTATTTACACGGCGCAGGCCGACTATGAAAACAAAATTTGGGGCGGAAATATCAGCGTTGGCTCCAAAGTGAGCGTCGTAAATTCGGACAATACCTTCTTGTTTTATGATGTAAAATACGGTTTTACAAGCAGAAACGATACGTTTTCCAATAAATTTAAATACGAAGAACGCGTTTATGCGGGTTATGTAAATTACGCCAGGGACTTTGGCAAAAAATGGAATTTCAGCGCCGGTTTACGCGCGGAGCATACCAAAACAAACGGCGATTTGAAGGCATTTTTGCCCGAATTACAAGAGCCGCCCGTGTTGTCGAACTACCTGAGCTGGTTCCCAAATGTGGGCCTGATGTACCATGCGTCGGAGCAACACGCCTTTACCTTCAACGCCGGTCGCCGCATCAACCGCCCGGATTACAATGTGTTGAACCCATTCAACAACCGGATGAGCGAACTGTCGTACGAGAAAGGCAACCCGTTTTTGCGCCCCGAAATTGTGAACAACATTGACCTGGGTTACACGCTGGGCAGCCGCTATAATTTCAAAATAGGTTACAGCCGCACCAAGGACCAAATCACCCGCCTCATTGCGCCCGACGACAAAGATCCGCGCGCCGGTTTTATCAGTTGGGACAACTTAGCCATGCAAACCGTGTACAGTTTTAGCGCCAGCGCGCCTGTACAAATCACTAAAAAATGGAATGCCTATTTCAACCTGAGCGCTTCGCACCTGCACAATAAGGCGGACTACGGCGGCGGTGCAGTGGTTGATATTCAGGCGTTTACATACAGTATTTACCAGCAACACACTTTTGATTTGCCCTTTGGTTTTAAAGGCGAAATTTCCGGCTATTACTCCGGTCCCGGTATTTGGGGCGGTGTATTTGCATACAAAGCCAACGGCAGCGTCGATTTGGGTTTGCAACGCAAGTTTTTCCACGAACGCCTCAACATGCGCCTCAGCGCGGGCGATCTTTTTTACACTTCCGGCTGGACCGGCGTTTCCAATTTCGACGGACTAAAATCCTACGGCAGCGGGCGTTACGACAGCCGCCGGGTGAGTTTGAGTTTAGGTTATCGCTTTGGTAATGATGAAGTTAAGTCGAGAAAGCGCAAGACGAGTATAGAGGCGGAAGCGAGTCGGGTGGGTGGGTAGTTTATCAGGTCGGCCTTACGGCTTAATTGTTATTTAAATGTTTATAGCCATTTTGTTTATAAATGTCTCCATACCTTTACGCATCGAAATGCAGGCCAAAACCAAATTGGTACTTCCTTTTTGATGCCTCCAACTGACCCAATCCTTTTGCTCCGTCCGGGTTAAGTTTTACACATCAAATTTTCTCACATTTTAAGTTATTTCCTTTTATGAAAACTTGGAGTCGCATTTGCTTCATTGCAGTGCTGTCATTCGTTACAGTATCTGTCAATGCCCAGACCCTGATTGATTATGTTTGGGGTCAGCACAATATTGCCTTTACCTTACCGAATGATTTTAAAGTCGTTACAAACACTGGCGATGAATTCACCGCTTCTGGCGACGGCATGGAATTCGGTATTTTCCCATTCAGCGATGAATCCGTAGACCATTCCAATATCACGGCGTTTACCATCGCTATTGCCAAATCATTGGAACTGGAACAAATGGATGATGTCGATGTAATTGAACTCAACGGACTGAAAGGCGCTTATGTGGAAGGCCATAAAGACGGCGCACGTTTGTTTGTGACCGGTTTTATTGATCCGGAATCCGCTACGAATTTCTTCTCGGTAATTTCATTTGCAAATGACGACAAAGAAGCAGTAAACGAAACGGTTCGTATCGTAAAAAGCTTCAGAAAGAAGAAATAGTTTGTAGCGCCTTTAAATGGTATAAAGTATTTCGAGGCTGTCTTACAAGCACGAATTGAATTTGAAGGGCCAAATATTATTTTGAGAAAAGCCATTACTTGTCAGATGACTTTGAGCCATCAAATGAGTAGTGGCTTTTCTTAAAATAATATTTCACGTTTTAGAGTATCTGCTTCGTAATTAGGCGATCTCTTTTGAGTAGTCAGATAATTAAATATGAAAAAACACTACATACTCTGGTATCGTCTCGATGAAAAAGACCGCTATCTAATCTGGTTTTCCAGTCAGGTAGACGGCGTAATTGTACGCCAAAAAAAGGTACAAACCTTTGAAAACGTAGCGGATTTGCAAGCATTTGCCGCTGCACAAGGCATTAAATTAGTTCCGGAAGAACCGGTTTTATACAATTTTGATACCGTTACGGCATGGCTCACGGATCCCAACCAGGCTTTGAATTGTACGGATTGTATGAATGCCTGGAATTTGGTAAACGACCTGACTACGACGCTGGGGATGAAATTCAAGGGCAATTTGAAAGATAATTTAACCCTGCTCACCTACGATAAAATCTGCCAGAACACGGTTATTCCCGCCTATGAATTTGGCGCTGAGGGCGGCAAAACGAATTTTAAGGACAAAGAACGGCGCTTGCTGGCCGAGGTAATGGAACAGGCCATGCAACTTGCGCGTAAGCTGATTTGATTTATCATAACTATATCCCGCCGGAACCAATTTCATACATCGTATTGAATAACAGGTATTTATGGTCGTGCTGCGCCCAAAATGCTGAAACCGATTCGTATTTCACAAAACCTGCCTTTTCAGGACCAAATTGGTAGTCTGTCAGAAAATAAACTGTTTGGCCTGCCGATTTTGACATCACCGCCTCCAGCAGCAATTCCATTTGTTTCCGGTATGCGGGCAAAAACTGAAATATAAAATCCTGATTGGCATAACTGTTTGTGGTGTCGGATTTTAAACCCTTTTTTCGAAGCGCCAAATCCGGATCTTCCAGATGCCAGTTTATGAGCGCCCCTCCGTGATAGCCGCCATCGCCATGTTTATGACCGGGGCTGCCAATATGGATGATGCTTCCTTTTTTTTCGCGTAAAAAATCATAAAACAAGGATCGGTGGCTGATCATCTCAGATTCCTCGACCAGGTCGAAGTCATAATCATCTTCGTTGATGTCGATACCACGTGCATTCGGGACTGCAATTTCGATTGTAGGCATTCATTTTTGTTTGGACAAATTTATTGATTCAAAGTCGAAGATCAAAACGCGGCCTGGCGCTTAATTCGCGAAATGTCATGCCTTCAAATGATCCTCATTCCTGCGCGCGCACCCTTATCTTGCCCAACTTTGTAAGGAAATAATACTTACAAGTTATGAAAATCATGTATCGATTGCTGCTTATATGGGCAGGGATAATCGTATTGAATACCGTAGCCCGCGCCCAAAATGACGCCGCGCTGCTCCGCGACCTGGCGGCGGAAAACCAAAAATCAGTCGACGCGCTGGTGCTGTATCCCACCGAAACAAGATTGGCCATTCTGGAGGCGACCAAGTATCCGGAACTACTCATTAAGATGCAGGATCTGCGCGAACGAACCAGTATGGCTTTCCGCACGCTGATTGAGGATTTTCCGCGCACAACTCAGGACGTTTTTTATGATTTAAACCGCTATCCGGGTCTTGTCGAATCCCTGGTCACGCACAGAAATGATGCGGGCGTACTTCGAAAATCCATGGAAGTAATGCCCGAAAACAAGCAGGCGGAGGCTTTAGGTGTGGTGGATCGGCAAATGCCGACGCTGGCGCAAATTAACAGTTTGAATCAAACAACCCAAGGCACTTTTAACCGATTAATTGCTGGTTACACGCCTATAACGCAACAGGCTTTTGAGCAATTGCTGCGCTTGCCCGAAGTGATTGATTTGCTGAATGAAGACCTGCGTTTTACCATCCTCGTGGGTGAAACCTACCGCGATAACCCGGCTTGGGTCATCCAAAAAATGGACTCGCTGAACTTAGTTGTCGTGCGCACGCAGGCGGAAGAACTCAATAACTGGAAAAGTTCCATCGAAAGCGATCCTGCCGCTAAATCTGAACTGCAAGCCGCCGCCAAGGAATATGCCGACGAAAACGATGATCAATCAACGAATTATAACGGCGACGACCTTTACGCGGAGGGCGGGTATGCCCCCAACGATCAGGTGTACGCGCCTAATTATTACGATCCTTATCCGTATTGGTACGGCTATCCGTACTGGGAACCTTACCCACGCTGGCGCCCATACCCTTGGTGGTGGGACTGGGGCTGGTATGGCAGGCCACAAGGCATTGTCATTGCGTACATGCCCTCCTACCATTTTATGCATTGGTATTTCGACCATCCGAAGCACCATGAACATTACAACCACTTGTCCACGCATTTTGTGGAGCACTACAACGGACACCGGCAGTCTGGTACCGCGATTTCGATGGGTGTCCGCGACTGGCATGAACGCAACCGCACGGTGATTTCCGACGCGTTTTTGTCCGATAAATCCCGCCTGCCGCAACGGCTAAAAGAATATGGCCAGTTTGAACAAAGCCGCGAGGATTTCAATGCCCGAAACCCTAAAAAAATGATCGATCCGGGAACATTCTTAGATAAAAATCGCCAAAAATACCCCGACATCGAACGCTCGCACACGGAAGCCAAAGCCGAAATACAGCGCACCGACAATGAAAATCGCGATAAACGCGCTGATTGGCCCCCCGCCAAGGCGCCAAGCAAACCGGAACCAAACCCAAACCCCGCTGTGCGTCCTAACACAGATCGTCCGTCCCGTCAGGAACCCACGCCGACTCAAAGGCCGACCAGGGTAGAATCTCCTGATACCCGCGTCCCGATGCCCACGCAAAGACCTAAAACCGAGCAACCCGACATCCGGGTGCCCGTGCCCGTACAAATGCCGCGCACCCAACCTGACGCTGCAAGAGATTATCACCGCGAGCAATGGCAACAACAAAGACCGCAGCAGGTAACACCGCGCAGTAATCCTGCTCCGGCGACCAGACGGGAAAGCGCGCCGGCAAGAAGCCAGGCGCCGGCGGGCAGGGGGCGAAGGAACTAGCAAGCCCTGAAAGTGCGTAATCATTACCGTGGGTAATACCGCCAAGCGCAACGTGCGCATAATTCCTCACCCAGATGTCATCCTGACGACGCAGGAGGAAGGATCTGGCCGGACGTAGAATGCGTGATTCCGCTTCGCCCTTGGCCAGATCCTTCGCTATCGCTCAGCATGACAACCCACGGGACTATAGTAATCACATAGACGGAGCCAATGATCGTTGGTAATGCCCTACGAAAATAAGCAGATGAAACGGATCCGAAAACTAAACAGGTTTAACCCTGCTCAGTTTTCTTCATCCGCTTCATCTGCGTCTTTAATTTACCAAATACGGGTGTTACTTAAATATCTAAAATAGTAATTGTAAAAAAGCACGTAGTGTGTACAATGATGATGTGTTACAAGTTGATAATGCTTTACAAAACAACAATTTTCCCCTTAGCCGCCACCCGATTTTCATCTCGGAATTCAAAGAAATAAACGCCCGGCGCTAAACCCTTCCGCTCAAACCGGAACGTCTTTTGATCCTGAATTCGCGTTTGCCGCGCCAACCCTTTTCCCGCATTTAGCAGTAAAAATTCCCCGCTAAACGCAGACTCAAAGGTGATCGTGGTGGCATCCTGAAATGGATTGGGCGATACCGTGCAAACGGGCGCGCCGCCTTCCGGCGCATCGGTGTTGACATAAATGATTAGATAATCCTGCCCGACGGTGTGGTATGTCTCGTTGGTCAGCGTCGGGGCGCTAAAGTCAAACGAGACCGTGGCTTTGTTGTAAATCACGGTATTGATCGGCACGTCCTTTTTTTGCGAAACCCGGAACTGCACAAAACCGTGCGAGGCCGCTTCGTTGGTATTGGAATCGGGCAACAGCATATTGTCGAACTCAAATTTCAGCACATTGCCGTCCACGATATTCCAGGTATAAGTGCCCGACGCTACTTCCGGGCGAATACTGGTCGGATCGAGCCAGGGCGACAAGGTATCGCGCAGCGCCACTGAAAAAGCCGTGTCTGTCCCGGTGTTCTGAAACCTGATTCGGTACGTGATGTCCGTGTTCGGATCAATAAAATGCCCGCTGTCATAGCCCGCCGGCATCCCTATTTTTTCATTTAAGGTAGCGCTGGAAACCACCTCGTGGCAGTCAATATCCAGGAATAAATCGGCGTCATTGACCGAATATTGCAAGGAAAGCCCCATATTATCCTGCATCCCACAGCCCTCCACCCAGGTAATCGGCGTGGACAGCCCCGGATTAAACAACACCTGATCGGCAATTAAGCGGTACAAACTCCCGTCTTTCACGACCTGATCCACATCAATGGAGCTATGCGGCGGTATGGCTGGCATGGACAGCGAGCGCAGCACCACCTGATCTTCAATAATAATGTATTTCAAGCCCGCCGGCGAGGCCACACTCCCGGTGTTTTTAATGGTAAACCGCACCAAAGTATCGCCCACGCAACGCGCCTCCACCTCTATGTGCGCGCCCGACCAATTGGGATTTACTATGCAAAATGAATCCGGCGTGATGTGCGCTTCCACGCAAAGCGCTTCGCCGATCATGCTCGAATCGCAATTTACCACGGCTTTTAGTTGAAAACTGCCGAAATCGTTCGGGTTTACAAGACCAATATCGAACCAGATGCTATCGCCGATGATTTGGCTGACGGGCCGCGTGGCGGAAACAAAATCCAGTTCCGGCGGCAGCACTATTTTTATTTTTGAATCGCTTGCCGGCGCCGTTCCATAGTTGAACCAGTTGATGGTAGCCGTATTTTCAAAACAGCGCCGCAGGAACGGAAAGCCGATGTTTACCTCCATTTGTGGGCAACTGACAATCGGCGTAACCGGAATTTCAAGCGTATCTATTTCCCCGATGCCGCTGATTGTAATGGTTTCATAACCCGGACAAGGTTCCCAATAAGCGCCCGGCGGGAACACCTGAATCTGCGTGATGCCCGTATCCACCGGAATTTCAAAACGCCCCTCCGCATCCGTCACCGTAAGCAGGTTGTCTACCTGAAGTTTCCAGTTTTTCATACCCGGCTCCAGCGCTTCTGCCACACAATTCTGGATGGTATCGCCCACCACGCGGCCGCGCAGGATGTTGGGTAAAATAGCGCCGTCCGCCGTGATTTTCCACACCGCAATGTTCTTGAAACCCGTTTTGGTGTATGGCGTTTCCAATTGGTAGCCTGTACTTACCAACGAGCCGTCGGGATTGGCCACCGCATCGGAAAACAAGATAAACGAAGCAGTATTGATGATTTTTTTCCACAATTCCTGGCCGTTTGCGTCCAAACAGTAGTAACGCGGCATGATATGCGTGGTTATGTACAGCTTGTGTCCGCTTAACATGTAATTCCCGTTCGGCAGCGGACAAACCCGATCCACGTAATCATCATTGCTGATCGGGTACGTAACGCTCCACAACAACTGACCCGTCGGCGATATTTTTTGCAGGTGAACATTGCGAAAGCCTTCCGGAATGTAGGTGTCTTCATTTCCAAAAAGCAATATATTTCCGCTTGCATCAATACTGAATTGCCGGTACCAATTTTCATCCGCTGCGTAATTCCAAAGCAAATTGCCTTGATTGTCGAGCGCCATCACCCGCAAAGGACTTGCCGTACCGCCCGCGCTGACGTATGTGCGCCCGTCGGAGCCTTGATTGGCTTCATTAAAATCGGCAAAAGGATAAGAAATTTGCCATAATACATTGCCCGTAAAGCCGCATTTTCGGAGGGTAATCGAGTCATTTGTATTGGATAACAACAACAAGCCGTCGCTTTGGGCGCCAAGGAGATTAAAATTTGAAACGGGTATTTTTTGAACAAGTGCGCCGTGCGCATTTATTTTAAAAATCTCATTGCTGCTTGAAACCGGCGTCCAACTCGTATTTGAAATGGAGTAGGCGTTGCCCAAAGAATCGGATACCGCCGGCCCGGTGTACGTATAACCTGGCGGAAAAATATAGTTCCAGCGTACTGCGCCGTCAGCATCCAGGCGGTAAAGGGTGCTGCGTTTATTGCTGCCGCTGCCGGATTTTGATCGTATTAAATAAGATCCATCTAATGCTCTACTTATATATTTCCCTTCTTCATCAACCGAGGGATTGCCGATAATCTTTTGCCAGCCTTGTGCCGACAAAACGAACACCGTCAACCAGGTAAATACGTTTAACAGGATTATTTTTTTCATTGGAGTATCGTATTGATGTAGCGATGGTACAAATGTGCAATGAATCGCTGCACCAGGGAAATACAATTTTAACTATCTTGTCAAGCGATTTTAAGCGCACAAAATTACAAGTAATTGATTTTTAGTTATTTATAGGGTTTTTTGCCAAATTTTTTATCAAAAAATGAATGACACGAACTTAATCCAGGCCTTTCGTGCGCTTGACAAAAGCGAACGCCGCGCCTTGCGCAAATGGGTAAACAGCCCGTTTTTTAACCAGCGGGAAGACGTCGTGCGTTTGTTTGAATACCTGAATAAAAACGTACCGTTTGGCGCTGATCCGATTGAAGCCGCTTTGCTGGACAAAAAAACGGCCTATTCGCAGGTATTTCCGGCGCGCGCGCAAAACTACTCCGATGCCGATATGCGCTACGCCATGTCGTTTTTGTACCAGACGCTCAAGCAGTTTTTGGCTTATACGCAATGGGCGGAAAATGATTTTGAAACCGGGCGTTACCTCTGTCGTTCTTTGCAACACCGGCATTTGGATCAGGTGTTTGAAAAAGAATACGCCGCCTTGAACACCGGGATTGCGGAAGCCAGTTTGCGCAGTGTCGATTATTTTTTCCAGCAATACCACTTGCATCTGGAGGGCTGGGAAGTATTTCGCCGCGCCCGCCGCAGCGATTCCGATGTGTTGCTCAAAGCCGGAGCCGCACGCGATGCTTTTTTTGCTTCTGAAACGCTGCGTATGGCATGTGCCGTACTGGCGCAACCGGGCAACCATGATCCAACATCAGAATCCGTTTACCTGCAAGCCACCTTGACGGCCATGGAATCGGGCGCGTTTCAACAGCACCCGGCGGTCATGGCCTATTACCATTGTTTCTGGATTTTGTCGGACAAAAGCGGCGCGGCAGAACCACATTTTCAGTGGTTGACTGAAATCATTCACGCGCATTGGACTGTTTTCCCAAAAAACGAAATCCGCGATTTATACATCGGCGCCATCAATTATTGTATCCGTCGGCTCAACAGCGGCGACCGCAAATACATCCGGGAAGCCCTCAATTTGTACCGCTCCGGCCTCGACCGAAAAGTAATTCTGGAAGACGGATACCTGAACCGATACACCTACAACAACATCATGCTGTTGGCGCTCGGCGTGGAAGAATGGGACTGGGCGCTCAATTTTCTGGAAACCTACAAGGCTGTGTTGCCCCCGCGCGAGCGCGACAATGCCTGGCGTTACAACCTCGGTACTTATTATTTTCGGAAAAAGGAATATGACAAGGCCCAGGACATTCTGCGCAAAGTCGAATTCCGCGACGCGTTTTACAACCTTG
This sequence comes from Bacteroidota bacterium, assembly GCA_037130425.1. Taxonomy (GTDB): domain Bacteria; phylum Bacteroidota; class Bacteroidia; order Chitinophagales; family Saprospiraceae; genus M3007. The sequence goes on from JBAXTB010000007.1 coordinate 42,172, forward strand.
ATGCGCGGCGCATGTTGGTGCGTATCTATATGGATACCAATGAAATGGCAGCGCTGGATTCTTTGCTCGACAGTTTTACCATTTACCTGCAACGCAAACGCAGTACGCTGGGGTATCACAAGGAATTGAACCACAATTTTGTGCGTTTTGTCAAGAGCCTCTTGAACCTGCGCACGAATGACACGGAGGGGCGGGAGAAATTGCGCGCGCAAATTACGTCGGCGCAATATGTAGCGGAACGGGAGTGGTTGTTGGGTAAGCTGTGATGTGGCCGCGCGATCAGCCCGATCCTTTTAAAACAGGTACGCCCGCATCGCTTAGCCAGGGAAGCACGCGCAGACACCTTAAAAATTCCTACTTTTGTCCTATACTTCCTTATCTATGAAACATATCGCTGCCCTATTCCTCTATTTACTATTGCCGGGCATCCTACTTGCCCAGGAATACCACCCCATTAACATGTTTTTTCCGGAAAAAAACTACGCACAAGACCAACTCAACCGGGCTAAATACGCCGATGCGGTTGAAATGCTGCGCGCCGTTGTCCGCGATTTTGAACTGGATCACGCGCATATAGTGGCCATTTTGCTCAATGGAAAATACGAATCCCGGATGCGTTGCGACGGGCAATTCGATGTAGATATAACGCCCAAACGGCTCAATGATAAAATAGTGCTCGCTGCCATTGATCGCTTGGAAGCCCGGTTTAACACAGACTATGTGGATCCTTGGAAAAGCAAAGGCTATGTGGGCACCATCAACCTCGTAATTCCTGCCATGGACAATCCCGATATGGATCCGAACAAAGCCCTCGCGCCTTTACCCGATCCGGAACCCTGGAACGACCCGATTGTACAACGATTGGCGGTGGCTGCCGGAGAAAAACCGCCTAAAATCCCGCATCAGGCAAGCACCGCTATCAGAGCAGGCATATTTGTAGGCGTACTGACGCGCCGCTTGTCGGTAACGGTGGGTTTACCCTTGGATATTCCCATTACGAAACATCTGAGCATTTGCGGCGTTGCGGCCTGGAACTGGAAAAAAGATAAATTATCAACCATATTGGTACAACAGCCGGTTCCTTACGAACTTTCCGACATTTATACGTTGCTCACCTTCGAACCTTCTGTAACGGCCAAATACTACCTCAATTCCGATTACCCGCATTATTACATCACAGGCGGCCCATATATTGAACGCGGCCGCGCCAAATGGGTGTACAATACTCGACCGGAACTTGGAACCGTGCGGGAAACACACACGACATTCGGGTTTAACATCGGCGCCGGGGTAATGTTTTACTCCAATATGAATGTTTCGCTTGGCTGGTCTTTCATTTTGTCAAACAAAACCAATTTGCCGCCCTACCAGGATTATCGCGGCGCAACGATTACCGTAGGCTGGATGTTTGGCAAAAAATAAGGCTTAAATGCCTCAAATCGCGTCGTAAATCACCACTTTCGTCCAAAGATGGGCGTTGTTTTTGATAAACTCCAAATGTATCGGGTGCTCCTGATAAATGGCTTCACCTGCGCCGTCTTTGAAAATCGTCAGCCAGGAAAAGGCATACCCGCGCTCAATCACTGGCCGGTCGGTCGGCGCAGGCACGCCAAGGAACCATTGGTGGAGCACCTCGATTTTCGTCAGGGTTTCAATGCCGCTGCGCAGGGCCGCTTTGTCTGCTTCCGTTGCTTCGGCAGACATGTAAAAAAGGACATGGTGTACAAACATGGTGTGGTGTTGATTTATTTTGAAGCGTCAATATTAGCAACAAGTAAAGGACTTATTACACTAAAATTGGCAAAACCTCCTTCAAAAATGCTGGCGCCAGGTTCCTACCTGGTGTCTACCATCGGTCGGGTTCCACCCAACATTCATTGTAAAAGCGGGTAAAACCCGCAAGATCGTAGACACCAGGTAGGAACCTGGCGCCAGCGGAGTATGCAGTACTAGTGTCGCGCTTTATCATGCAACAAATATAAATTAAACTTGAAAATTTAAGAGATTATGTTATAATTTTCAAGTTTAATGCCTAAAGCAGTAACTTCTAATCGTGTTGCACCTGTTTTGATTTCCTCCCTCCCAAAAATCCAAACAGCCTCCCCTCCTCGTATATCTCCTTACTTGTTAATCAAAAAACAAATAAAGATGATCCAATTACCTAAACTTGCAACCCGCCGCTGGCGCGGGGTTCCAACCCCGTGTCTACCATCTTTCGGATTCCATCCGTTACTAAAACGAACATAACTCGTTGATTCAATTTTATTTATAAAAAAAAATCCCTCGTAGTGTCGGCCTGACTCCTAAGTCAGGCCGACACTTTGAAACCGGGAATCCAACCTACCTCCCCAACGAAATCATATTCGCAAACAACCGATATGCCCCCGGCACCCCCGCCGGCAATTCCCGGAAAAACGACAAACCCGTGTACACATAAAAACCTTTGCCGTAGGGCGCTACTAACAGCGCGCCGTCAGCCGGTTTTTCGCCGGGGTCATTGCTGGAAAGCGGGGCCGAAAACTTGGCGTCCCATTCGCTCGGAAAATACAAACCGCGCTCCTGTATCCAGCCGTTGAAATCCTCCGGCGTGATTTTATTTGGGGAGTTCAGCACCGCGTGGTCGGGCAGCAAAAAGCGCATTTCGGCATTTTCGTCGGTGACGCGGTTGCGGGATAATTTCATGGAAAATGGGGCGAATTTCTCTACAAAAAGATCAAAACTATTGTTGTATTGCACCACCAGCGTGCCGCCGCCCTCGGTGTATTCCATCAGTTTTTGTTGATGTTGTACCAGGGCTTCCTTGGTATTATAGGCCCGGATACCCAGCACGATGGCGTCGAATTTGCGCAGCGTTTTGGCGTCAAAATCCTTGTCTTCCAGCATGGTCACGGTGCAGCCCATTTGGCGCAGGGCATTGGGAATATCGTCGCCGGCGCCCATGTAGTACCCAATGTTTTTGGCCTTCGTTTGCACGTCCGTGCGGGCCGCGTGTACGCGCGCGGGCAACAACACACTTTGCTGCGGAATATGCTCGTATTTGATGGGCGCCATGCGCAGGTCGTAGCGCTGCCCGTCGACGGTAATGGCCGCGCTCAGGGTTGTTTCGCTGGCGGTTTTGGGCGCCGTAACGGTGAAATAAATCGTGCGTTCTTCGCCTTTGTTTTTAAAGGCAATCGGCAATTCCGAAGGCGTCACCACCCAGTCGCCCGTGGCTTGCAGGGACACC
>JBAXTB010000070.1:0-19536 GCA_037130425.1 Bacteroidota bacterium
CCGGGTAAGGTTGCCAGGGTTAAACGCTGGCAGCGTTAAGCCCTGCCAGCGTTGGAGATACACGTTGATCGCTGGGTAAGGTCGCCAGGGTTAAATATCCGAAGATATCAAGGGCAACGCTTCCGTTCGATATTCGATATTCGTTATTCGATATTCATCTGTTCGATCTTCCTCAGTGTCCGCAAGTGCATTTGCTGTCGGTGCAGTTATGCGTCATACCTGCTGAGCCGTTGGTTTGACTGCCGGGCAGTTCAAACCAGAATTTGTTGTGTTTGCGGTTGTAGTTACCAATTTCATTTAAGGTTTCGGCATCATAAAGCCGTCCGTTTACCATCACGCTGCGAATTGATTCAGAATTTCGGATTTGCTCAAGCGGATTCTTATCCAGCACAATGAGGTCCGCTAATTTCCCCACCTTCAGCGAACCGATTTCCTGATCCATGCCGAGGTGTACAGCGCCGTTGATGGTGGCGCATTTGATGGCCTGCAAATTGCTCATACCACCTTGTTGGAGCATCCAAAGTTCCCAGTGCGCGCCAAGTCCCTGAAGTTGTCCGTGCGAACCTAAGTTGATGTTGATGCCGTTATCCTGCATTTTTTTCAGACTTTTGCTCACCAAAATGTGGCCGTTTTGATATTCTTCTTCCGGAATCATTTCGCGGTGACGGCTGCGCTCGTCGAGGATGTGGCGCGGAACAAAGTTTAACAGGCGTTTATTTTTCCAAACCTCGTCTTTTTGATACCAGTAAAATTCTCCGTTCACCGCCCCGTAGCAAACGATCAGCGTCGGCGTATTGTGCGTGTGCGTGCGCTTCCAGAATTGTATAACATCTTCATACACAGGCGCTACCGGAATATTGTGTTCAATGCTGCTGTGGCCGTCCATCACCTGCGTCATATTGTGGTAGAAGAATGAGCCACCTTCGGGCACAACTTCCATATTTAATTCGCGGGCGGCGGCAATAACCTGCTGGCGCTGGTCACGGCGCGGCTGGTTATAACTTTTTACAGAAAAAGCGCCCCAGGCTTTGGTGCGTCGCAGGGTGCTGCGGGCGTCATCTAAGCTGTTAATCGGAGCTTTGAAATCACCGTCGGCGCCATACAGGATCGTGCCGGTGCTGAACAAACGCGGGCCGGTCATACGGCCGGATTTAAGCATTTCCGCATTGGAAAACGCCATTTCCGAGTTGACAGACGGGTCGTGCATGGTCGTAACGCCGAATGCCAGGTTGGCGTAATATTCCCATTGTTTTTGCGGGTTGAGGCCATAGCGGAAATTGCCGGAATGGCTGTGTACGTCAACCATACCGGGCATAATCGTTTTGCCGCTGCAATCAATTGAGGTATAAGCCTTTGTACCTGATTTTTGTTTTTTGTAATCCGATTTTTTGCCTACAAAAGTGATCAGATTGCCGCTTACTTCGATCACGCCGTTTTCTATGACCTGATCGCCTTCGCAGGTAATAATGCGCGCGTTTTCAAACACAACGGTTCCTTCAGGCGCATCGGCTTTCAGGGTGAGGCCGATTTTTCGACCTTGATCGGGCAAACCGGGCAGGCTGTCAGGGGCGCCAGGCAGGAAGGCAAAACGATCGGTCAGGTCGATTGAATAATACTCGTCGCCCAAGGTATAAATCAGTTTTTTGCTGTCGGAAGTCCAATGCAGGTTGTAGCCCGCATCCTTGGAAACCTGGGCGACGGGAATAGATTTTGTATCCGCACTCAGGTCCACACTTTGCCCCGATCCGGGTATGGCACAGATGTACGCCTTGTGTAATTCCGTGAATGCCAGCCATTTACCATCTGGCGAGGGCGACCACTGGTTTACATATTTACTTTTAAACAGCACTTTCCGATCCTGGCCTTTCAAGTCAAAAGAAACAAGCGCCTTATCAAGTCCGCCGAACAAATAACCGCCGGTATTGACATAAATACGTTTGTTATCGCTTGAAAACAGCGGGTTTTCGCCTTCTTCCGTTACGAAAGTTAAATCATCAAAACCAACAAATGCTTCTTTTTGGGTTAAATCAAGCAGGTAAATACCCGGTTTTACCATGCGGGCAGGCCCAAGTTCGTCGTCGCCGTCCTGTGCCCGGACGGCTAAGGTTTTGCCGTCTGGCGAAAAGCGCGGCGTGCGGAAAATAGCGCCTGAAATAGGCAGTTGCTTGAGCGCGCCGGAAGCAAGGTTCATGCTCCAAAGCCCGCCGCCGAAAATATCATTCCAGGTTACAAAGACGATTTGCTTGCCATCCGGTGAAAAACAAGGCTCGGATTCCAGCATTTCAGGGTCGTCCGTTACATTATGGCCGAAATATGCACGGTCGTATTTTGTATTGACCAGCAATTCCGGTTTTCCATCGGGCAGCGATTTTTTATACAATTTGCCGGCGGCATTAAAAATCATGGTTTTGCCATCGGGTGAGGTGATGGCATTGCGCACGGCGCGTACCGTAAATTCAGGTTCAAAAACCTTGTTTTTAAAACGCAGGGTTTCGGCCACTTTGGTTTTTACCTGGCAGGAAAAAGGAATTTCTGTGACGGGGAAAAACTCTTTATACGCCTTAGTATCATGGAGATAAATCGAATGTAAACCGAGTTTTTTAATTTTTCCACCCGCCCAAATAACGAGGCTGTAATTAAAATCCTTGTACGCCGGCATCCACGCAAAACCAGGGTAAATGCCGAAAATCGTCCAGGCTTCCTGCTGGTCTTTATCCAATCCGTCGTACAAAGGATATTCCAGCCCCGTTTCCAGATCCCGGATAAACAGCACGGATTTAACATCTACGCGGCGCACAAAAGCCAGTAATTTGCCGTCTGGACTGATCTGCGGACGCACCGCGCCGCCGGAACCGCCGGTAATATCTTCAACCTTTCCCTCCTGCCGGTCGTAGCGGCGGATTTCAAAAATCTGTTTAAGCGGATCTTTGTTGTATTGGAAATAACCGCCGCCGTACATGTCTTCACTAAAATACACATAGCGACCATCGGGGCTGACGCAAGGTTCGTTTACATCCTGTTGATCGTTTTTGCGCTTGGTCAGTTGCAAGCCGTCGCCGCCGCTGATATGGTACATCCACATTTCACCAGCGCCGAGTGAACGCGTGCTGGTAAAGTGTTTACGGGCCACAAAATATTGGCCGTCGGGCATCCAAACAGCGTTGTTGAGCAAGCGGAAACTCTCTTTGGTTACTTGACGCGCTTTGCTGCCGTCGGTATTCATCACCCAGATATTGTCGCCGCCGCCTGCATCAGAGGTGAACAGAATTTGTTTGCCGTCAGGCGAAAAACGGGGCTGCACCTCCCAGGCGATTCCCGCGCGCAGGCAACGCGCCTGACCACCGGAAATGGGCATGGTATAAATATCGCCCAACAGATCAAAGGCTAAGGTTTGGCCATCAGGGCTGACGTCGAGGTTCATCCAGGTGCCCTCGGTGGTGGTAAACTCAATGTCCTTGTAGGGTAGTCCTTCCGGGTTATTTACGTCCCATTTTTTGTCTTTTTGAGCAAACAGCCCAAGCGGGAGTAGAAAAAGCAATACAATCGGTAGGGAATTGCGGTAAATCATTGCGTGCATCGTTAAAATTGGTTTGAACGCGCATATTTACGGCAAATCTCTTTGTCGGCAGGAATTTTAAGATAAACGGCGAAGGTGGGGAGCCAAAAGTCGAATAAGTTGAAAACGAAGCGCTCGCTTTTACTTGCCGCGTCCTTGCAACAGCACCAAAACGGTGTAAAACATGATTTTAAAATCCAGCGCCAGCGACATATTTTCTATATACAGCAGGTCGAAGCGAAGTCGTTGCAGCATTTCCTGCACGTTGGAGGCGTACCCGTATTTCACCTGGCCCCAGGAGGTAATGCCCGGCCGTACTTTCATCAGGTGTTTGTAATGCGGGTTTTTTTCTAAAATCAGGTCAATGTAATATTTGCGTTCCGGGCGCGGGCCTACGAGCGACATGTCGCCGCGCAACACATTCCAGAAATTGGGCAACTCGTCCAAGCGGTATTTCCGCATCAGCGCGCCCCAAGGCGTGCAACGCGGGTCATTGTCCTTGGATAATTGTGGCCCCATTTGCTCCGCATTGATGTACATGGAGCGGAATTTGAAGATCATAAAGGGTTTTCCGTGCAAACCAAGGCGTTCCTGCGCAAAAATGATAGGCCCTGGCGAACCTAATCGCACACGAATCACGATATAAAGCAATAAAGGCGACAAGGTTATCAAGGCAATGGCGCTAATCGAAACATCTAAAAAACGTTTGACGGTGCGTTGCCACTTAGGCATCAACTCTTGCCGGATTTCAATCAAAACCGCTCCGTACACGTGGTTCATTTTTACCGAACCAAGTAAAATATCATACATATCGGGTATGATTTTGACCAATACCTGTTCAGAAAAGTCAAACAACACATTCAGTATATCGCGGAGCAAATTGTGTTCGCTGGTTTCAATGGCAATAATCACTTCTTCAACATCATATTGCCGAATGACGGATTCAAGCGCGCTCAAATTGCCTAATTTATTCAATTTCCCATCTAAAACCTGTTCCGACTCTCCATTCGTATCAATAAAACCGATAAATCGGTATCCTAATCCTTTTTTTCTGCTGCTGATGTCCTGATATAAATCCAGGGCATTTTGGTTTCCGCCGATTAATAAGGTGTTGAAGGTAACCAATCCTGCTTTTAGTCGACGGCTCGCGCGCGTGAGCAGGATCATGCGCGCAATGGTCGTGAGTAAAAAATGCAGGCTGAATAATACAACAAAGGACCGGTAATAGGTATGGTAATCGTGTACTACATCGTCAAGGATAAGGGAAAAAAACAGAAATGTTACCCCCAAAAAAGCCAGAAAAAAGGTACGGGTAAAAGTGGCCAACCTTGACAGGCGGTAAATATCGGCGTAGTGGTCAAAAATGCTGTACAGCAGCACCCAGCCGGTCGGTACCATCAAGGTTCCAAGGAAAAAATTGGGATCGCGGAAAATGTCCGTTGAAATTGGAACGCCTTCCAACGTTTTACGATACAGGTAAAACAATGCCCAGGCAAGCATTGCCATGATAAAATCGACAATGCCGTAAATAAAGGTATCGCGTTGACGTTGCTGACGTGACAAAACAAATCAGTTTTAGCGACCGGCTAAAAATGCACCAGTCGAATGTTATCTAAATAAACCGTTCCGGAAAGTTGTGTGTACTTGCCGGAAGCGTCTGTAGGAAGTTTTACCCCGAAAAACAAGCGCTGCTTTTCCTGGCCTGCCTGGGCGACGAAATCTGTCAGATTCAGGTAGATTTTATTCCATTGTTCTGAGTTTGTAAACTGATATATCGGGGTTTGTTGTTCCGCAGAAGTGCCAGTGGTACCGTACAACCATAGTGTAAACGGCATATCATTGCGATAATTCAATTCAAGCCATACCTGATGTGCGCCGTCATAAGGAAGTGCCGCTTGTTCGGTCACGATATTAATGACGGGGTGCGCAGTATCCACCGCCATTTTGATGGATTGACCCGCAAACGCGCCAACCGTAGTAAGTTCGAAACCCGTTGCCTCATCGTCATCCCGGTTGCTGATTACCACCGAGGAGCCGAAATCAAAGGTGCTGCGCTCAAGCGACCAGGCAAAAGTGATGTCTGTTTTGTACTGCGTCGATGGTTGTATGACCGCTGTTGTGCCCGGCGTCAGGTTGGCTTTGGTTTCGTAACGGGTCAAAAAGTCATAAATATTCGGCGTATCGTCATAGCCGTTTTCTTTTACGCCCGGAAACAACAATATTTGGCTATCCCCATCGGCCAACACCGGCGCTTTACCCGGAAGCGGATACACGCCCAGGAATTCTCCATTTACATACAGCCAGCCTTCCGTGATTTTATGCCAGGCCGCGCCGCCCGTTTCGTTTACCATAAAAGGTTCGAGTTGCAGGTAAACGGGTATTTGTTCCGGCGCATCTTTACAAGCGGCAAAAACAGACAATATCAGCAGATAGCAAAAAGTAGATCGTAATTTCATGGAACAAGTTTTCCTTTCAAAACGCGCAAGATCCTTCAAGCGTTGCAAAGATACGGCGCTGATTGGTCGGGAATGAGCAAAAATAGGCTCAGCCTGTGTGAACGGAGGCTGTAGGCGTGCAAGTTCGTTTATTTAGAACGAATATACAGTTCCATTGGCACACCTTTGAAGTTGTAGTGTTTGCGCAACTGGTTTTCCAAAAACTGCTTGTATGAGTCCCGCACGTAGTTCGGATTGTTTACGAAAAATGCAAAACTCGGGTAAGGCGTCGGCAATTGCGTTACATACTTGAACTTCGGATAACGTCCATGCACAGAAGGCGGCGGCGTTGCTTCCACTAATCCAAGTATCAGTTCGTTTAATTCCGAGGTTTTTAAACGACGGGTTCGGTTCTCGTACACCTCCATGGCGGCTTCAATAGCCTGGAAAATGCGTTGTTTTTCAAGTACTGATATAAACAGGATCGGCACATCGTCAAACGGCGAGAGTTTGGATTTTATATACAATTCAAAATCGCGGGTGGTATTGGTGCCTTTCTCCGGGATCAAATCCCATTTATTCACCAAAATCACAATCCCTTTATGGCGTTTTTGAACCAATCGCAAAATGTTAAGATCCTGAGATTCAATGCCTTGTTGCGCATCTAACACCAACAGGCACACATCGGCGTCTTCCACCGCGCGGATGGCGCGCATGACGGAATAAAACTCCAAATCTTCCTCTACTTTTTCTTTTTTGCGGATACCGGCCGTATCGATCAACATAAATTCTTTGCCGAATTTATTGTAATACGAGTGCGTTGGGTCGCGCGTGGTGCCCGCGATGGGCGTCACGATGTTGCGTTCTTCGCCCAGAAGAATATTGGTGAGCGACGATTTGCCCACGTTCGGGCGACCGATAATGGCGAATTTCGGCAGTTCGGTTTCAAGCGGCTCTTCGTTTTCAATATGTTCCACCACGGCGTCCAACAAATCGCCGGAGCCGCTACCGCTGATGGCGGCGATAAAAAACGTATTTTCAAAACCAAGACCCCAGAACTCGTTGGCGTCCACCATGTTTTTACCGCTGTCAACCTTATTGACGGCGAGGTAAATCGGTTTGTCGCTGCGGCGCAGGATTTTGGCCATGCTTTCGTCCAAATCCGTAATGCCGGTTTGAACGTCTACCATAAAAATAACGGCGGCCGCTTCCTGCAAAACAACTTTTACCTGATCTCGAATCGCCGATTCGAATACATCGGTCGAGCCGGTAACAAAACCGCCGGTGTCTACCACCGTAAAGCGTTTTCCATTCCATTCACAGAATCCGTACTTCCGGTCACGCGTGACACCTGAAAAGTCGTCTGTAATTGCGTCGCGCATCCCGACCAAGCGATTGTAAAAGGTGGACTTTCCCACGTTCGGGCGACCCACAATAGCAATGATATTTCCCATTTTAAAAGAATGATTGGGTGTTAGGGGTTTGCAATTCCGTACATTTGTCCGATTCAATTGCACCACAAAGGTAGACACAAGAATCCAAACCTTCCCATCTTGAACCATTATGAACAAAATAATATATCGCGACCCGCATATAACGATTTTTCAAAGTGCGCTTTTTCAGACCAATTCAACCGTAATTCTGACCGATGATGTGGTGATTGTGGTCGATCCCGCCTGGCTTCCCGACGAGGTGATTGCCATTCGCCACTATGTTGAATCTGTGCGTGGAAAACGCGCGCTGTTCCTTGTTTTTACCCATTCCGACTACGATCATATCATCGGGTACCGCGCTTTTAATGCCGATAAAGTGTTTATGTCGCAGGCAATGGCAGACAATCCGAACAAGGCGGCTGTGCTGGAACAAGCCTTTGATTTTGACGAAAAATTCTACGTCGACCGCCCTTATCCGATTGAATATCCGGAGGGCGATTTTTGGGTTTATCGCGATGGCGTGCAGTTTAGAAACGGCATGACAAAGATGACGTTTTACCAGGCGCCGGGGCATACCGCCGATAGTATGATGATGATTGTGTGGCAGTTAGGTCTTTGCGTAGCGGGTGATTATTTGTCGAATGTGGAGTTTCCGTTCATTTATCACAGCAGCGTGGATTACGTTGAAACGCTTGAGAAATTGCCACGCATCCATGATCGGAACTGGTTTACACGTCTTATTCCAGGGCATGGCGATCCGGCGCTCAGTATCAATGATTGGCTACAACGGCGTACCGAAAGTTTGGTGTATATTTTTGCGGTGCGAGAAAGCATTGCCACAGGCATTCCTTTTGATGAAGCGTCGTTGTGGGCGCGGTACAAATACCCGCGTTTGCAACAAAAATACCATGCCGATAACGTTGCGCTGATGACCCGCGAGTATGAGCAAGGGCTTTGGACCTGGGATCCGGACTATGCCATTCAAACCGATGTTGAAAGTCTTTTACCGGGTGAAATAAAAGTCAGGGCCGAGGAAGATGAGGAGATTTAGTAAGAAATATCGGTTTGTTGAATCTGCCGCTTGAAATACCGGCCTGCAAATAACCCGAAAATGAAGCCGCCAATATGCGCCCACCACGCCACGCCGCCGGGATCATGCGTTTGTAGTCCCATCGCCTGCACACCCGATAACAACTGCTCGGTAAACCAGACGCCAAGGAATACCCAGGACGGGACATAAAACACAAACAGCAAGAACAGCATTTTGACCCTTGACCGGGGAAACATCACAATGTAAGCGCCCATAACCGCCGCAATGGCTCCGCTCGCGCCTACGCAGGGGACTTGACTAAAAGGTTCTACCAGTACTTGTGCAATACCCGCCGCCAAACCGCCAGCTAAGTAAAAAAGCAGAAACTTGAAGTTGCCGATGGTGGCTTCAATATTGTCGGCAAAAATCCAGAGAAACAACATGTTTCCAAGCACGTGCATCCAACTGCCGTGAAGGAAAATGCTGGTAAACAGCGTTTGCAGGTCGATTCCGGAAGAAATTTCAGCCGGAATAGCGCCATAATATTCAATAAGCCCAGCCTGGGCGCCTGGCGGCAAACTGCTTTGAAACAAAAATATCCCGATATTAAGTACAATCAGGGAATAGCTGAAAATGGCCGGGTGGCCCCGCTCTATGTTATCGTCGCCGATAGGAAAAAGCATTGGAATTGCGCTTTAAACTGTGTTATCGTTCGTTTTTAAGGACAAAGGAGTTGTTACCGTTGGTTTCCGGCGGGCATTTCAGCCGGAAATTTACGGATCATTTTTAGTACGCCAGCCTGAATTTCTGCAAAAGTGAGTGCTTCTTTTGCAATATACATAATCATGAGTGCTACCGGTTTGCCTGATGGATGTATTTTTTCTAATAAATCCTGTTTATTGAGGCGATAGGCTTCTCTGATCCGCCTTTTAAGCAGGTTCCGTTCGACGGCTGTTTTGAAATTGCGTTTGGGTACGGAAATGGCAACCTGAACGAATGCCTGAGGCGCGCTTTGTACCGCCTCGGCTGGCAACCAAACCACACGCAACGGGTAGGCTACAAAAGAGTTTCCCCCTTTGAATAAGGCGCCGAGCATTTTTTTGCTTTTCAGGCGTTCCTCCCGTGTGAAGTTAAAGTTGGTCAAGCGTAGTATCATTTTGGGTAATCACAAATAAAAAGGAGTATTCAAATGTATTTACCCTGCATATCAAAAAATCCCGAAGGGATTGTATGTTTATAGCCAAGATGAGCAAAAATGCCCGAAGGGATTGTATGTGTTCTATAACATTTTTACATACAATCCTTTCAGGATTGGGTAGAAACCAATCGTGTTCTTTGCTATAAACATACAATCCTTTCAGGATTTTTCAGAAGACGAATCACCAAGCATTTTTAACATGAAAGTGCAAGTAATAATTTGAATAAGGCCGAAAGCCGCTAAAATAGGACATATTTAATTATTTTATGCACTACAAGAAAAAAGCATGAGTCATCCTGAAAATTCGGGATGACTCATGCTTAAATCAAAGAGGCAGTTTGGCCCTAAAGCCCAAGTGCCGGCTTATATAAAATCGTCAGCAGGCTTATTTCAGCCCGCGCTCATCGGATACAGAGAGCTTCCAGCGGCCTTGCTTGCGGCGGCGGGAGAGAATTTTACGGCCATTTTTCGACTCCATGCGTTCGCGAAAACCGTGTTTGTTTTTGCGGGAGCGGTTGGATGGTTGGTATGTACGTTTCATCGCTTAGCGTAATAAAAAATTGAATGCTTTTCAAAATCGGAGCGCAAAGGTAAACAGGCTTTCCGGGAATTCCAATATTTTGAGAGATAAAAAAATGAAAATTGCCATAGAGGGCTTGTCTGAAAGATTTTGGAATGAATGGATAATGATCTAAGCTCGGAGAGGTTCAATATTGGTAGCAATTGATAATCACATATTTATACGGACCTCGGAGAGGTCTAATATTGGTTTTATACATTGTAGATGTTTTACCACCGTTGAACCTCTCCGAGGTCGAAACCCGTTTATATCAATGATTTCTACCAATGTTGGACCTCTCCGAGGTCAGGCATTTCGGCTTGATTAAATCCTTGGTGCACGTCTAATTGCCATACCAATGATGGACGTTCCTCAAAATGTTGAAGGAAAACTACACTTTTTAGCGTCATGCAGACAATTCATAGGGTTAAAGTTTTGATAAAAGCCCTTCGGATTAACCATAAGCGCCAAAAACGCGTTTAATTTGCGCAGTAAAATCTAAAACGCACATGAAGGTACGCTTGTTACTTTTTGCCCTGGCGGCAGTTGCGCAACTCAGCGCCCAAAATCCAGTAAAATGGTCTTTTTCATCCACAGACCTTGGGAATAATCAATATGACTTGATTTTCACCGGGACAATAGATGAAGGATGGAGCACCTACTCGCAATTTTTAGAAAGCGATGCAGGACCGGTTCCCACTACGTTCACGTATAAAGAAGGCGCACATTTCAAACTCGTTGGTAAAGCCAAAGAAAGCGGCGGCAAAATTAGCCTGTACGACAAGGTTTTTGAAATGAACGTGTCGAAGTTTAAGCACTCGGCCATTTTTACCCAGCGGGTGGAAGTGAAAGATAAGTCGAAAGCGATTGAAGGTTATTTGAATTTTATGACCTGCAACGACGAAATGTGCCTGCCACCAAAGGATGTCGATTTTAAATTTGATCTTTCCAAGGCTGCCGGCGCGGGAAAACCGGCTGTGGCGCCCACGAATGGTAGCAACTCCGGTAAAGAAGGCGCTACGCCAACTGCTCCGGCCGACCAACACAGCGGTAAAAATACACCCGGTGTAGGCTTGAGCGACGCGCCCGGTGCGACGGTTCCGGCTACTGAAACGCCGGTGGTAAATGCGCCGCCCACTGCTTCCGGCAATGCAGCCGCCGCGATTGCGCCACCCAATGACCCCAGTTTTAAGGGTTTTTGGGATTCCAAACGCGCGGAAATCAATTCCAAGAAATTCGTCAATTCATGCGGCGCAGTGGAAGCCAGCACTTCTTATATCGGCGTTTTCATCGGCGGTTTTTTGGGAGGGTTGCTTGCCTTGCTTACGCCTTGCGTGTTTCCGATGATCCCGATGACGGTCAGTTTTTTCGTAAAACGCTCTAAAGACCGCAAAACAGGGCTGCGCAACGCGATTTGGTATAGTTTGAGCATCATCCTGATTTATGTAGGCTTAGGCGTGGCGCTCACAGCGGCCCTTGGCCCGAACGTATTAAATGAAATGAGCACGGATATGTACTTTAACCTGCTCTTTTTTACGGTTTTTGTCATTTTCGCTTTGTCTTTTTTCGGATTGTTCGAAATTACCCTTCCTTCATCCTGGGTAAATGCGAGCGATAAAATGGCCGATCGCGGCGGTTCTTTAGGCATCTTTTTTATGGCTTTTACGCTGGCCCTCGTGTCCTTTTCCTGTACCGGCCCGATTGTAGGCACCTTGCTGGTAGAAGCGGCGCGTTCGAATGAAGGGGCCGCATTGTTCGGGTTGATTCCATTGAAACCGACCATTGGCATGTTCTCTTTCGGCTTGGCCTTGGCTTTGCCGTTCGGCTTGTTTGCGATGTTCCCGGGCTGGCTCAATTCGCTGCCGAAATCAGGTGGCTGGATGGACAATGTAAAAGTGACGCTGGGTTTGGTGGAACTTGCCCTGGCTTTTAAATTTCTGAGCACGGCCGATCTGGTGCGCCACTGGGGAATCCTGAAATTTGAAACGTTCCTTGGGATATGGGTGCTTTTATCCTTTGTCCTGGGTTTATATCAGTTGGGTATTTTGAACTGGAAAGGCGCAAAGGGGCGACCCGGATTGTTGCGCGCGGGCGTCGGAATTGCGGCGTTAGTGTTTTCCGGATACCTCGGTTGGGGTTTGGTGAATTACCAATCGCTTTCTTTGTTGAGTGGTTTGGCGCCACCCGTGCATTACAATATTTGGGGACCGCATAGCGCCAAAAAAGGCACAGGTTGCCCGCATAATTTAGATTGCTACCACGATTTTGATGAAGGTTTGGCCGAAGCAAAACGCCAAAACAAGCCTTTGTTTGTAGATTTTACCGGCTACGGCTGCGTAAACTGCCGCAAAATGGAAGAAAACGTGTGGGATAAACCGGGCGTGATCGAAAACCTGCGCAATAACTATGTGGTTGTTTCTCTGTATGTGGACGATAAAGAGCGCTTATTCCCGGAAGATAAATTCCACTACCTGCTCGACCCGAACACCGGTGAAAAAATGCGGACCGTTGGGGATAAATGGGGCACTTTTGAAAAAAACAACTTTGGTCAGGCCAGTCAGCCCTGGTACGTGCTGATGCACAACGACGGTACCACGGTGCTGAACCAGCCGCGCGGCTTCACGCCCGATGTGAGCGAATACAAATCCTTCCTCGATTGCGGTTATGACGCCTTTAAAAAGGTAAGCCAGCAACAGCCGGGCGGTATGATCGGCCAGACCCTGGGCGGCAAAAAATCGGATGTTGAAAGCCGATAGGATTTGGAACACCTGATTAACATTCATACGCATCATCCGACCGCTGCGGTCGGTGTGCTGGAAATACAAAGCGTCCGGTTTGGGGAGATCCCTGAACCGGACGCTTCATATTATTCCGTGGGCCTGCATCCCTGGTATTTAGAGGGAATTTCAAGGGAAAATGTTTTGATTTGGCTGCGGGAACAGGCTGCGCGCCCGGAAGTGCTTGCCATTGGTGAGGCCGGACTTGACAAACTCACCGGCGCTGCGTGGGATGTTCAAATACAGGCGTTTGAATGGTGTATTGAGGTTTCGGAGGAAGTCGGGAGACCCTTGGTTGTGCATTGCGTGCGTGCGTACGAGGAGGTTTTGGCAGTTAAAAAGCGCTTGAAGCCCAAGCAAACTTGGATGATACACGGGTTTCGGAAAAACTTATCTGTAGCCAAACGCTTGCTGGATGCGGGTTGTGTGCTTTCCTACGGCGCTGCGTTGTTGCAAGCACAAGATGCACTGCAAGAGGCGTTTATACATACGCCTGATAATGCCTTCTTTTTGGAAACGGACGACCAGGACGTGGATATTCGAGCGGTTTATGCGGCAGCGGCTGAGATTCGGCAAATTTCAGTGGAAAAGATGGAGCAAATGGTGTGGGAAAACTTTCAGCGCGTATTTGTCGGGCGGTAGAAGATGCGTGAATTATGTATTTTTGCGCCAATAAATATTTCATGGCGCTGTATTGACTGCAAATATCAAAACTGAAATGTCAAATTTTATTTTGAAAAAAGTAGATACTCATCAGATGACTCCAAGTCATCAAATGAGTATCTACTTTTTTCAAAATAAAATTTGGTTTGGTAAAATCAATTGATACTTATCATGCAGGTGCTCGTAATTATATGATTTACAACGGGTTGGCATCAAAAAATCCCGAAGGGATTATATGTTTATAGCTCTGTTGTCGTGCGTTTTTCCCAATCCTGAAAGGATTGTATGTGTTGTGTAACGTTTTCACCGTGAATGTTTTACATACAATCCTTTCAGGATTGGGACTCAAACCGGGGTTCGAATCTATAAACATAAATTCCCTTCGGGAATCGAGTAAGGCTATACGCGGCCGTAACAGGTTTTGAACAAATGATCTGAGCCTTTAAAACCAATCGCTTCGGCGTGTAAATAATCTGTTTCTAATTTTTACGATTGCAGTTTAAGAAAAACACAGATGTCCGCACAAGAAAACAATACGCCGCATTGGCTCCAACGCACCGAACTTTTAGTCGGGGAAGAAGCGCTCCTGCGCTTGAAAAATATGCACGTGCTCGTGGTTGGTTTGGGTGGCGTAGGCAGTTTTGCCGCTGAGTTTCTCGCACGCGCGGGCGTCGGGCGCATGACCATCTTAGACGGTGATACGGTTGATTTGACCAATACTAACCGACAATTGCCTGCCATGCACAGCACGGTGGGCAAAGCCAAAACGGCGGTAATGGCGGAGCGTATGCTCGACATCAACCCGGAACTTGACCTGACCGTGCGCGAAGAATTCTTAACGCCAGACAGCGTAAAAGAACTGATTACCAATGATTTTGATTACGTTTTCGATTGCATCGACTCGGTACAACCCAAACAGTATGTGATTGTTACGTGCAAACAAAAGGAAATCCGGGTCGTGTCGAGCATGGGCGCCGGCGGCCGGGTGGATCCTTCAAAAGTGCAGGTGGCCGATATTTCGGAGACTTATAATTGCCCTTTTGCCCAACAAATACGCAAGGGTTTGAAGCGCAAGGGCGTGCGCCGGGGCGTTACCGTGGTGTTTTCCTCGGAATTAGTAAACCGGGAGAATTGTATGATGACGGATGGAAACCGGTTTAAAAAGTCGTTTTATGGGACGATTTCGTATATCCCGGCGTTGTTTGGGCTGCACATGGCGAGCGTGGTGATTAGGGATGTGGTGGGGAAGTAGATTTTAGTGCACTATTATAAGCGGCGAGTCTTATACATCCCCCAAATGGTCGGATATTTTTTGAACCTCTGCTATTGACAGCCCAGTGATTTCCGCAACAAATTCGATTGTTAAACCTTTTCGCAAAGTACTTTCTGCTATTTCTTCCTCTCTACGACTTTACAGCACAAACACACGAAAAGCCTTTCCAAGTTGAAACCCGGCGTAGGCCCGATGCGCACAAGTTTCCATGAACTGAAGTGTTTTTCCGCACTCCTCCATCAAAAATTTCCCTTCCGTGCCTAATCAGGGTCGCCATGAAAATCTTCATAAACCTGCCGGACAAAAGGTAGTAATTCCGCTTGGACTAATTCCGGTTTCAGGGTCAATGTGATTTCGCCGTCCGATTCGGTGCAATCGAAGGCGGTGTTGGAATAATAATCTTCGATTTCTTTGAGCAATTTGTCCTTGGAAATGTGTGAGGTTAGTTCAGTTGTTGCTTTGGCTACAAAGCCGATGTGAAGGTATAATTAGAAAAGCGTTGTTTAAAAATCCTTCCTATACGCCTATTTTACAAGTCTTCAACAATAAGCACTTGTATTTCAGTAATATTTTTGAGTTTTTTATCATTCGTCATAAATAAAGCACACCCTGTTTCAATTGCTACTGATATCTGAAGAGCATCCATTCCTTTTAAAAAATCGTATTTCCCCCTTAGTTTATAAGCAAACACGGCAGTGCTGCGATTAATGATTTCAACTGGGATGTTCAGCGATTGGATAAATTCATCAAACTCATGGATTAACGCTTCTTTCCCTTTTCTGGTAGGCATTACGCCGTACTCCATAATAGTGATAACGCTCGTCACTAAATGGTCGTCATTTGACACTGCGTTCAAAATATATGTTTTGACTCGATCCGCAAACGCCGGATGTCCTTCGACAAGGTATATGAATGGAGACGTATCAATAAATATTCTCATTTCAGCAAAGTAAGAACCATAAATAGGCAGAACAGAGTTTTAAGTCCTATCATTTTCACGAAGCGCATGGATATAATCTTGCGCATCAGACTCCCATGTTCCTTTCCCACTACCTACCAGCTTATCCAATGCTTTCTCTGCTCGATTTTTGAGGTTTATCTTGTCCAGAACTTCTTTCAAGATCAGTTCTAACTCATACTGATCTAACTTGTTGATTTCCAATATTAATGCTTGCACTTTAGTCATAGTCGTACTTTAAAATTTATCCAAAAATACAAAATTTCCACTTATTTTGATTCATGCTTGAATACTTTTTTTCCTTCTTTTGTGTTCGATAGCCCAGCAGTTAATGCACTCCCTACGATTTTACAGCACAAACACACGAAAAGCCTTTCCAAGTTGAAACCCGGCGTAGGCCCGATGCGCACAAGTTTCCATGAACTGAAGTGTTTTTCCGCACTCCTCCATCAAAAATTTCCCTTCCGTGCCTAAGGTTACGATGGAAGATTGTAATGAATTGATTATGAGTATATTAAAAACGAGCGTTGCGTGCGCTTGGTCAAAAGGTCAAAATCTTAACCGTGAAATCAGGAAAGATCTTCATAAACCGACAGCAAGTGCTCCCGAATACACTGCATTACCTCTGAGAAAGTAACGGAATTGCCCAATTTTGAGCGGTGCAGAAAACCCGCCCAGAGTTTGTTGCGGGTTGGGTCATTGGCAAAGGTGGTTTCAAAAATTGGGTGCTTGAGTCGCACGATGGTTCCCCTGTTTTTAAACGTTTGAAAAATAGCGAGTTGTAAAGTTTTCGGGTCAAATTGTTTTTGGGAAAGTAGTTGGTGAACATCGTAAAAATCCTTCATCCGGCTGTTCGATTCAGACAGGTCAATCATCGCTTCAAATTTTTCGGCGATAACGGTTTCGCGAGAATATGCCTTGATTTCTGGCGCGTTCATGTCCAATAGTGTCGGGTAGGTCATAAAATCTGGTTTCGGTGTGACCACATCGCCAAAACCAATGTCAATTTTCATCAATTGCCGCATCGTACCAAGCGAAACCGGGACTTTGATTTGCAACCCAGCATATCGCCGCTGTTCTATGATTTCCGCGACGGTGATCTTTTCGTAATCAAATTGAACCTTTGATGCAAAAATTGTCCCGATGTGGCGTTTGTGAAAGACGGAACAACAGCCGCTCTTGAAAGTAGCGTGTGAGAATGAGTTGAAAATCTTTGCCGGTAGATTTGGCAACATTGCGGAGCCTGTCCTGAATGGACGCAATGGAAATATTCATAACATTATACTTAAATACTGATGGAGCGTTTTTTCTATTTGCAATTTCCGTGCGTAATCGTGCAGTTTGGCGAGGTCGCGGGCAGGGCCTTGCAGGTAGTTTTTTACCACTTCTTTCACCACGTCCAACCCTACCTTTTCCCGCAACCGCAACATATCGCAGACCGTTTTTTCAGGGTCGTACACCCGGATGCTGATTTCATCCAACGGGAAATCACCAATTCCCAATTGAAAAGCCGTCGTTTCCCAATAATACAATTTGACGGGTGGGTAGGCAGGCAGGACGTACCGTGATTTTTTGGAAATAGCAATGTGCTGCTCGGAAGGCACAAAATCGGACAATTGGTGCAAAAAACAGGCAGAATACAAGCAAAATACGCCGTTCGGAATCCGGCGGGCAATTTCGACGCGCTCATCATAAGGATGCGAAGTGGCACGATAGATGCCCTGACCAAGTTTTTCCAAGTCCCCGGAGGCGACCAATTGCCGGATTTGCTTGAAACTCAAACCCGCTGCAGTCAGGTCGGCGGCTTTGAACAGGCCTTGATGTTGATCGGCGAGTAATGCAATATGGTTTCTATCTAATTTCATAAGGCACAAAAATACGGCTATTGTCTTTGGTAAGCCGTATTTTTATGCCTTTTTTTGAAAACGGTGAATCCGGTTTTATCTAGCCCTAAACACCTCACCTCACCCTTCCTCCGCACTTGGTCTTCTCATTCCTCAACCTCGATGTTACGCCACCTCGCTTGTGTCTGACCAAGCAAGGCGGAAAGTCAGTGACTTGCAGGCTTGTGCCCAGCAGTTAATGCCCTCCCTACGACTTTAAAGCACGAACACACGAAAAGCCTTTCCGAGTTGAAATCCGGCGTAGGCCCGATGCGCGCAAGTTTCCATGAACTGAAGTGTTTTTTCGCACTCCTCCATCAAAAATTTCCCTTCTGTGCCTAAGGTTACGATGGAGGTATATAGTCGAATGCTTTGTCCGTCGATTTTAAAATCCTCGGGCATGTCGTAGCCATTAAGCGAAAAATCGTGCAATTCGGCTTCTTCCGCCTGCTCAAGCCAATCGGATTCTCCGGCATGTTCCCTGATGAAGTCAAGTGCTGTTTTCAGCCATCCTTCTTCGGGATCGCCATGAAAATCTTCGTAAACCTGCCTGACAAAAGGCAGTAATTCCGCTTGGATTATTTCCGGTTTCAGGCTCAACTTGATTTTGCCGTCCGATTCGGTGCAATCAAAGGCCGTGTTGGGATAATAATCTTCGATTTCTTTGAGCAATTTGCTCTTGGAAATGTCTGCGGGTAGTTTAGTTGTTGCTTTGGCTACAAAGCCAATGTGAAGGTAGGCGCCCATGATTTTTTGTTTTAAAATTGAGTTGGATGGCGCAAAGGTATGTGTTTGTAAAATAATTTGTGTTAAAAATTTTATGAAAGTCTACTTTTTGTAAATTTTACACATATTGTTTTGTATATGTTTTTTGCTTCACGGGTCAGAGACCACCGTTCTAACATGCCTTATTCCCCATTACCCCGATACAACAAACTCCCATCCCCAAAACTCAAAAATCGAAACCCATTTTCCAACGCGTAATCATAAATTTTCCGCCAATCCTCCCCAACCAAAGCCGCCACCAGCAACAACAAGGTACTTGCCGGCTGGTGAAAATTCGTCACCAACGCATCTATCATTCGGATTTGATAACCCGGTGCGATTAACAATTGCGTTTTGGCTACAATGCGCTCAAGTTGTTGTTTTTCAAGCCATTGTAATAGCGCGTTTAGGGCTTCAGGTACGGTTGCGCCCTTGTAATCTGGGTTATAAGCGTCCCATTGCGCGATTTCCAATTCGGCGAGTGAAAGATCGGGCGCGACCAATAGTTTGCAGCCCATGAGGTACAGGCTCTCCAAGGTTCTTAAACTGGTCGTACCCACCGCCACGATTTGTCCGTTGCCGTGGCGGTCGCGCAGTTGGCGCAGGGTTTCGGCGCTTACATCAAAATACTCGGCATGCATCTCGTGTTCGCCGATGGTGTCGGATTTTACCGGTTTGAAGGTGCCCGCGCCAACGTGCAGGGTGACATAAGCCGCATCAATATCGCGCTGGGCAAGGCGTTCAAAAACGGTTTCGGTAAAATGCAGTCCGGCTGTAGGCGCTGCTACCGAGCCGTTGAAGCGAGCATAAATCGTTTGGTAACGCTCACGGTCGGATTGCTCCGCCGGGCGTTGCAGGTAGGGTGGGAGGGGGACTTTGCCGACCGCGTCCAGGATCTCTGCAAAAGAACAGTTTTCGGGTGTCCAGGTGAAGCGGATCTGGCTGGCTTCACGGCCGCGTTCCACCCATTCGGCGTTTATTTTAAAACCTTGATTTTCAAGCGTTA